>CAZKVF010000156.1:0-25196 GCA_964556085.1 uncultured Solibacteraceae bacterium
TGGTGATGCCGGACGGGATCGAAAGGTTTACCTTGTTCACGCCGAGCACTTCGCCGTAGAAGCGCGAGACGTCAGAGAAAGTGATGAGCTGATCGCTCATCGCACCACCTCCGCGCCGCGGATCTTGCGCGCCAGCATGTACAGGCACGCGAGACACAACGCCGCGAGCACGGCCCAGCAAGTCCAAACCGGAATCACGCCGCTCTGGTCCAGACGGAAAAAGACGCCGCCGTTACTCGCCGGATGGTCGCCCTCGAAAAGCCACACCCATAGCGTCCCGATCACGTTCGGCAGGTTCAGCAGCAGGCCCCACTTGGTGTCCTCCACCTGATTAATAGCGCCCCCGAAACCGGCAGCTACAAAAAATACCCCGAACATCAACGCTCCTGCCGCCGGCTTCCACTTCACCCACGCCGAGAGCGCCAGCGCCAGCAGCGACAGCCACAAGATCCAGATCCAGGCGCCGATGAACAGGCCCGAAGCGATACGCGTGTGCGCCGCCATCCAGTCGCCGCCTTCCAGAGATGCCTGGTATGCGAACAGCAGAAGGCCGGGAACCCAGGTCATCAGCGAGATCAGCAGCCACAGCACGCTGGCTTTGCCGAGGACATATTCGGCGCGCGAGAACGGCCGCGCCAGGTAGAGCGAGAGCGCGTTGTTGGCCAGATCGGGCGACACCAGCCCCGGCCCGATGAACGCGGCCAGGAACAGCGCCAGCATGCTCTGCCAGCCCAGGAAGGTCATAAAGAACCCGGCATCGATGGGAATCAGGCCGGCCAGGCGGTCGGCGTTCCACAAACGGAGGGCCTCCAGGTTGTGCTGCAGGTAGATGATGATGGCGGCGATCACCGGATAAGCGAACGTGGCGATGTAGAAAATGTTGAGGAACCGCGAGCGGTGCAGATCTTCGAGGGCATACCGCGGGATGGCGAAGAAGCGCCGCCAGGCAGCCCGCAATGTCCCGTCGTACGGCCGGTAAGTTTTCTTATAGACCGCCATCCCGGCCCTCCATGGCCTTCAGGAAAATGTCTTCGAGCGAATCGCGCTTGTGGTTCAGGCGCCGGATCTGCACGCTCTGCTCTTCCGCCAAGGCGTAAAGGCGCCGCACTTCGAGGCCCTCGGGCATCACCAGCTTGATCCGTCCCAGCGCGCCCTGCGCGGTCTGGCAGCCGAGCCGCTCCAGCGCTTCGAGAAAGCAGCCGTTCGATTCGCCGCGCGTTTCCAGTTCCAGGAAGCGCCGGTTGGCGCGCCGCTCCTCTTCCAGGTTGCAGCAGGCCGCGATGTTGCCGGCTTTCAAAATCAGCACCTGGTCGCAGCACTCCTCCACATCGCGCAGCAGGTGCGAAGAGAGAATCAGGTGCAAATCGCCTCGGTCGCGAATCTCCTGAATGAGCTGGATCATGCGCGCGCGCGCCGGCGGATCGAGCCCGTTCGTCGGCTCGTCGAGAAACAACAGGCGCGGCCCATGGACGATAGCCTGCGCCAGCTTGGCCGCCTGCTTCATGCCCAGCGAATAGGTTCCGAGCGCGCGGTAGCGAACCTCGCCCAATCCCACGTAGAAAAAGGCTTCGTGGGCGCGCTCCAGGGCTTGCTCCGGAGGCAGGCCGGAAAGCTCGGCCATCAGCCGCACGAAACGCACGCCGCTCATCGAGGCAATGAAAGCGTCATTCTCAGGCATGTACCCGATCAGGCCGCGCACACGCCGTGCTTCCGTGCACACGTCGTGCCCCAGCACGCGCGCTGTGCCCGAAAAAGGCTTGTAGAAGCCCATGAGCGTATTGAGCAGCGTGGATTTGCCGGCGCCGTTAGGGCCGAGCAGGCCGATGGCGCGGCCCGTCAAAGAAGCATTCAGCCGCTTGAGAATGGGCCGCCCGCCGAAGCGGACTTCCAGGGCGTCGAGTTCGATGACGGGATCCATCTCAGTGGGACAGGCCTCCTGGCCTGTCATTCTATCGAGACGGAATTGGCACAGCGCTTGTTCCCAGTAACTGGGCCATCGGTAACATGTCTTTGACCGCACCGAGGGCACTTCCGCTCAACAGATTGCTGAGGCTGATTCCCAGCAGATCGCCGGTGCTTGCCAGCGTGACACGGTCCGGCTCGGCATAGGCCGCCACCAGCAGCGGTTTGGGATTGGCGAGCTCCGCGCCCTTGGGTCCGAGCAAGCCGGCAAACGGAGCAAGCGTCGTGCCCAGGTGCTGATACACGACGGCCGAAAAATCGGCATACGGATCGTGGGGTAGAAGCGCCGTGAAAGACTGTGATCGTGCGAGCCCGATGCCGTTAGCGCCGGCCTCGAGTGCTCGCGCCACCAAGGCGCGCGTGGGCGCAGCAATCAGGTAACCGCTGGCAAAGGTGTAGTGTGCCTCGCCTAACGGGTTCGGATCGCCCAAGCCGAGCAGATAATAGGTACGTCCGTCGGCAGTTTCCTGAGCCATGCGCAAGCGCTTCGCGCCGGTGCCCTCGGCCGCGCGGTTGTGCTCCGCCACCACCGTTTCCAGCGCCTTCTCAAACCGCGCCGGGTCATATACTTCGGCCACCAGCTTCCAGGAAGGCACCGGGAATGGCGGCCCGTCCAGGGCGAGGGCGAACTCGCCGCCCAAGCTCGCAGCCAGTTCCCGGCGGCCTTCCGCCGCTTGAGGGTCGCGGCTTAAGATCTGGTCGAGCATCGCGGCCGGATCGGCAACCACGAAGGCAGCTGCCAGGGTGGCTTCGGGCGTGATGTAGTCCAGCGCACCGAAGGGGGAAGGCGCGGCAAGCCAGGCGGCGATGCCCTGCCGCGGGCCATCGAAATCCAAAGCCGCGCGCGTCTCTATGCGCTTGGAAACCTGCTGCTGTCCGACGATGAGGAAACGGGCGGGAGGCGTTGCCCCCATAGGTGGGGCAGGCGCTTTCGCCTGCCTACTCCGATCAACATCCAAGCCGCCGCCGTTACGGAACGGAAGGCTTGCGTGCGGCACGCTCTTCAAATCTGCGCAGAGCAGCAGGCCCGCGCCCTGCCGATAAGCCCCCTCGATGCGCCGATAGAATTCTGTGTTCTGGAACGTACCATCGAGCGCGACCGCCAGGGCCTTTGGGTTGGGACTGAGCAGCACCATCCCCGAGCGCACTTCCATGGCCAGCGGCAGGCCGGTGCCACGCAAGAATTCGGCGAAGCCATCTCGCTTGAGTTCCGCCAGGATCACGGGCGCGGGCGCCGAGGTGGTTCCGAACACCACAATCTCATCGCCAAGGTATTCGTTGGCGGCGCGCAGTCTATCCAGGAACGGCTCGATCGCCGCGGCTTGCGCTCCCTCGGGAGCCGCCAGCCACGCCCGCAGCCCGGCGTCCTCCGTCGATTTCTTCCGGAACGCAGCTTTGGCCTCAGCGAAATAATCCGAGAGATTCGGGATGGCGGCGTAAAAAACCGTTGACTCAGGCAAGCGTGGGAGCAGCCGGCTGGAATAGCGAACCTGCTTCACCGGGCGCGGTTCAATCAAAATGTCGTGCAGCGCCGCGAGAGCGCCCAGAAACCTCGTGTTGGTGCTCCAGCTTACCTGTTGGCGCACGGGCGCTCGCTCCAGCACCTCGCTGGTCGAAAACTGCTCGCCAGGGCTCAGGATCCTCTGCCGGTTTTCCTGGCTGACGCTGACTTGGCCTTCGACCACAGAAACCCGGGTGCCCTTCACGCCGGCGTTCACGCCGAACATGGTGCCGGTGACGGCCACACGGCAATCGGCCGTAGCCACGAACAGGTGGCCCGAGCGCCGCTTGGCGGCCTGGACGATCAGGCTGCCGCGGTCGAGGTGCAGCGTCATATCGCCGCCCGGCCCGGAGGAGGCGCCGGACGTTGAGAAATCCGAGCGCTCACGCAGTTCCGCCAGCGACCCGTCACCCAGAGCGATCGTGGCGCGCGAATCTCGGGCCGTGCGAATTTCGATGCCGTCCGGCAACGCTTCTCCGGGTGCCATCGGACGCAGGCCCGCGCCAGATACCTCGTAAAGCGTTCCGTTAATGGACTGTACCACCGTGCGTCCCGAAGAGGTGTGCTGGAAGATTGTGAACCAGGCGACAAGCCCGCCCGCTACGACCACGCCGGCGGCAACGGCCCAGCGACCGGCCGCTCGTGTTTCGGAGCGGCGGGAAATGCTTTCGGAGCCGCGACCGTCAGGGAGCGGTCTCTCGAGGGAAACTACTTTGCCTTCGAAAACCCGCCGGCAAGCCACGCACTCGTGCAGATGATCCCTCACCAGCAGGGCGCGGGCGTCACTCAGGCGGCCGGCACGATAATCTGCGAACAGCTCCCGGAAGGCGGCGCAATCGCCAATGTGCTCGGCGGGCCGTTCGGCCTCCTGCGCCAAGCGCCGCCACACGCGCGACGCGGCGGCATCCACGTCCGCTTGGGAAACTTCCTCGCCGCGAATCTCCGCAACGGCTTGTTCCAGGGGCGCCGGCAATCGATCTTCAGGGTTCATGACACAACTCCCAGCTGCGAACGAAACTCTTCCTCCAGCCGGTCCCGCGCTCGCGACAAGGTGACCGCAACGGTTCCGGGCGTGGTGTCCAGCAGGCGCGCGATTTCGGGATTGTCTTTTCCCTCGAAGAACCGCATTACAAACATCTGCGCGGCCCGTGGATTCAGGCGCGCCAGCGCCGCGCGCAGCCAGTCCCGGATTTCGCCCGCGGCGTGCCTGCGATCTGGCCCGTGATGCGCGGACTCGGCCAGCACCGGCTCCAAATCCACCAGCGGAACTCTGCGCGCGCTTTGCCGTGCGCGAACCACGTCGAGCGCCGCGTTGACGGCGGCGCGATGCAGGAAACTCGCCATGTTGTCCACCGGATCACGCTCCGGATCGCGTTTCAGTACCCGCAGGAACACCGTTTGCAGCACGTCTTCGGCGTCCTCCGCATTTCCGGTTACCCGGTACGCCGCCCGGTACACGGACGCATAGTTCTCGCGGAAGGTGCGTTCGAAATCCGTGGCGGACGAGGTGGCCGGTTCCATGCGGATCGCCGCTGGCGTTTCCATCCTACCAATCCCGGAGGTCCGACAGTCCAGGCCCCCGCCTAACAATAAGACGGCACCGCGGGTATGGAATTAGCGCACCTGGGCTCCGGAGCGGCCAGGCTCGCCGGTGGAGCAGGCGACCAGGTCGCCTGCCAGGAGCCGGTCCGCAGGGCGGTTGCCAACCCGACCACAAAAAAAGCTCCATGCAAAACGCATGGAGCTGAAGTCTACTGCAATCTGTCTCGGAGGATGACAGACCGGTGATGATAGTAACATTCGCGGTGGACCAAATCAATTCTAACTGTCGGATTTTTTAGCAGCATTTCACCCTATCAGGGTTTAACTGCATGATGTTCCAGGCAAGACATCCGTGATTTCCCGTATGAGTTATCCAGCATCCCTACCATAAGATTTAGTACTTCTAGGAAATTTGATTTGCCGGTCTGGTCCTGCAGTTCTCTAACTTTTGTTGGAGTTTCGCTTCTTCGGCGTGGGTTTTCTCGTGGCCTGGGCTGCCCGCCAGGCGCTCTCGAGCGCTTCATGGAGCACCGCTTCATTAGCGGCGCGCAGGCGAATGTTCGTGGAGCCGCGCAGGCCCCAAGCGCCTTTGACAGGAACAAAGACACCCGCGTCCAGGGCTACATAGACTCGCTGCTCTTCGGGCGTAAGCTTTACCATGCCCCAACCTGCATCGGGGTAGCCAAGAGTCGCGAAGATCTTCCCGCCCACACGGAAATCGGGATGGCCCATGTGGCCTTTCTCTTCCGCGCCGGGCAGGCTGCACGCAATCCGGCGAAAATCCTCAGCGCTGATCATTCGATGGCTTCCACAACGTTGCTCCTGTTAGGATAAGCCAAGTGAGCGTACCTGGAACCGATTGGAAGCAACACGGGATTCGTATCGTGCGCGCGGGCGAACTGGACGCCAACACGCCCCAGACACCGGGCATGACCCGCGCCGCAGCCATTACGCATGCCACGGCGGGCGCTGAAAAACTGTGGGCCGGCACAGTTGTGGTGCAGCCGAATGCTAAAACCGGCGCGCACCATCACGGTGAACTGGAAACCGTGCTGTATATCGTGAAGGGCCGCGCGCGGTTTCGGTGGGGCGAGAAATTGGAGTATGTCGACGAAGCCGGACCCGGCGACTTCATCTACGTACCGCCATTTGTGCCGCACCAGGAGATCAACGCCAGAAACGATGAGCCTGTCGAAGCGGTGGTCGTGCGCAGCGGCCAGGAGCCGATCGTGGTGAATCTCGACATCGTCAGCCCGGAGCCGGAGGTCAAGGGGCCGGATCTGTTTCACCCACCGCGCTAGCACCGGCGGTCTCTTGGATCAAAACCGCCAAACCGCCACACTGTGGCGGTTTCGTTTCAAGCTATGTTGATCGCAAACGGTTTACCGAAAGCACCAACCGCCACACTGTACCGGTCTTCTTGGTGGCGCCGGCGGTCTTTGCCGCCGGCGAATGTTCCACCCAGCTACCGCAGCTTGATGCTTTCTACCTTGATGATGTCGCCTTCGACCGTGCCCGTCACCTCGACTTCGAAGTCATCCAGCTTCTTCGAAGCCTTGATCAGCTCCAGGGCCTTCCGGCTTCCGGCTGCGTCAAACGCCAGGAATTTCTGATCCCAGGTGAAGATGCCATAGCCGCTTTTCTGGCAGGCGGGCATCAAGGCGCACTCCCGTGTGTGCGCCTCAGCTACGATCATGCCTCCCTCGATGCCGGTGGGCAGGACGCGTACTTCCGCCTTGGCAGAGCACTGCTTGTCGATGATCACACCTTTGACAGTAGATGTTCCCGGGGCAGTAGCAGCCAGTCCGGCAAGCAAACCGAAAAGGCTTAAGTTAATGAACAGTCTCATCTTTCTTAGCGTTGGTTCTTAGCGTTGGCCGTGGTGATCGTTATTCTCGAGCAGCGCGGCATCCTTCTCCGTACACTGAGGCGACTCCTGGAGCGGGTCGGTGGATGGCTGAATCATTCGTGCCGGCTGCGTCCACGGTCCGGTCAGGACTTTAGGATCTTCGACAGTGGCCTGCCAGGCGAGGTTCTCGCCCACGCGCCAAAGCCGCTCGGTGACATGCATGGCATCGCTATGGAAATAGCCGCCCTCCCCGAACCAGCCGTCTTCCACGAAAGTGGTGACGTCGATGACCAGGGTATCGCCTTGCCAATGTGCCACCGAGTCGCCGTAATACGAAGGGTTGGCGTTCGCCAGGTGGGGCCGGCCATCGGTCGGGATGATGCGCCAGGGATCGCCGGAGATGTCTTCATACAGGAACACCATCTCGTTAGGGAGCTGGATAATGCGGCGCGGCGGCCCGATCCGCGGGACGCCCGGCCTGCCGCAATAGAATACCGGGTCGGTTTTGCTTTCGTGATCGAAAAGGTCCTTCACCTTGGCCTGAAACTCGGGCTTATAGGAAGGCGCGGGAGTCGAGGGCAGCGCGCCCGGCACGGCGCCCTTGGCTGTTCTCCTGTCGTTGATCTGTTCGAGCGTCTTGACGGCCGCGCTTCCGCCACTGGTTTTCTTCAGCGCGGTAGGCGGAAGATCGATGGCGAATACCCACGTGCCGCTCAAATTGGGGTGGCCGTCGGCCGTACGCGCGGCAGTGGGGGCCGGTTTGGCGGCCGCGGTCTTGTCCTGTGCAAACCCGTATGCGGAGGCCAGCAGGAGCGCCGCCGCTGCGCAAAATGATCGGTAGTTCATTGCCTTGTCCTCCCTTCCTTCGTCCTCTACTGAGAGCCCTCGGGCGGTTGCCCGTTCACCAGTTCCAGCGAAGTCCCGTCCGCAAACGTAATCTTATTCATGTACATGTAGAGCGAGCCGTTTTTAGCCCGGTTGCCTTCGACCGTGACCGTCTGACCCAAGGCTTTGGCAAGATCGTTGCGGTTCACGCCCACTCTGCGAAACCACGCCGGAGGATTGCTCTCCATCTTCCAGTTTTCGACAGCGCCGTCGGCGCCCTTGGCGTCCATCAACACGACGATGTGCGGATTGACCCAGTCGACTTTGGTGAGCGTGCCGGTGACAGAGACCTTCTTCCCCATTTCGAACTCTGCCGACGGCGAATGGTGCGCCCAAACCGATCCGGCCGCCACAACGAGCGCCAGCCACATGTATCGACCAGAGGTTTTCCTCAAGACGATCCTCCCTTCAAAATGCGTCCAAAAGTTTATCACAAGCGCATTTGTGGGGCGGGATGGAATCCTGCGTGATTGGTAGGCGGAAGCGCCTGCCCCACAAAAGCCAATCGCGCGAACCTTAACAACCTGCCCCACAAAGGGCCTGCTCCACAAGCCACGCTATAGTTAGAATGTCATGAAGAAAGCCTGCCTCTTCCTGGCGCTTGCCCTTATTCCTTTGCGGGCGCAGCAGCTCGATGTCACCTATGCCAATCTGATGGACGGGCAGCGTATCAACGGCTTTCGCGCTGTGGCGGTTTATCTCGATGACAGCGGTCGTCCCATGGGCGCGCGCTTCCGCCAGATCCGCAGCGGCTTCACGCTCGACCTGTTGGGCATCCAGTCGGTGCCCCAAGCTTTCCTTTGGGTAACCACTTATCCCACCTCCAACAAGGGCGAGCCGCACACCCAGGAGCATCTGCTGCTCGGCAAGGGCACACGCGGCCGCGCGCTCGGCAGCCTGGAAACGATGTCGCTGGTCAACTCCAGCGCGTTCACCATGCAGTGGATGACCTGTTTCCACTTTTATACTCCGGCCGGCAGTGAGACTTTCTTCGAGCATTTCGAACGCGTGTTCGAGGCCCTTATCTATCCCAATTACACCGACGAGGAAATTCGCCGCGAAGTGCGCAATTTCGGCGTGACAAGCGGGCCGGGCGGCGCTCTTCACCTGGAAGAGCAGGGCACCGTCTACAACGAGATGACCACGACCATGGAACGCCCCATCAGCCGTCTGTTCCGCGCTGGTTCACTCGCTGCTTACGGCCCCGAACACCCTTTGGCGTTCTCCTCCGGCGGCTTGCCCGAAGCGCTCCGCATCATCCAGCCGGCCGATATCCGCCGTTTCCATGCGGCGCATTACTTTGGCGGCAATATGGGCATGATCGCCGCATTGCCGAAGGACGTCTCCCTCGCTACGGCGCTGGAAAAAATCGATGCCGCGCTCGATCGCGTGGAGCCCCGCCACCCCCTGCTGCCCATCGTCTCGGCGGACGATTTGCCCGCGCCCCAGCCCGCACCCGCCGCACGCATCGAACGCGTACCGTATCCTTTCCAGAACAACCAGCAGCCCAGTTCCGTGCTCATGGTTTGGCCCGCAGACCGCAAACTCGCCAACCGCGATTATGAACTGCTGAGTCTCTTCCTCGACACCTTCGCCGGCGATCCCGATACCAACCTCTATCGCCTTCTGGTCAACGGCTCCACTCGCGAGGCCGATTACGGCATTAAAGGTATAAGCGCCTACCTCGATTCCGATCAGGGCAACCCGGTGTACCTCATGTTTCGCGACATGCCGCCAACCCGCATGAGCGATGCGGACCTAGCCAGCCTCCGCGCGAAAGTTCTGGACGAGCTGAAACGCATCGCCGCGTACCCGGATGGCTCCGCCGAACTGAAATCGTTCAACGCGCGGCTTAAAAGCCGTGTTCTGGAACGGCGGCGCGCCCTGGCCAAGTTCGTCAATTCGCCACCCGGCTTCGGCTTCCGCGGCATCGGCTCCGAATGGGTCATGCACTTGTACCGGCTGAACCGGGAAGCGGGATTCCGCAAGTCTCTCACAGAGAAAGCAGACCTCGATTCGATCGAGCAGCTTCTCGCCGGCTCTTCCAACATCTGGCGCGAGCGCCTGCCAGAGTGGAAGCTGGCCGGCGTCACTCCGTGGATGGAAGCGGCTGTCCCCGATCCGGCCCTGGCCGGCCAGGAAGAGCGCGAGCGCGTGACGCGCATCAGCACCGAAGTCGAGCGGCTGAAGCAGAAATACGGGGTCGCCGACGAGCAGGCCGCGCTGCGCCGGTATCAGTCCGAACAGGATACCGCCGGTCAGGCGATTGAGGCGGCTACGCGAGCGATCACATCTCCCGCGTTTATCGAAAACCCTCCGCTCGGCCTGGATGATTCGCTGGAGTTCCACACCCGCGCACTCGCCGGCGGCGTGCCGCTGGTTACTTCCAATTTCGACAGCATGACCAGCGCTACCGCAGGGATCGCTCTCCGCCTGGACGGCCTGTCCGAAGATCAGCTCGTGTACCTTTCGATATTGCCGGCGTTACTGACACGCACCGGGGTGATCGATGCGGGCAAGCCCGTCCCGTACACCGAGATGACGGAGCGCCTGCGCAACGAGATCCTCGGCCTGGACGCCGAGTTCCGTATCAACCCGCTCACGGATCGTTATGAACTGGTGCTTCGCGGCTCCGGCAACAACGTCGCGGAAACCCGTCGCGCGCTGGAGTGGATGAAGCTGGCGCTGTTGACTCCCGATTGGCGCCCCGAAAATCTTCCCCGCATCCGCGACCTGGTCGAGCAGACGTTAGGTTCGCTTCGCAATGTTACCGGCCGGCCCGAAGAGACGTGGGTGGAGGACCCCGCGCGCGCCTGGCGCCGCCAGGATAATCCTCTGCTGCTGGCCACTTCCTCCTTCCTCACGCGCGAGCACAATGTGTTTCGCCTTCACTGGATGCTGAAGGCCGGCGGCGCGCCGGATATCAACGCATTCCTGGAGAAGTTGGGAACGGTGGATGGCTCCCGCGAGCAGCGGCGCCAAGTGTTGGCCGCAGTCGAAGGCGGGACGTTCCGTGGTATGGCAGAACTTTCTCCTGCGTCGAAAAAGCTGGCCGCCGACGCCGCACATGATTTGGAGTCGCTTCTCGCCGAGACTCCGGATGATAGCCTGGCCGCCGATTGGGCAGCGCTTTTTGGACAGATGCGGCGCGACCTCGACACCGGCCCCGAAAAAACCCTGGCGGCGCTGGAAGCTGTGCGGCGATCGATCGCGGTCACCGGCGGCGCGCGCATGTTTCTAATCGCTTCGCCGGCCTCGGAGCAGGCGCTTGCGCCCGCCGTTGAGGGTTTCCCCAAGCTGCTCGAAGACAGGAAAATCGCCAAGGCGGTTTATCGCCCCGGCCGTCGTATCGAAGAGCGGTTGCGCGCGCGCAACCCGGAAGCCACTCGTCCAATATTCGTAGGGCTAATGAATCCTAACACCCAGGGCGGTGTCTTCCTGAATTCGGCACCCGGCGCGAGCTATGCGGATACCAGCCCCGATGTCCTTCTGGATTTCCTGGCCTCGCTGCTGTATGCCGGCCATGGCGCGCATGGTCTGTTCATGAAGACCTGGTCGGCTGGTCTCGCTTACAGCAACGGAATCCGCGTCCGGCCGCTCGAAGCACGCGTCAACTATTACGCCGAGCGAACGCCGCTGCTCCCTCAGACCATGGAATTTGTCATCGGCGAATTGAAGAAAGCCGAGCCCGATCCGGCTCTTGCCGATTACGCCATCGCCGGAGCTTTCGACGGCACGCGTTCCGCGCTTCCGTATGAGGCTCGCGGCGAAGCCATGGCGGAGGATCTCGCCGACGGCCTCACGCCTGAGGTCGTGGCGCGCTTCCATCGAGCAATCCTCGAACTGCGCCGCCGCCCCGATCTGACCCAGGAGCTGTTCCGGCGCATGCCGAAGGTCTACGCGCGCGTCTTGCCGGGCATGGACATAGCCGGCAAGGACGTTGCCGGCGCCGTCCAGTTCGTCATCGGCCCGGAAAAGCAATTGGACGCCTACGAGCAATATCTGCAAAAAGCCGAAGGGCAGGAGACGCGCCTGTTCCGTCTCTACCCGCGCGACTTTTGGATCGAGTAATCGAGCGGGGCGGCCGATAAGAATCTCAGGCGCGGCACCACAGCCACTGGCGTGAGCGGTTCCGGTAGCGGAGGACTGGTCCCGCGGCCGCGCCGCCATTTGAAAAAATCTTGGCAGGCGAAAGCGCCTGCCCCACCCTCACCATACCTGCCGCGCTGTCTCCACCACCAGTTCCAGCTTGCGCCACTGGTCGTCTATGGAGAGCAGGTTGCCCGCTGCCACTGAGGCGAAGCCGCACTGCGGGCTAAGGGCCAGGTTCTCCAGAGGCACATACCGCGACGCTTCGTCGATGCGCCGCAGCAGCTCGTCCTGCGATTCCAACCGCGCTTCCTTGGTCGTAATCAGTCCTAGCACCACCATCGTCCCGCGCGGCACGAGCCGCAGAGCTTCGAAACCGCCGCAGCGCCCGGTATCGTATTCCAGCAGGAAGCGATCGACATTCATGGTCTGGAACAGTTTTTCCGCGATGGCATCGTAACCGCCCTCGGTATACCAGCGGCTCCGGCTGTTGCCCCGGCAGACATGGAGCGCCAGAGTGGGGCGGGCGCTTCCGCCTTCCAACTGTGCTGCGGCCAGGGCCGCATTGTCCGCCGCGATTCCGGTCTCGAGTTCTTCATCCGGGTCGCGCCCTTCGGCTCCCATGCGGTCACGCTGTTTCGGATCGAGATAGTGCGAGTAGTAAGGTGCGTCGAACTGAATGTAGCTGACGCCTGCCGACACGAGACATTCGATTTCGTCACGCACAATCGCCACCAGATCCTCAAGCAGATCCGTGGGAGTCGGATAAAATCTGTCGGTCACGCCGCGCTTATAGCTGGCCACGATGAAGTTCGAAGGCGCGGGCAGGGTGATCTTGAAATTTTTGTCGGACTCCTGTTGCAAGAACGGCAGTTCGTGGCCAGTCAGCTTACGCAGCTTGCGCAGCTTGCCGCCAACCGCATTCGCAGTGCTCGCTTCCTCTCCGCCGCCGGGGCCTTTCCATTCGAGCATGACCTTCTCGCGGACGAACCCTTCTACCGCGTCAGCCATGTCCGTCAGCCAGGAGCCGCGGCGCATCTCGCCATCAGTGACGATGTCGAGACCGATCTCACCCTGCTTGCGGAGGGCCTCCATGATGGCGCGGTCTTCTGCGGCGCGCAGGGCCGAGTCGGGAAGCCGTCCCGCGGCATGGGCAGCGCGCGCCGCGAGCAATTCCGGGGGACGCAGCAGGCTACCGACCTGGTCGGCTCGATAGAGTGGCATATGATAAAGCTATCAGCTATCCGCTATCAGCTATCAGCTTTTTTGTGCAGAATTTCGGCTGCCGCGCCACTCAAGCCGATGGCGCCGCGCTCGAATCGCAGCTCTCCGCCAAAGGTTTTTCCATGGCCGGTGAGCGGTCGGCTGCCGACCTGGTCATTCTAAATACGTGCACGGTCACAGCCTCTGCCGATGAAGATGTGCGGCAGGCCATCCGGCGCGTGCATCGCGAAAATGTGACTGCACGCATACTCGTCACTGGCTGCTATGCGCAGCGCGCGCCTGAAGAACTGGCTGCGATGCCCGGGGTCGAATGGGTGGTCGGCAATTCGCACAAGATGCAGATCGCCGACTTGTTAACCGCTGCCCCCTACCACGGCAATATTTTGGTGGGCGACATCTTCGCCCAGCGCGATTTCCTCTCCGCGCCCGTAGCCGATGCCGCGGGTGACCGCACACGCCCCAACCTCAAAATCCAGGATGGCTGCAATAACCGCTGCTCGTTCTGCATCATCCCCTCGGTTCGCGGGCGCAGCCGCAGCGCCCAGGCGCAACAGGTTCTGGAACAGGTGCGGTCGCTGGCGGCGCGCTACCGCGAAATCGTGCTTAGCGGTATAAACCTGGGACGCTGGGGCCGGGAAGCGGGCAGCACCATGCGGCTAGCCGATCTGATCCGGCTGCTGCTGGCGGCAACCGGTGTCGAGCGGCTTCGCCTCAGTTCCGTCGAACCAATGGATTTCTCCGACGACCTGTTGGCGGTAATGGCGGCTTCGTCACGCATCGCCAAACACGTCCATGCGCCGCTGCAAAGCGGCTGCGACCGCACGCTGCGGCGCATGCATCGCAAATACCGCCCGCGGCATTACGCCGATCGAGTATCCAAAGCGCGTGCCCTCATGCCTGGCGCAGCCATCGGCGCCGACGTGATGGTGGGCTTTCCCGGAGAGACCGATGCCGAGTTCGAAGAGAGCCGCATGTTCATCGCCGGCCTGCCCTTCACTTATCTTCACGTGTTCACCTACTCGGAACGGCCCGGGACGCCGGCCGCGGCGGCATCCGAACAGGTTCCGATGCCCGTGCGCAAGGAGCGCAACCGCATTCTGCGCGAACTCGCGGCTGCCAAGAACCGCGCATTCCGCGAGAGCATGATTGGCAGCAGGCTCTCCGCAGTCACGCTGCACGAGCCGGGAGTGGCGCTAACCGAAAATTACCTCAAGGTCGAGATGGCCCGGAATCGCGAGCCGAACCAGATCGTGGAATTGGAGATCGGCGGGGTGACGGAAGGCGGCCTGCGCGAGATCATATCTTCCCGAGAGCTTGTTCCGCTTCTGAAGACGTAAGAGCGGCACAGAAGACTTTGTTGGCAGGCGGAAGCGCCTGCCCCAGGCCGATTTTCAATCGGCCAGCAGGCTACCAGCCTGCCCCCATAAACTCCCTACCGCGCGGGCATAGCGAACACGAAGCGCTGCCCGTCGCTACTGGCGTTTTTCCACTGCGCTGGATTCCCCACCAGCGGCCCCGGTAGCTTGAACAGAACTTTAGGAGTCCCCGCCTGCAAGGCCGGAGTCGCCGAGATATCCACCGCCATCACCTCCCAGTCGCGGCTCAGATAATACAACTCTCTGCCGTCCTGGCGCCAGTTGAGCATCCCCGCCGCGCCCGTCGCCGAAATCTGTACCGCCCTGCCCGGTGGCGGCGCATCCGGCTTGCTTGCATCAAATGGCCTGACGTAAACCTCGTTGGAATTAACGTTGGTCTCGTTCGAAAGATACGCGACCAGCCGCTCGTCCGGAGAAAAACGTCCACCCGACACGTCGAACTCATCGCGCAACCAGTCAATGGGTTTCCGGTCCAGAGGCTTCTCTTCGCTGACCAGCGGCACCAGCACCATGACTCCTGTATAAAAGGTCGCGAACTTGGCATCCGCCGTTACGTCTGTCAGTATCATGCCTGCTCCCGGGGTGTAACGAAACAGCATTTCCTCCTGTCCGCCCCCGTCCCAAGCTTTCCGGTAGATACTGGCGTAGCTGTCGCGCGTCGAGACATACAGCACGCTCTTGCTATCAGGCGACCATACCGGCCCGTTGTGCGGCCAGTTGTCATGCGTGACGGCATGGCCGGCGCCGGATGCGACCTCATAAGTCCAGATATCCTGGTTCGATGTTTCCGGATCGGTCTTCATCGCCAAAATTTTAGTTCCGTCCGGAGAAAGATGCGGCTGCAAGAAAAGTCCAGGTTCTCCCACGGTCTTTACGATCTTCCCCTGACGATCGAAGATCGTAAGTTGCCGGACCTGGGGCGGCGGTACCGCCATTACCAACAACTCGCCGCTGCGGCTGATATCGCCCGCCGTGCCACCAATCGAATCCGGGATGCGGTATATGACTTTGGGCTTCCCGAATACCACGGGCCGCGAAGTGCTGACCTCAACCGCCATGATGCTGCGATCCGCCGCCAGATAGTAGAACTCCTTGCCATCGCTGCGCCAGAAGCCACCGCCGAGCGCGCCCTGATCCGAAATCTTCCACGGTCCCTCGGCGTCCTGCGAACCTGCAATTGGATCGAAGCGCCGGATGTACATCTCGTTCTTTCCCGTTTCATTGGAAACGTAAGCCAGCAGCCGGCCATCCGGGGACAGCCGCCAGCCTTGTAATTGCTTGGGGCTGCGGAAGACTTCGACGAGCTTCCGTTCTCCGGATCCACTCAGCGGCAGTGCGGACAACACGCTCCCACTGAGGTCGTTCGAGGAGATGCTCAGGAAGCGCCCGTCCGAGGACCAGTCCGTCGGGATGGCGATGCCGGGGAGCTTAAACAAAAGTTCCTCACTGCCCTGTCCATTCGAGGCCCTGCGGCATATTTCAAAGCTGCCGCCGCGCAGGGCAACGTAGGCAATCTGGCTTCCGTCCGGCGACCAGACTGTCCCGGCGGTGAACTCCCGTGATTGGCCCGCCGTGATCTGCGTGCTGGCTCCGCTGGCCAAGTCCAGCACAAATATGTCCTGATTCTCCTTCTCCAGGTCGGTCTTAATCACCGCCAGGCGCTTGGCATCGGGCGATAGCACCACGGCGTTATACATGGCCCGTGGTCCGACTCTCCTCAGTTCCTTGCCCTGACGGTCGAACAATGTGATCGTCCGCGCGTTCAGTTCGAAAGCTTGCGCGATATTCCGGGCCTTGGCCTGCTTGGCTTTTTCATCTTGCGGACTTTGGCCTTGCGCCAGAACTAAGACGGCGCACCACGCAGCCGTCGTAGCAGCCATGAAAATTCTCTGTGGATTCACCCCGTCCTCCTAATCGAGCGGACACTCCGGCCCAACCTGCCGTGCATTACGTCCCCGCCCTGGTAGCGCCGGCGATCTTTGTCGCCGATGCCTTGTTACCGGTCGGGCAGCTCTGCCGGTAGGCTCAGGCCGCGGCTGAAAGTTAACAATTCTGCGGACAGGCCGATATTTCCCTCCCGCCCGGCAAGGTCAGGACCCTGAGCAACCCCGAGGTTGAGTGGTCGCGGGCGCGGCTGGCTTCGACCGTTACTGTCTTTCCGAGTGCGCCTTCGAAATCTGCCCTGTTAATGTCCCTCGTCCTAAAGAAGCTGGGAGGCGGTCCTTCAACCGACCAGATGTCTACCTGCCCCTTGTCGTTTTTCGACTCCACAAAAAACTGGATATGAGGGTTCCGCCAATCCATCTTCGTGAAGGTGCCGGTCAAGGTGACACGATCGTTCAGGTCGAAGAGAGCGGTCATATTGTGATGGGGCCAGGAGTTGCTCGCCACCAGAATGATCCCGAGGGCGATAGAAGCACTGATTCTCTTGTTCATCAAGGGGCTCCTTTCGATTTCTCGCGGTCGGCGCGGCCAGGCGCTGTTGCAATTATGACGATAATCGTCGCGGAAAGTTCCCCAAAAAAAGATCAGGTCAAAACTTGATTCGGACGAATACCGGTACAATTTGCCACCGGATGGGATCAGAGGGCGGTACTCCGCCGTGATGGCCATGAGAACCCGGCGGACGCATTCCAGACTCTCAGCGACGCCGTATTACCGCCGCGCAGCAGAATGAGACCTGGCCCGCTGATGGTAAGAAGTGCCAAACTGAGCTTGCCCCAGAAAACAGATCGCTTCCGATAGCTAGAAGCGCGCCGCTTGGCCGGCGACAAGATCGCCGGCCCCACCTCTCGAACCAGCCTCACAAACGTAGAAAGGCTAGGGGTCGCCACTTCTATGCCGCGCATCCCACGGCGGAGCGCCCCGTGAACCTGCCGCCCTCCCTCGCTATAATGTCCTCTGAAAAGCTTCTTCCTTCCTCCACGTCGCAGGCAATCGGCGTAAAGGGCTTTTCAACTGCTAATCTGAAAAGCTTGACGTGGAGGGTCGATGCCCATCCGGGTAGCGCTGCATCACAAAACGGTCTATCACTATGACCGCTTGGTCTCTCTTTCTCCGCACGTGATCCGCCTGCGCCCCGCGCCGCACTGCCGCACGCCCATCACTTCTTACTCCTTGAAGATCGAGCCCGAGGGCTACTTCATCAACTGGCAGCAGGACCCCCAAAGCAACTATCTGGCTCGCGTGGTCTTCCCTGAACGTGTCCGCAGCCTCTCCATCGAGGTGGGCCTGGTGGCCGAGATGACCATCATTAACCCGTTCGATTTTTTCCTCGAGGATTATGCCGAGAAGGTCCCCTTCCGCTACGCCGAAACTCTCTCTAAAGAGCTTGCCCCCTATCTCGAAACCTTCCCAGCCGGCGCGCGCCTTAAAGAACTGCTCGATTCCATCGACCTCTCCCCGCTCCGAACCATGGATTTTCTAGTTGGCCTCAACCAGCGGCTCCAGCACTTGATCCGCTATCTCATCCGCATGGAGCCGGGCATTCAGACCTGCGAGGAAACGCTCACACTCGCGAGCGGCTCCTGCCGCGATTCGGCCTGGCTCCTGGTGCAGGTTTTGCGCCATCTCGGCCTGGCGGCGAGATTCGTTTCGGGCTACACGATCCAACTCAAACCCGACGTCAAGCCGCTCGACGGACCCGAAGGGCCGTGTCACGACTTTACCGACCTGCACGCTTGGGCCGAAGTTTATCTTCCCGGCGCCGGCTGGGTGGGCCTCGATCCCACCTCCGGCCTGCTCGCCGCCGAAGGCCACCTGCCCCTTGCCGCTACACCCGAACCGGCCTCCGCTGCGCCCGTCACTGGCACCGTGAGCGAATGCCAGGTCGAGTTCTCGCATGAGATGTCGGTGAGCCGCATTCATGAGGACCCGCGCGTTACGCTCCCCTATTCCGATGCCCAATGGCAGCGCATCGAGGCCCTCGGGCACAAAGTCGATTCCGATATCTGCGGGGGCGATATCCGCCTCACCATGGGCGGCGAGCCCACATTCATTTCCATCGACAACATGGATGGCGAAGAGTGGAACGTGGCCGCCGTCGGGCCCGAGAAACGCCTGCTCGCCGAGCGCCTGATCGAGCTGCTGCGCGCGCGTTTCGCTACCGGCGCTCTGCTGCACTACGGTCAGGGCAAGTGGTATCCCGGCGAGCCGCTACCGCGCTGGGCTTTCACCTGCTTCTGGCGCAACGACGGCATTCCCCTCTGGCACGATCGCCAACTGTTGGCGCGGGAGGGAGCAGATTCCCGTTTCGGCCCGCTCGATGCGCAGCGGTTACTGGAAACGTTGGCGGAACGCATCCAGGTGGATCCCGCGTACGCCAACCCGGCTTTCGAAGATCCGCTCTATTACCTCCAGAAAGAGCGCCAGCTACCGGTCAACGTGGACCCGGTGGATAACCACCTCGAAGATGCAGGCGAACGTGAGCGCGTGCGCCAGGTGTTCCAGCGCGGCCTCAATCAGCCCACCGGTTTCGTGCTACCGTTGCAGCGCGGCTCAGGCAAAAACGGCCCGGAGTGGCAGACCGGCTTGTGGATGTTGCGTGGCCAGCACCTCTTCCTCATCCCCGGCGATTCGCCCATCGGTCTGCGTCTGCCGCTGCCCAGCCTTCCGTGGGTCGCGCCTTCGGAATTGCCGCAATTATTCCTCGAGGATCCCATGCTGAACCGCGGGGTCCTCCCCGTACCCCAGCGCATCTCGCCCGCCGATCCGGTTTTGCAGCGAGCTCGCGGCCAGGAGCGCGACCGCCAGCCCAAGCCCAGCGAATCAGCGCCCTGGGTGGTTCGCACCGCGTTGTGCGTCGAGCCGCGCCAGGGGCACCTCTACATCTTCATGCCGCCGCTCAGCTCCACCGAAGACTATATCGATCTGCTGACGGCCATCGAAGACACAGCTGCTCATCTCCGCATGCCCGTAATCATCGAGGGCTATCCGCCGCCCTACGATCCCCGTATCAACCAGATCAAGGTCACGCCCGACCCGGGCGTTATCGAAGTGAATATCCACCCTGCTTATAACTGGCAGGAACTTGTAGATCACACTACCGGCCTTTATGAAGAAGCCCGCCAGGCTCGGCTGGGCACCGAGAAATTCATGCTCGATGGCCGACATAGCGGCACCGGCGGCGGCAACCATTTCGTGCTCGGAGCCGGTACGCCCGCCGACAGCCCGTTCCTGCGCCGCCCCGACCTCCTCCGCAGCATGATCGGCTACTGGCTCAATCATCCCTCGCTCTCCTACATGTTCTCGAGCCTCTTCATCGGCCCCACCAGCCAGGCCCCGCGCGTCGATGAAACCCGCGAGGACAGCCTCTACGAACTCGAGATTGCCTTCGGCCAAGTCCCCGAGCCTGATAACGGAGGCTGCCCGCCGTGGCTCGTGGATCGCATCTTCCGCCATATCCTGGTCGATGTGACCGGCAATACGCATCGCGCAGAGTTCTGCATCGATAAGCTCTATTCGCCCGATTCCGCCTCCGGCCGCCTTGGCCTGCTGGAGTTGCGCGGGTTCGAAATGCCGCCGCACGCGCGCATGAGCCTCACCCAGCAATTGCTCGTGCGCGCGCTCATCGCCTGGTTCTGGCGCGAACCGTACACGCGCCCGCCCGCCACCTGGGGCACGGAACTGCACGATCAGTTCATGCTGCCTCACTTCATCCAGCGCAATTTCGCGGACGTGCTCGATGATCTCAAGCGCGCCGGCTATGCGTTCGAGGCCGATTGGTTCGCTCCTCATTTCGAGTTCCGCTACCCGGTGCTCGGACGCGTCAATTATGTGGGTATTGATCTGGAACTGCGCCAGGCCACCGAGCCCTGGTATGTATTGGGCGAGGAGGCGGCAGCCGGGGGTACTGCGCGCTATGTCGATTCATCGGTCGAGCGTCTCCAGGTGCTGGTGAACGGCCTCTACGGCGATCGCTACCTGGTCGCCTGCAACGGCCGCCGCATCCCGCTTCACGCCACTGGCCAGCAGGGCGAATGGGTGGCCGGCGTGCGCTACCGCGCATGGCAGCCGCCCTCGTGTCTTCACCCCACCATCCCCGTCCATTCGCCTCTGGTCTTCGATGTGATCGATACCTGGACCGGCCGTTCCGTTGGTGGCTGCACCTATCATGTCGCGCATCCTGGCGGCCGCAATTATGTCACGTTCCCGGTGAACGCCAACGAGGCCGAATGCCGCCGTGGCGCCCGATTCTTTCCGTTCGGTTCGACTGCCGGGCCTGTGGCTGTGCCGCCTCCGGAGCACAATCCGCAATTTCCGCTGACTCTCGACCTCAGGCGTCCTCCTGGTATGCTCCGGTACTTCTAGCTCTTGAATCGGTACGCCACATGCTTCAGAAAATGCGCGGTGTTCATGTCACAATGCGAAATGGATGAATCGGGGTTTTACTCTGTGCGCTCTGTCCCCTCTGTGCTCTCAGGTTTTGGGGTTTATTTTCTGGCCTTTCTGTCTCTGCATCTCTTCGGTGAAAACGTTCTTGTCCTAAATCACCTCCTCGACCGGCTGCAATGAACCGCGAAATCGCCAATCCTGAGGAGCACGTCGCCCGCGCCTGGCCCTACCGGCCTACGGGGGGATTTTATGACGAGATGGTGGCCTCCGACGGAATCGTTCGCCCTCACTGGAAGCCACTTGTCGATGCGCTCGAGCAGATGGGAACAGCGGGTTTCGCTCGCCGCTGGCAGGAAGGGCGCCGGCTGATACACGAGAACGGCACTGCCTACAACGTCTACAACGACCCTAATAATGCCGAGCGTCCGTGGCCTCTCGATCCGGTGCCACTGTTGGTGAATAGCGATGAGTGGTTGCTCATCGAGCGCGCCATACGCCAGCGCGCCACCCTGCTCAACGCCATCCTCGCCGATCTTTACGGGCCGCAAACCGTCTTACGAGACCGCTTATTCCCAGCGGAGCTTTTGTTCCCCAATCCAGCATTCCTGCGTCCCTGCTCTCATGTGCCGGTACCGGGCAATGTCTACCTGAACATCTACGCGGCCGACCTGGCGCGCTCCCCCGATGGCCGATGGTGGGTGATCGCGGACCGGACGCAGGCCCCCTCGGGCGCCGGCTATACACTCGAAAACCGTCTGGTCTCCACGCGCGTTCTTCCCGATGTTTTTCGCCTGGCCGGCATTCAGCGGCTGGCGGCTTTCTTCCAGACCTTTCGCGAAGCATTGCGCTCTCTCGCGGGCGGCCGGAAGGAGAATCCGCGCATCGTCGTGCTGACACCCGGGCCATACAACGAGACTTACTTCGAGCATGCTTTCCTCGCTCGCTATCTCGGTTTCACCCTGGTGGAAGGCGGCGATCTCACGGTCCGCGACAACCGCGTTTTCCTCCGAACCCTGGGCGGCCTGCTGCCGGTGGACCTAATCGTGCGCCGCCAGGACGATACCTACTGCGACCCGCTCGAATTGCGCGCCGATTCGATGCTCGGTGTTCCCGGCCTGGTACAGGCCGTGCGCTCGGGCACTGTGACGGTCGCCAACGCGCTCGGCTCCGGCCTGGTCGAATCCACCGCGCCCGCCGGCTTTCTCCCGGGCCTGTGCCGGCACATCCTCGGCGAGGAGCTCAGACTCCCCAACGTGGCCACCTGGTGGTGCGGCGAAAAAGCGGCGCTCTCGTATGTAGAAGAGCACCTAGCCGATCTCGTAATCAAGCCCGCCTTTCCCGCCGGGGGCGTCCATCCCATGTTCGGCAACCGGCTCAGCGAGGGCGAGAAAAAAGCGCTGCTCGATCGCGTGCGCGCTGCGCCAGCGTCGTATGTCGCCCAGGAACTCGTGGCACTCTCCACCGCGCCTGTATTCGAAAGCAGCACGCTCGAACCGCGCCATCTGGTACTCCGTGTTTACGCTGTGGCCTCGGGCGATTCCTACACCGTAATGCCTGGCGGCCTCACGCGCATTACCGCTTCGCTCAACGACTTCGTTGCATCCATGCAATCGGGCGGCGGCAGTAAGGACACGTGGGTGGTGGCCGATGGCCAACCCTCCCAATTCAGCCTGTTGCGCTCTCCCGCCGAGAGGCTGGATGTTAGCCGCGCTACCTTCGACCTCTCGAGCCGCGTAGCCGACAACCTGTTCTGGCTAGGCCGCTACGTGGAGCGTGTCGAGCCCGTGGTGCGCGTTGCGCGCGCCGTTCTGCCGCGCCTCATTCAGGACACCAATTTGACGGCCATCGCCGGCGTCGAAACCGGCATGCACATCCTGGCAGGCCTGGGATTCATCGCGCCGGAGTCGGACGCTGGGGAGCAGGCGTCCCCCAGCAGCCATTTCGGCGCCTTGGAACGGGAAGTCCTGGCGCTCATCTACAGCAGTGACTCGGTTAACAGCCTGCCCGCGAACATGCACCAGATCCGCCGAGTCGGCTGGCTCTTGCGCGATCGTATCTCCGCCGACGCCTGGCGGGTGCTGAATCAGCTGGACCGGCAGTTGTCCTCTCCGCCTCCGCCCGAGCCGCTCCGCTTCAGCAACGCCCAGGCCTTGCTGGATCAGGCGGTAACTACCTTATCGGCATTCAGCGGCCTGGTAATGGAGAGCATGACTCGCGGCGACGGCTGGCGCTTCCTGGATATCGGCCGGCGGCTCGAGCGCGCCCTGCAGATGGTTGCGCTGCTGCGTCACGGCCTCGGGTTCGAGACTGCTACCGATAGCGGTCAACTGGAGGTCCTTCTGGAAATTGGGGACAGCTCCATTACCTACCGCTCGCGCTACCTGACTTCCATGCAGCCCGATCTCGTACTTGATTTGCTGCTCCTGGATGAGGCCAACCCTCGCTCGGTGGCCTACCAGTTGGTGAGCCTGCGCGAGCATGTCGATCAACTGCCCGGGAGCCGTTCTCGCATCCGTCGTCCCGCCGAGGCGCGCCAGGCCCTCTCGCTTCTCACCAAGGTGCAACTCACCGAAGCGGGCGACGTAATGGCCGAGGATTCCGTGGGCCGGCGCGCGAACCTGGAAGTCCTGCTCGACCGCTTGACCAGTGAGCTTTGGTCGCTCTCGGATACGCTGACCCAGGAGTATTTCAGCCAGGCGGTGCCGTCCCGCCAGTTCGCCGATTCGTGAGCGACGCATGAAACTACGCGCCGAACACACCACGACTTATCTCTACAGCGGCCCGGTGTCGATTTGCCATACGGAAGTGCACCTGATGCCGCGGTCCGATCGCAATCAGCGCGTGCTCAATCATCAGCTCGTGATCATTCCCGCGCCGGAGCAGACCTTTCCGCGCCGAGACTATTTCGGCAATGACGCCACCTACTTTTCCATCCACGAGCCGCACCGCACGCTGACCATTACCGGTCGCAGTCTCATGGAAATCGAGCCCGCCGATCCGCTCGAGCCTTCCCTTACGCCGGCTTGGGAGGAGGCCCGCGGCGAGGAGTGGCGCGACGCGGAACCTCGCGCCATGCGCGAATACCAGTTCGTCTTCGCCTCCCCGCGCATTCCGCTCGGGGCGGAGTTCGCGGAGTATGCGGCGCCCTCCTTTACACCGGAACGGCCGCTGCTCGACGCCGCGCTCGACCTTTGCCATCGCATTCACGAAGATTTCGAGTATGACCAGCGGGCCACCACCGTCTCCACGCCTGTGGCGGAACTGGTCCACAAGCGGCGTGGCGTATGCCAGGATTTCGCCCATTTCATGCTCGCCTGCCTACGCTCCCAGGGACTCGCCGCGCGCTACGTGAGCGGCTATCTTCGGAGCGGTGGCGCGCTTATCGGCGCAGAAGCTTCCCATGCCTGGGTGTCCGTCTTCTGTCCTGGCATCGGCTGGCTCGACCTCGACCCCACAAATGATTGCCTCGTGAACGGCGACCACCTCACCCTCGCCTGGGGACGCGATTACTCCGACGTCCCCCCGGTCAAAGGCGTCGCCATCGGGGGCGCCGACCACGTGATCAATGTGTCGGTGCAGGTGACGGGGGGGTAAGCGTTTGTGGCGCAGACTCCCAGTCTGCGTCTGAGCCAGGCGCGCTGACCCGCTCGAAGCAGCCGTACAAAAAGAATGTTTCCGTGGTTCGAACCCATCCGCGCCAGCCCAGGCCTCTCAGCCGAGCTTCCAATTCCCCTGGTTGGTAAAAAATCTTGACAATATCGAACTCGCTCCCATCGTTAAGTTTCCTCCGCGAGAGCCCCGACCGGTCGAGCGGCGCATGATCGCGCGCGCTCGAGGATTCTTCCAGCAGACTATCGATAAAGAAGACACGCCCGTCGGGCGAAAGCATATCGCCGACTCTTGTCCAAAACGCTTCGAACATCTCGTCGGGCACGTGGGAAAGCCAAAACGAGAAAAAAACGAAATCGAATTTCGCAGCAGCTTGCCACGAAAAAATATCAGCGATCACATAATCTACGTTACCGGCATGCACCCGTTCTCGATTCCGGGCAACAGCTTCCGGCGCGGCATCCACGGCGACAACCCGGCGGTTCGATTGCGCCAAGTGACGGGTCCACAGGCCCGTCCCGCATGCCAGTTCCAACACCTCGCCGTCGCGCACCGTGGATCGCAAAACGGCCTCGATTGCGCTGGCTTCCCCGAGCCACTGCGCCCGATGAGCCGGTCCGCGGTCGTACCGGCCTTGACGGAAAAACCATTCATCGTACTCCGGCGCGCGCGCCCGATAATACTCCACTTGTCCTTTGATAAGCTCTTTCCCGTCCATGAAGTGAGGCCTATTCGATTCTTGCTCAAGTGAATTCTCGTTTTCTACCTATCCGTTACGCAGACTCTCAGTCTTCAGCGCCAGACTCATCTAGGAGCTTTTTGGTCT
>CAZKVF010000157.1:0-7960 GCA_964556085.1 uncultured Solibacteraceae bacterium
TGGGCGCCGGCGATTGGGTAGGGTCGCAGTTGGCCTATGACTTCGCTATACCCCACGTGGGCGTTTTGACGGTGGGCGGCGAAATGAACGCGGACATAAGAGCGCTGCAGCAGTATTACGAGGCATCACCTGACAGCGTCAGTGTCTTTAGTGCGGATCACCCCGACTTTTCGTACGCCTTGTTTGCGCAGCAGCAGTGGCGGCTCTCACCGGCCTGGAACGTGTATCTCGGAGCACGCGTCGACGAATCGAAAAATCGCGGGCATTTCGTCTCACCGCGTGTGGCTCTGGTCTATCAGGCTTCGGCGAACACTTCATACAAACTCCTGTACGGGCGCGCCTTTCGCAATCCCAATGCTTACGAAATGTACTATACCGATGGAGCCACCCAAGTTGCCAATCTGGGGCTGCACCCCGAGAATGCCAATACCTTTGAAGCCTCTGCGGAGCGCAGGTTTACCAAGAACCTGACCGGCCTGGCAACCGTGTATCACTACCAGCTTGGCGACCTGATCGAAGCCGCGACCAACGCCGCCGGCTGGATCCAGTATCAGAACACCGGTTCAACCAGGGCCAATGGCGTTGAAGTGGAGCTAACTGACAAGTTCCGGGACGGGATCGAAACGGCCGCTAGCGTTGCGCTGCAGCGGGCCACCGATCCACAAGAACACTCGTTTCTTCCCGATTCGCCGGGATGCGTGGCCAAAATACGCGGGGCCATCCCTCTGCTGAAGAACAAATTACGGGCTGCCGCCGCGCTTCAATACCTCAGTGCGCAAAGGACGTATCTGAACGCGCAGGTTCCCGCGTTCTGGCTGACGGACATTACCCTGACCACGCGCAACCTTCATCCTGACTTCGACCTGCAGTTCGGAGTGCGCAATCTCCTGAATGTGACCTATTTCTATTCAGGCGGTGTGGGACTCACGGAGGACCAGATTCGGGCAGACGGCCGCTCGTTCTTCTTAAAGCTGGTGTGGCGAACCAAGGAGTAATGTGACTCACGGGCTATCGATGGCCGCGGTTCCCCTGCTCCTGGTTGGGCCGCTGCTCGCCGCGGCGGATCTTCGAACCGGTTCACCGTCGGTGGTCGTGGTGGCCTCGCCTGGCGTCGAGGCGCACCGGTCGGCGGTGGAGGGCATTCAGGCGGCCATGGGGATGACACCGTCTCAGATCCGGGTCCTGGATCTGACGGAGGCGCGGAGTGAACAGAAGTCCGGCGTATTGCTGGCGGCGCCGGGTATCCGCGTGATCATCGCTGTTGGCTCCGAGGCGCTCGAGATCGTCAATGCCGGTCATCCGGCCGTGCCGGTGATCTCCACCATGGTCTTACGCCACCCGGCAGACAAGGACCCTTCCTTGGCGCATGTCGCCGCAACCGTCTCCCTCGATGTTTCCATCGAGGAGATAACCACGCGTCTGAAGAAGGTCTTTCCGGGAAAGACCAGGCTCGGCATCATTCGCAACCCCGCTTCGGAACGCTACAATTCCGCACAATTGCAGGCACGCGTGCAATCGCTTGGTTATCTCGTGACCGTGGTGGATGCGGCTGGTCCCGAGCAACTCCTGCCCGCTTTGATGTCGCTGAAAGGGCACGTTGATCTGGTCTGGTGCATACCGGACGGCCTGCTTTATAACAGCGTGACCATCAAGCCGCTTATCCTCGCCTCTCTGGAAAACCGTCTACCTCTCATCGGTTTCTCCGAAAGCTTCGCCAGGGCAGGTGCGGCCCTGGGTGTTTATCCGGATTTTTACGATATCGGGTTGCAGACGGGGGAAGCAGCCCGGCAAATTATGGAGAATCAGCCGGTCCGCGCGCCGGATGGTCCGCGAAAGCTAAAGCTCGCGGTCAACCAGAGCGTACTGCGCCTGTTCGGGCTCCGCTACTCCGCCGCGGCATCCGAAGGCGAGGAGATCTCCATCCTTCGATGAAACGAGTGAATCCAAAGCGGCGAAGCAGCCTGCTGAACCAGGCTCTGGCCGGCAACATCGTACTGGTTGGAACTTCGGTGGCCCTTCTGGCGGGGCTTTTTCTAATCTTGCAGCGCTCCGTGTTGCAGGACCAGTTGGAGGCCCGGGCCGGACTTCTGGCCGAATCGCTGGCCACGCAGAGCCAGTTGTCGATGCTCGTGCACAATCGACTCGACCTGGAGCGCACCGCCGAGATGGCGCTCGCCAGTGAGGACGTGCTTTACGTCGTACTGGAGGAAGCTTCCGGCGCGGTAGCGGCGAAGGCCGTGCGCACCGGCTTCCCGGTGAACGCCATTCCCGCACGTGCGTCCAGCGCGAAAGTTCAGCGCGGCCCGGGCGACTACCGGGAGTTCATCGAGGTGGCACGGCCTGTAACGTCACCGGGCGGCGCTCAGGTATTCGATTGGGAACCCCCCAAGCCGGCGGGCGCGCACCTGGGCACGGTACGCGTGGGTTTCTCCATGGCCAAACAGCAGATTCTGTTCACTCGAACCGTGGCGAATGGTTTCACCGTGGCGATCATGGCTTTCATGCTGATGCTCGCCGTACACTACGCCCAGCTTCGCCGGATTCTCAAGCCGCTGAAGGACCTGGTCCGATTCACGGGCAAGGTGGCGGCCGGCGATCTTACGCAGCGCGCACCAGTCGTCAGCATCGATGAGGTGCCCGATCTCACAAAGGCGTTCAACCACATGGTGGAAGAACTGCAGGCTTCGCGACAGGAGTTAATCGGCCTGGTCCAGCAGGCGCGGGAGGCCAGCCGCTTGAAGAGCGAATTCCTGGCTAACATGAGCCATGAGATTCGCACGCCCATGAACGGGATCCTGGGGATGACGGATCTCATGCTGCTGACCGAGTTGACCCCCGAACAGCGCGATTATGCTGCGACGGTGAAGGACTCCGCCCTGGCTCTGCTCACGGTGATCAACGACATTCTGGATTTCTCCAGGATTGAGGCGGGAAAGTTAGCTCTCGACTGCGAGCCATTTGCCCCGAGGGAAGTTCTGGAGCAAACCCTGCGGACACTGACGTTGCGGGCGCACGAAAAAGGAATCGATCTGCGGTGTCGGATTGCGCCTGACGTGCCGGAGATGCTCCAAGGGGACTCGGTCCGGCTGCGCCAGGTTGTCTGGAACCTGGTGGGGAATGCCGTTAAGTTCACCGAGCACGGCGAGGTGTCTATCTCCGCCGAGATAGAGAGCGCAGTCGAGCATAGCCTGCTTCTGCACTTTGTGGTCAGCGATACCGGAATTGGCATCGCTCCCGAACGCCAAAGTGTCATCTTCGATGCCTTCACCCAAGCCGATGGGTCAACCACCCGCAAGTACGGTGGAACAGGTCTGGGCTTGACCATTTGCCTGCGCCTTATCGAGTTAATGGGAGGACGAATTTTGGGTGGAGAGCCAAGTTGGCGCAGGCAGTCACTTTCACTTCACGGCACGGTTTGGCCTGGTGCGCCCCGATTCTCTCGTGACCAGCCCCGCCGCAGACTCCCCATTCGTTAATCCGCAACCAACAGCGGATCCCGTAGCAGCAGAGACCATCCCCCGCGAACTGGCCGGCCGGCGCATTCTCGTCGCGGAAGATCATCCGGTGAATCGCAAGCTGGTGACGAAGCTGCTTGAGAAGAGGTCGTTCATTCCCGAAGTTGCCTGTAATGGCGAGGACGTCCTCCGCGCACTTGAGGCAAGCACCTTCGATTTGATCCTGATGGATGTCCAAATGCCAGGTATGGACGGCCTGCAGACTGCAGCAACCATACGTGAGCGGGAAAAGTTGACCGGCGGCCACATTCCCATCCTGGCCATGACGGCGCACGCCATGAATCGGGACCGGGAAAAGTGCCTGGAAGCAGGCATGGATGCTTACGTCTCGAAGCCGGTGAGCCCGGGCGAGCTTTACCGGGCAATCGATGAACTCCTCCAACGGCCGGTAGTGGCGGGTTCGTAACCTGCCGGCCTGAGCCGTCTCAAACCAAATGGAAGACCTCTTCCAGGCTTTATGCCCTCGTCAGGCCGGCGAGTCCCGTAAAGAAGGGCCCATCTCACGCTGCCAGCGCCATCCGGTTTCGGAAAGCGCACGCAACATTTCCGGCCAGACTTGTCTGTGCCGTCGACTGGTAGAATGTTTGGCGCCTTCATGTGTAATCAGGCACGGCCGTAAGCAGGGAATTCTCTTCCGTGCTTCGAAGGGGGATCATGTCAAACGTACCTGAATCCAGCCGCCGGAATCCTCAGCAGGGCCGTCGCGCCTTTCTCCAGCGAGCTGTCACTGGCGCCGCGGCACTGGCCTTACCACGCCGGGCGAGGGCGGATACACGCGATCTCAGCGCGGTTCGCGTGGAAGTTGAAAAGCGCCACCACGAGGCGGTCGAGCGCCTTCAGGAATGGATCCGCCAGCCGTCGATCGCCGCCGAAAACCGCGGCATGACGGAGGGCTGTGAACTCACCATGCGCTTGCTCCGCGACGCGGGATTCGGCGAGGTGAAGAAAGTTCCGACCGACGGACAGCCAGGCATCTTTGCGACTCTCGATGCCGGCGCTGCGCGAACTGTGGGCGTCTATTTCATGTACGACGTGAAGCAGGTGGATCCGGCGGAGTGGTCCTCG
This sequence comes from uncultured Solibacteraceae bacterium, assembly GCA_964556085.1. Lineage (GTDB taxonomy): Bacteria > Acidobacteriota > Terriglobia > Bryobacterales > Bryobacteraceae > PSRJ01. The sequence goes on from CAZKVF010000157.1 coordinate 4,581, forward strand.
CCACCTTGGGCGGCCGCGCTAGTCGAGAAAGCCGGACTGGGCCAGGTAATCATGGGGCGCGGGGCCGTGAACCAGAAAGGCCCGGAAGCCACTTTCCTCGCCGCGCTCCACGCCATTCGCGGTACGGGCCGCAAGATCCCGGTCAACCTGGTGCTGGTGGCAGAAGGCGAGGAAGAGATCGGTTCGCCGCATTTTCCACAAATCGTCCGCCGCCCGGAGATACAAGCCGCACTCGCGCGATCCATCGGAATCGTCATGCCGAGCGCTTCGCAGGACCTGGACGGCGTGGTCGAAATCACGCTCGGCGCCAAAGGCGTGGTGGAACTCGAACTGGTTTCGAGCGGCGAGCGATGGGGCCGCGGGCCGCGCCACGACATCCACTCGAGCAACAAAGCGCGCGTGGACAGCCCCGCGTGGCACCTGGTGCAGGCGCTGGCAACGCTGGTTTCGCCCGACGGCAATACGCCGGTGATCGAAGGCTTCGCCGCCAAGGCGCGCCCTATTTCCGAGTCTGAAAAGTCGATGATCGCAGAAGCGGTACGCCGGCTGGACGAAGCCAGCGCCAAGAAGCTGCTCGGCGTCGACCGGTGGGTGCACGATGTTAGCTGGCGGGAGGCGCTGGAGCTTCTGGTGTCACGGCCCACGGTGAACATCGAGGGACTGGTGGGCGGCTACACCGGCCCGGGCGGAAAAACCATTCTGCCTCACCGTGCCGTAGCGAAGATCGATATGCGGCTGGTACCCGACATGACGGCGGCCGAAGCGCTGGCGGCGCTCAAGGCGCATCTGGCCCATCATGGGTTCGGCGACATGGAGGTCAACATGACGGGCGGTTACGATCCCACCAGCACGCCGGCCGACGCAGGACTCATCCGGGCGCAGGCGGCCGTGTACCGCCGCGGCGGCATCGATCCGATCCTGTGGCCGCGCAGCGCCGGCTCGTGGCCGGGTTACGTATTCACGGGCGAGCCCTTGCGGCTGCCCGCAGGCCACTTCGGCCTCGGCCATGGAAGCGGCGCGCACGCGCCCGACGAATACTTCGTCATCGAGTCGAAAAACCCCAAGGTTCAAGGCATGGACGGCGCGGTGTTCTCATTCGTGGAATATTTGCACGAGCTGGCTGCGTGAGCTGAGCGGGCCCTGAATTCGGAGAGGAGCGGGACAGGGCAGTGGCGCCAGCCCCCGTGCTTCTATACTGAAATCAGTGGTCTCGCGAAAAACGCTCGCAGCTCTTTTCATACCAGTCCTCTCGTATGCAGCCACAGGCGTCGCCGACGTGGCGCGAGGTATACGCGAAGTCGAACTGGATCCGGCAGAGTGCTACCGCGTTCACGACGTGCAGATCAACAGAGACGACATTCATCTTTATTTCACCGACGGCTACATCATTTTTGGAAAACCCGTCAACGGGATCCATACCACCGCCGTCTTTACCGACGAAGTCGAGGCCGGGGACGCGGAGCTTCTGTTGCTGCCCCCCATCCGTAGTGAGCGACAGTCGCTCGCCAGCTACACCGGCAGTCCCAACCTGGATGAGCATATTAGCGCCGCGGTCCTTCTATTCGGCGACCACACGTATGACGATCTGATCCAGCAGGTCCGCGCCAACACATTCAACAAGCGCAGCCCTGAAATGGGCGCGCTCCTGCCGGAACAATGGAACTCAGTGGTACGCAATTTGTCCATAAGTTTCGAAGAGCGTTTGCTGCTTGACGTGCTTTCGCCCATACGCCGACAGGATGGCTGCCTCGTTGCAGCGGTAAGCGGCAAGAAGCTCGGCGCATTCGATGTGATTTACGAGCCGCGCGCGTTCGAACAAATCGCAGTCGGCCAGATGAATTCGCGAAATGGCCTCTCGTTCTTTGATGTATGGACGAGCTTCGAAGCGGCCCCTTACCGCAAGGGCCAACGCAAGTATTCGGGTCCCGAGGTCTCGCTAAAGGACTATCGCATCGACGCCACGCTCGAGCCCAGCCTCAACCTTCGCGTCATCACCAAGGTGAAGGTTTCTGTGGCGGCGTCTGGCGAGCGTGTGCTGCCGTTCGACATCACGAGCCGGATGCATGTGTCATCGGCCACGATCGATGGGGCGCCTGCGGAAGTGCTGCAAACCGAATCCCTGCGCTCGAACCTCATGCGTTATGACGGGAGCAATCTTTTCCTTCTGATGGCCGCGCAACCCCTCCAGGCCGGACACGACTACGAAGTGGAGTTTCATCATGAGGGCCAGGTCGTAGAGGATGCGGGCAATCAGGTTTACTTTGTAGGCGCTCGCGGCACCTGGTACCCCAACTCCGGAATGCAATTCGCGAAGTTCGACCTTAGGTTCAGCTATCCTACGGACCTCGATCTGGTCGCGCCTGGCGATGTAGTCTCGGACAAAACAGAAAACAACGTGCGCATAACACGGCGCGTGATCGAGGTGCCCATACGTTTTGTGGGCTTCAACCTTGGCGTGTATGATCGCGTGCGAGTGGAGCAGAAGCCCTACACCATCGAAGTGTGCGCGAATCGCGCCATCGAAGCGGCGCTCGAAACGAAGCCCCAGGCTCTCATCACCGGTCCTCGTGTGGGGCGGCGTCCGGGAGCGATCAGTTCTCCGCTGCAGCCCACTCCCAGTCCGTCCGCGCGCCTGGAAGAACTGGCCGCTGAGGTCGCGTCCGCTTTTGAATTCATGGCTGCGCGATTTGGCCCGCCGCCGCTCAGGACCCTGGAAGTTTCGCCGATTCCCGGAGCCTTCGGTCAAGGATTTCCAGGATTGCTGTACCTTTCAACAAGATCTTACCTGCAGCGCCAGCACCAGGCTCTGGCCAACCTCGATCCTCAGGTGCAGAGCTTTTTCACCGATCTCTTGCAGGCTCATGAGACCGCGCACCAGTGGTGGGGCAACATCGTGACCACGGACGGTTATCACGATGAGTGGCTTATGGAATCCCTGGCCAACTACTCGGCCCTGTTGTATCTGGAGAAACACAGCGGCCGGAGCCTGATGGACGCGGCGCTGGAGAATTACCGGAACCAGCTTCTTACAAAGGGTCAGAATGGGCAAACCGTGGAGTCCGCCGGGCCCATCGTTCTGGGCCGCAGGTTGGAAAGTTCACACTCCCCGTCAGCGTACATCAACATCACGTATGGAAAGGGATCGTGGATCATGCACATGCTGCGCGCGCTGATGGGGGAAGGACGCTTCGTGGCCATGCTGGGCGAATTGCGGAGGCGCTACCAGGGAAAAACCATCTCCACCGACGACTTCCGCGACCTTGCCGCCGGGTTTCTGCCGCCCAAATCACCCGATGCGAAGCTTGAGACTTTTTTCGACCAGTGGGTCTATGGTACTGGTATTCCGACACTCAAATTGAGCTACTCGACTCAGGGCCGCG
>CAZKVF010000158.1:0-7578 GCA_964556085.1 uncultured Solibacteraceae bacterium
AGTCCTCTTCCGATTCTTCTTCCTCTTCGTCCTCCTCTAAGAAGTCTTCCTCGTCCTCTTCTTCTTCCTCCGCCTCGGCCGATTCTACCTCCAGAGGATCCGTCCCAACGATCTTCAAATCCGCGCCGCATTCATCGCAACTGATGGTATCTCCTTCATCCACATCGTCTTCCTCGACGTCGATTGTGCCTTCGCATACAGGGCAGGTGACCATGAACTCTCCTCCCGAAATTCTACGATACGACAGTTTAGAGCCTTCGCAACCTGATTGGAGCGGCATGCATGCGCGGTGCAATTCCTAAACGGCAGCAGGCGTTTGCCGCGTTCATCAGATCATTGTACTCGCATCGTTATAATGAAAATATCCAATGCATCAAAAGCTTATTCAGAGGGTGGTCGACCTGCACCCCCGGGAGACCGCGGAGTGGATCGAGGCGCTCGAACAGGTCATTGATGAAGAAGGTCCCGTCCGTGCCGCGTATTTGCTGGAGCAGCTCACGGATCGGGCGCGCGCCAGCGGCGCCGAACTGCCGAATCTGCTGAATACACCGTACATCAACACCATTTCCACGGAAGACGAGTTGCCGTATCCCGGGAACCGCGCCCTGGAGAGGCGAATCAAGAGCCTGATCCGCTGGAACGCGATGGCGATGGTGGTACGCCAAAATAAATACGATCCCGGCATCGGCGGCCACATCTCGACATATTCTTCGTTGGCAACTCTGCTCGAAGTGGGGTTCAACCATTTCTTCCACGCCAGCTACGGCGACCTTCCGGGCGACCTGATCTATTTTCAGGGGCATGCCTCCCCGGGTGTGTACGCACGCGCCTTTCTCGAGGGACGGCTGAACGAAGAGCATCTGAAGAACTTCCGACACGAGTTGCGGGCGCATCCGGGATTGCCCTCCTATCCGCATCCCTGGCTTATGGGCGATTTCTGGAGCTTCCCCACGGTTTCCATGGGTCTTGCGCCCATCAACGCGATCTACCAGGCGCGTTTCATGCGCTACCTCGAGAGTCGCGAGCTGATCCCCCAGAGCCCGCGCCACATCTGGGCGTTCCTGGGCGACGGCGAAATGGATGAACCGGAGTCCATGGGTTCGATCACTCTGGCTTCGCGGGAGCGGCTGGATAATCTGATTTTCGTCGTCAATTGCAACCTGCAGCGGCTCGACGGGCCGGTGCGCGGCAACGGCAAAATCATTCAGGAACTGGAAGCCGCGTTCCGCGGGGCCGGCTGGAACGTGATTAAGGTAATCTGGGGCTGCGATTGGGACGGTCTGCTAGCGCGAGATACGAGGGGACTGCTGCAACACCGGATGAACGAGGTGGTGGACGGCGAATACCAGACCTACGTCACCAAGGATGGCGCCTATATCCGCAAGAATTTCTTTGGAAAATATCCCGAGCTGCTCGATCTGGTATCGCACCTTTCAGACGACGAACTGCTGCACTTGCGGCGCGGCGGTCACGACCCGGCCAAGGTTTACAACGCTTATAAAATGGCGGTCGAAAGCAGCGGCATGCCGACCGTGATCCTGGCGCAGACGATTAAAGGCTATGGAATGGGTGAGGCCGGTGAGGGTCGCAATATCACCCACCAGCAGAAGAAGCTGAACGAGCAGGAAATCGCTCATTTCCGCAGCCGCTTCGAGATTCCCATCCCCGATGAGGCTGCGCACGATGCGGCCTTTTACCGCCCACCCGAGGGCAGCCCGGAAATTACCTACATGCATGAGAGGCGCGGCGCGCTAGGCGGCTACCTACCGCACCGGGACGTGCCGCCGACGGCTATCCAGGCGCCCGCGGTCGAGTATTTGAAGGAATCGCTGGATGGTTCGAACGGGCGCGAAGTTTCCAGCACGATGGCGTTCGTACGTATCCTGACCCTGCTGATGAAACACCCGCAGATCGGCAAACGAGTTGTGCCGATCATTCCCGATGAGGCGCGGACGTTCGGCATGGAGTCATTGTTCCGCCAGTTTGGAATCTACGCCAGCCAGGGACAGCTCTACAAACCGCATGACGCGGAGATGTTCCTGTATTACAAGGAGTCCAAGGACGGCCAGATCCTCGAGGAGGGCATCACCGAAGCCGGGTCGATGGCGTCCTTTACAGCCGCGGGCACGGCCTACGTCAATTACCACGTGGAGATGATCCCCTTCTTCATCTACTACTCGATGTTCGGCTTCCAGCGTGTCGGCGATTTGATCTGGGCTTTCGCGGATGCGCGCGGCAAAGGTTTCCTGTGCGGCGGCACGGCGGGGCGGACGACCCTGGCCGGGGAAGGTTTGCAGCACCAGGATGGCCACAGCCTGGTCCTGGCCAGCGCGGTTCCTACCTGCGCTGCGTACGATCCGGCGTATGCGTTCGAAATCGCAGTCATTGTTCAGGATGGCATTCGCCGCATGTTTGAGCTGCAGGAGGACCGCTTCTACTACCTCACGCTGTACAACGAAAACTATGCCATGCCGGCGGCGCCGAAAGACCTGAATACGGAGGGCATTCTGAAGGGGATCCACCGGTACCAGCCGGCACTGGAGGGCAAAGCGCAGGTGCAACTGTTCGGCAGCGGCCCGATTCTTAACGAAGCGCTGCGTGCCCAGCAGATCCTGGCCGAGAAGTATGGGGTGGCGGCAGATGTGTGGAGCGTGACCAGTTACAACGAATTGCGGCGTGATGCGCTGCAGATCGAGCGGTGGAACCGGTTACACCCGGCGGAACCCCCGCGGACACCATACATCGTGCGCGCGCTCGCCGGCGCCGACGGGCCGATCATCGCCGCAACCGATTATATGAAGGTAGTGGCCGACCAGGTCGCTCCCTGGCTGCAGGGCCGGATGGAAAGCCTGGGCACCGACGGATTCGGACGCAGCGACAACCGGGAATATCTGCGGAAGCACTTTGAGGTAAACGCGGAATCGATTGCTAGCGCGGCGCTTTCGCGCCTGGCGCGCTGCGGCAGGGTGGAGGCGGCAAAAGCCGCGGCGGCCATCGCCGAACTCGGTATCGAACCGGAGAGAGCCGACCCGGCCCGCGCCTGATGCCTTCAAATGCAGACCGGACAGCGTATTGCTGCCTTGGGGATGCTGGTCAGCGCCCTGCTGGCCGTAATCAAGATTATAGCCGGCCTGGCCGGCCATTCCACCGCGGTGCTCTCCGACGGGCTGGAATCGGCCGGAGATGTCTTCGCTTCCGGCGTCGTGCTGCTTGGACTGACGCTGGCAGCGAAGCCCGCTGACGCGGATCACCCGTATGGACACGGCCGCGCGGAAACGCTTTCCGGCCTGTTGATTGGTCTGGTGCTCACCGCCGGGGGCGCGCTCATTTCTTTTGCGGCGCTGGAGCGCCTCGGCCATCCCAGATTGCCCCCGGCGAACTTCGTCGTGTGGCCCCTGGTGGTGTCGCTGGCAGCTAAAGCCACAATGGCCCTATTCAAATTCCGGCACGGCCGCCGGATCAGCAGTTCGGCTCTCACTGCCGATGCCTGGAACGACGCCATCGATTGCTTGTCTGCCACCGCCGCTTTGGTCGGGGTTGGACTCGCGCTACGCGACCCGGTGCACTTTCTCGACGCAGATCAATATGGCGGATTCGTTGTCGGTTTGATCGTCGTCACGATCGGGCTACGGGTTTCCTGGGACACCGCGCTCCAGCTCATGGATACGATGCCCGGAGAGGATCTGATGTCCCAGGTTCGCTCCGTGGCCACCACAGTCGCCGGTGTGCGCGGCGTGGAGAAGTGTTTCGCACGCAAGACGGGTTTGCGCTATCACGTGGACTTACACCTGGAAGTCGATCCGGAAATGACCGTGCGACAATCGCACGACATCGCACACCGCGTCCGCCTGCGCATCCGCGAACACCTGAACTGGGTGGACGATGTGCTGGTGCATGTGGAGCCAGCGCCATAGAGCGGGCCGCGAAGCAAATCGTGAGAACACGGCGCGTTGTTATACTGCGCTTCAGGGTCTTATGCCCAAGCGGTGCGTTGCAGACGACTGATCCCGACGGCAACAGCAGTCAGCCGAGTAGGAGTCGGTAGAGGTCCAGACAAGGCAACCCATGTCAGCTTCCAGTTCCAGCCTTTATCAGCGCGTTGCGAGCCAGACCGGCTCCCCCGCAATCGGCCTCCGGGAATGGGTTACTGCTCTTTTCTGCGGTCTGGTGCTCATCTCGATCAATGCTTACATCTGCCGTGACCTGTTCCGTAACCCCACGGCGTATATGAATTCGATGCAAGGCTTTTGGGTGGCTCTCGCCAGGCATGCAGGCTACAGCTGGCTTCAACCGAACTGGTGGCCGTATTGGGATTGCGGCATGCCCTTCGAATTTACTTATGCGCCTCTGATTCCGGCCGCAACACGCGCCTGGGCCGCCCTTTCGGGAGTCCCGCACGCGCTCGCGCTGCAATCGATTACTGGCGTGGTTTACTGCCTGGTTCCGGTCACGTTGTTCGTAATGTGCTGGCGGCTAACCCGGGCACCCGGATACGCTTTCGTCACTGCCTTGTTCTATTCACTGACCGCGCCCACACAACTGCTGGCTCCCGACGCCGAGTTTTCCTGGAAGCACTTCTGGGATGCGCGGCGCATTTACGCCCTGGCAGCCTGGGACGATACACCGCATATAGCGGCTCTGGCGCTGCTGCCGCTGGTCATTCTATTCCTGGCCGCTTCTTACCGCCGCCGCCGGTTATGCTACTACATCCCCGCTGCGTTGCTGATTGCTCTCATGGCCGCAGCCAGCGAATTTGGCCCCATCGAGGTGGCCATGGCGGCCGTCTGTCTGTTATTTGCGATGCGAGCAGACTGGCGGCGCAATATCACGATTACAGCCGGCATTGGCATCATGGCCTATGCGCTGGTTGCACCGTTCCTTTCGCCATCGCGGCTATGGGCTATCATCGGCACTTCCGGCGATGGCCGTGACGCGGGATTAGCCATCGGTTCCTTCACGGCGCTCGCTGTTGCCGGGATCGGCTGGGCGCTTCTCTGGCAATATCTCCCCCGCTGGACCAAAGACTGGAGGCTTCAGTTCTTCGCCTATTTCGCGTACCTCACCAGCAGCGTGCCCCTCCTCGCAGCCTACCTCCACCGCCAATTCCTGCCCCAGCCGGTCCGGTACAAGTTCGAGATGGAACTGGCCCTCGCTCCCTTGCTGGTGTTTGCATTGCGTCCCTGGTTTGAGCGGGCCAGGCGCCCGATGCAGTTGGCCTTTGTGTTCCTTCTGCTGGCGCTTGCGGCGGAGCAGATCGCGAGCCATCGCCATTTTGCGCGAGCCATCCTGCGGCCCGCCGACGCCACCGAAGCGATCGAATACCGCGCCTCGGTTTGGGCGGAGCAGAACCTGCACGGCACGCGTGTGATGCTGCCGGGATCGATCGCGCGTTGGGCCAATGCTTTCACGGATGTCGTGCAACTCTCGGGCAGTTCCTGGAGCACGGCGCCGAATCCGGTGCAGCAGCGCGGCGTCAACGCCGTTTATAACGGCGGGGCCACGTCTGAGGAGGACGCCCGCGTCTCCCTGCTGTGGATGAAGGCGTACGGAGCAGGGGCCGTCGCCATCAGCGGCCCGCACAGCCAGGAATACTGGAAGCCATACAGCCACCCGGCCAAATTCGAAGGCGTGCTTCCCGTTCTCTGGCGCGCGGACGATGTTACCATATACCGCGTTCCGTTGCGCACAGAATCCCTGGCTCACGTAGCGCCGCGCGAGGCAATTGTCGCTCACGCTCCCATGAGACCCTCGGATACCGGCGAAATTCAAAAGTACGTACTTGCTCTCGACGATCCGGACTTGCCAGTGGCAGAAGCTCAATGGGAAGGATCGAACCATCTCATCGTTCGGACCACTGCGAACCAAGGGCAGTCCATCTCCCTCCAGGTCTCCTGGCATCCCGGTTGGCACGCGCGCGTTGGATCCCGTGCTATACCGGTCCGAAAGGATGGCCTCGGCCTTCTCTGGGTAGATCCGAGTTGCAATGGGCCGTGCGAGGTGCGGTTTAACTATGACGGTGGCTGGGAGCTTCGTCTGGGCCGCTATCTAAGCTTTGCGGCCATGCTTGCCCTCGTGGTCGTATCGCTTGCTGGGGTGAGGAGAGGCTTCGATCGCCACGCTCGAAATACAAAATGACATTACAGCCGGCGAATCCTAGCGCCATGTAAAAGTCGAGGGCACAGTACAAATCCCTCAGTTCGTTTAATTCGAGACGAACGATGATCGCCTCGGGGGGTTATCAGACTGCGCAGAGACCAGGAGGCCTGCTCTTTTGAGTTCCGCATCGAGGATCTCGTGAGCGAGTTGCTGGGCCCATTGTGGGCGGAACGTGTGGCCCGCGTTGGCAATGCGGAAGCAGCGGATGAGCGGGTGAGTCTCCGGGGGGATTTGCTGCAGCTGCTCCATCTCCTGTAAGAGCGGTTCTCCCTCCGTGAACAGGAGCGAGACACGGGTTCCCTGCTGATATTTGGCGAGACAACAGTGGCGGCTGCGACGTTGAGGGTCATCTATCCTCCTTCGACCGGGTCTGCTAGCGGCTGACGTACAAGCCGGCACCTGAGGGGCTAAAGCAGCACTGCTGCCAAAATTCGCCGCGCTTGGCCGGCATCGGCCGGAATTGGGAACACAGCAACATGCAACCTGCAACGTTACAGCGAACCGGGGCTAATTGTGACCGTGAGAGTAGGCCGATTCCCTGAAAGGAAATCCGGGTTCCGAAGGCGCTAGCCCCGAGCCAGGCTGAGAAGGTTGTAAAAAGCCCCGACGAACCGGGGACGAGTGGATGGCAGCGTTAGAACAGGACGGATTCCGACGGTCAGGGGACTAGGCTTCGACAAGTTTCTTCCGAATGGCGTAACGGATCAGTTCGCTGCGGTCGTGCAGATCGAGTTTACGCATGAGATTATTCTTGTGGGCATCAACGGGCTTGACGCTAAGGTCGAGTTTGGTTGCGATTTCTTTAAGGGGCAAGCCTTCAGCGAGCAAAACCAGAATTTCCCGTTCTCGGTCGCTCAGGAGGTCGTAGCCTTCCTTGAAGTCCAAAGGCTGCGAGATGTACTGGCGCACCAGCCCGGTAAGGACTTTGGGACTGAGAAACTGCTGTCCCTCGAGGACGATGTGTATGGCATAGACCAATTGCAGCGGCGGCGAGTCTTTCAAGACGTAACCGGCGGCGCCTGCGTCCAAACATCTTGCGACCAGATCTTCATCGTCCGGTGTAAGACTCATCCGTGTAGGGCTCGGGCAGTTCCATTCCTGTATAACCGGCTAATATCAGTGGCATCGCCAGAAAGTGAGCCCAGAGAACGCCACAAAGATATCCGGGCGGTGCGGGACGGTTTGGATGAGATTTACAAGCAATAAATTTGAACAGCCGGTTGTAGGCTGACACGAGTTCTGGAAGCTTCAATCTACCTTTCTCCAGTGTTTCGAACTGTTACAGCCGCTGTTGGAACGCAGAATAGTCGCTGCTGCGAAGCGCATCCGCGATACGAAGAAAACTGTACTTTTTCCCAGGCAGTACCCTCCTACTATTTAGGCCAAGAGAGCGAATCTCCCGACGCCATGTTGATCGAATGC
>CAZKVF010000159.1:0-12982 GCA_964556085.1 uncultured Solibacteraceae bacterium
GCTACTACCTGACCAAGTCGCGCCCTGGCACCAAGGGCGAGGGCCGCACCTTCGCCTCGACCGACGACGTGCTGATCGCGCTCGAGATGGGCGAAGTCGAAACCCTGACCCCGATCAAGCTGCGCTATACCGGCAAGGTCATCGACCTGGTGCATGCGTTCGACAACCAGAACGTGTTGCACACGGAGCCCATCGAGTTCACCAAGCAGTATATGGAAACCACCGTCGGTCGCGTGATCCTGAACGACCACCTGCCCCCGGAAATGCCCTACATCAACGGCCTGCTCAAGAAGAAGGGCCTCGGGCAGCTGGTGCAATATTGTTATCTCAAATTCGGGCTAAAGACGACTGTGGAAATGCTCGACGAAGTCAAGAACCTGGGCTTCCTCTATGCTACCCGGGCCGGCATTTCGATCGGGATCGACGACATGGTCGTGCCCGGCGAGAAACAGGCGCTGGTGCGCGAGGCGGAAAAAGAGGTTGTGGCCGTCGAGAACCAATATCAGGACGGCGCCATTACCCACGGCGAGCGCTACAACAAGATCATCGAAATCTGGTCGAAGGTTACCGAGAAGGTCTCCGACGAGATGTTCCAGGCTATGGAAGAGGACGACCGTACCGGCCGCTACCTCAACCCCATTTACATCATGGCGGACTCGGGCGCGCGCGGTTCCAAACAACAGATCCGCCAGCTCTCCGGCATGCGCGGCCTGATGGCCAAACCGTCCGGCGAAATCATCGAGACCCCCATTACCGCCAACTTCCGCGAAGGTCTCGACGTGTTGCAGTACTTCATCTCCACCCACGGCGCCCGCAAGGGTCTGGCTGATACGGCCTTGAAGACCGCCGACTCCGGATACCTGACGCGCCGCCTGGTGGACGTGGCCCAGGACGTGATTGTCACCGAGAACGATTGCGGCACCACCGAAGGCATTTACGTAGAGCCGATCATCGAATCCGGCGAAATTATCGAACCCCTGCGCGACCGTATCGTCGGCCGCGTGGCTCTCGAAGACCAGAAGGATTACGAAGGCAACGTGATCGTGGGTGTTAACCAGGAGATCACGGAAGACCTGGCTGCGGCCATCCAGGCAGCCGGCATCGAGCGCGTAAAAATCCGTTCCGTGCTCACCTGCGAATCGAAGCGCGGCGTATGCGTGGCGTGCTACGGCCGCAACCTGGCCACGGGCAGGCTGGTGGAGCGCGGCGAAGCGGTTGGTGTAATTGCCGCTCAGTCCATCGGCGAACCCGGCACGCAGCTCACCATGCGTACCTTCCACATTGGCGGTACGGCTACCGGCGGGCGCGAACAATCCACGCAGGATGCCAAATCCGACGGCTTTGCCCGTTACATCGGCATCCAGACGGTCCGCAGCAAATTGGGCGACCTGATCGCCATGAATCGCAATGGCATCATGGCGGTGGTTGACGAAAAGGGCCGCGAGAAAGAACGCTATCCCGTGGTCTACGGCGCGCGCGTGCTCGCGGAAGATGGCGCGCCGGTCAAAAACAACCAGATCCTCCTCGAGTGGGATCCGTACACCTTCTCGATTCTCACCGAGGTCAGCGGCGCGATCCATTTCCGCGACCTGATCGATGGACTTACGCTACAGGAGCAGGTGGACGAGGTGACGGGCATGTCCCAGCTCGTGGTCACCGATTCCCCGGACGAAAAGCGCCAGCCCACTATCGAAGTACGGCCTGAGCAGACGGGGCGTGGCGACCGCAAGAAGTACCTGATGCCGACCCATGCCCACTTGATGGTGCGCGACGGGGAAGAGGTCCATGCCGGCGACGTGCTGGCCAAGATCCCGCGCGAAACCACCAAGACCAAGGACATCACCGGCGGTCTGCCGCGCGTGGTGGAACTGTTCGAGGCGCGCAAGCCGCGCGAGACGGCCATCATCGCGGAGATCAACGGGATCGTCAAATACGGCGAAATCACCAAGGGCCAGCGCAAGATCTTCGTCGTCGGTGACGACGGCGAACAGCGCGAATATGCGCTGCCGCGCGGTGTCCACATCAACGTCCAGGAAGGCGAGCGCGTCAAGGCCGGCGAGCCGCTCATGGACGGCCCGCGCAACCCGCACGACATCCTTGACGTGCTCGGTGAAAAGGAACTGCAAAAGTACCTCGTCAACGAGATTCAGGAGGTCTACCGGTTGCAGGGCGTCAACATCAACGACAAGCACCTGGAAGTCATCGTCCGCCAGATGATGCGCTGGGTGAAGGTCGAAGAGATCGGCGATACCGAGTTCCTGCCTGAAGAGGTGGTGGACAAGTTCAAGTTCCGCAGTGAGAACCAGCGCGTAATCGAGGCGGCCCAGCGTCCGGGGCAGGGAAAGGCCGTCCTGCTGGGGATCACGAAAGCGTCGCTCTCCACCGACTCGTTCATCTCGGCAGCCTCCTTCCAGGAGACCACGCGCGTGCTCACCGAAGCCGCGATCAATGGCAAGGTGGACTACCTGCGGGGTCTTAAGGAGAACGTCATCATGGGCCGTCTCGTCCCGGCCGGCACCGGCATGGAGTATTACCGCCAGGTCAAGATCGCCGGCGAGGACGTGGTCGAAGAGCCCATCGCCGAACCAGCGCTCGAAGCCATCCCCGGCTACGACGAGGAGACCCGCTTGCAGTACGCCGGCGGCCTCCCCGAAGAATCCGGCGAAGAATCGCTGGCGGAGTAGAGAAAGGTGGCGGCAGAGGTCGCGGGCTTGCTTCAGAAGTACGGCAAGCCCGTCAGCGAAACGGCGCGGGATTTGATCGTGTTGGAGTTGTACCGCGAAGATCTTGATTTCCGCAGGCCGGCCTCGGCTTGAAGCATTGCGTTCGCTGCCCTTCCACATCTCAGCCAAATTGTATGAAAGCGTTTTGAAAGGCGCTGGCGAATAAAGAGGCGCGCGCTCGACTCAGCAAATAATTCGCTTACAGGGCACCACATGCGAAGGTTCATTATTACCGGCGCACCCGGTGCGGGGAAGACGGCAATCATCCGTCAGTTAGAGTTCGACGGGTTCAGCGTTGTCGAAGAGGCGGCGACTGACGTCCACGCCGCCCTCCAAGCCCAGGGAACCGCCGAACCCTGGAGGTATCCCTCGTTCATCGATGCAATCGTTAATCTGCAAAGGGACCGCCAGGTTCGCGCGTCTCATCAACCGGATGAGGTTCAGTTTCACGACCGTTCGATTGTGTGTACCGTGGCTCTGGCAGTTTACCTGGGCTACCCTCTTTCACCGTTTCTTACCACGGAACTGGAGCGCGTCCAAAAAGAGGGAATCTACGAGAATCGAGTTTTCTTCATTCGCAATCTTGGCTTCGTCACGCCTACCGAGGTTCGGCGAATCACCTTTGAGGAAACAGTGCGTTTCGAAAAAATTCACGAAGAGACTTACCAGCAGTTCGGCTTCGAACTGATTCCAATCGAGCCAGGAAGTCTCGCCGAGCGCGTCAGCATAATCAAAGCAACAATTCGTTAACGAAAGTTACTCGCCGGCAGAAATGTCTACCGCGTGCCCCCGCTCGCCGAGATCCTACCCGCCGCCATCATCTCCAGTTCCACCATTTTGCTCACCTTGAGCAAGAACGTGCTCGGGTCTTTCATGCCCCACGCGACATACGGCACATCGAATCTGATATCCGCATTGAGCTGGCCGTCTTTGACCGTCACTTCCGCCGGCGCCGTTATTTCGTGCGCGGCTCCGTGAATTTTCATTGTGCCGTGCAACTTCAGAGTCGATTTTCCGCTGAGATTGACGCTTCCTTCCATCTGGTCCGGTGCGAAGGATATTTCCGGGTATTTTGCGGATTCCAATACGTTCTTGTGCATGCGGCTGTCGCGCGATCCGTTACCGCTTTCGCCGCTTACCGCGTCCACCACCACGGCGCCGGAGGCCTTGCCGGTATCCGTATCGAAGCGGATATCACCGCATTTCAGCTGGAACGTACCATGGACCGTGTGCAGCACATCACCTAGAGTCCAGTTGATTTTGGTGTTCTCCCGCACCAGTTCCACATGATACTCGGCCGCGATTGCGCGAAAGAGGAAGGCAAGGGTCAGTACCGTAAGTCTCATGGTCTCCTCTGCTGATTCTTCGCTTACGCTCCTACGTGAATTGCGAGCAGTCTCCGGAACCATTGCGGGTGTGTCGCCAGAAGCTGAAGCGTCCGGCGGCGTACTCCCGGCCACCGATCCATCGAAAGCATCAAGTCGGCCATCCACGTAGGGCGGCGCCGCATCCGGCGGTGGAGTCTCTCATACCACGACAGGTCGCCGGCAGCCATGGCCTCCGCCAGTGCTGCCGCTTGCTGGAATGCCTGGCACAGCCCCTCCCCGGTAATGGCATCGACCGAGCCGGAGGCATCCCCGATCAATGCGATATTGCCGCGCACCACTGATTTTAGAATCGCAGTAGCCGTGACCGCACCTCGGTCTCTGCTCGAGACAGGCGCGGCTGCCAGGTACGCTTCGAGTTGTGAAAATCGGGCCAGTGCGTCGGTCAGAAGCCGCCCGCGAGTGCGCGAGATCACCACCACACAAACCTCATCACCCACCGGGGTCACGTAAACCTGGCATCCCTCGCCCCAGTAAATCTCCATGAACTCAGTCCACGGTTTGCGCGCGAAGTGCCGCCGATACGCGAAGCGCCGGGAATTGCGCGTGAACCGGTCGAGCCCGGCCCACTGGCGCACGCGCGAGCCCGATCCATCAGCGCCGATAATCCAGCGAGTCGAGACGCTTCGCCCCTTCACCAGCACCGCGTTCGCACCGATGCCGGTGACGGGCGTTTGCCAAAGCATGTCAATGCCTGCTCGCGCGGCCTCCTCGATGAGCAGCGAATGCAGTTTTGTGCGGCGGAACCCAAGTCCGTAGCCACGAGGGAAATCGGAAGCCACGCTATGTCCGTCGCCGTGGAATCGAATCCCGCGAAACCGGCAGCTTTCCGCTTCGGACAGACGAATACCAATTTCTGCGGCCGCGGCAACGGAATCAGGCATCAGCCCTTCGCCGCAGGCTTTGTCGATCGGTGGCCGGTTGCCGTCGGCTATCATGGCTCGGAAGCCTCGCGCGCGCGCGGCAATGGCAGCCGCGATTCCAGCGGGTCCACCACCAATTACGAAAACGTCAGTATCGAACATTAAAGGTGGGACGTGCGCTTCCGCCTGTCAATTGAAACGTGGGACAGGCGCTTCCGCCTGTCAATTGCCGACATCAAATCCTTCCATTTGCTTTCTGCCGTATGCATTACACGTTCATGGCTCGCCGCGCCAGACCCAAAGCCTCCGCCCAGAACTCCGTCGAATGATGAGCCTGGTGGACCACCTCGCGAACTGCGCTTACGAACCGTTCAATTTGTTCTATACCGATTATCAGCGGCGGAGCGGCCTTAAGAACTATAAAATTATTGCCGCACATCTGCGTGAGCACATGCTGCTCGCGAAACATTCGCATCACGATCACCTGGCCGAACATGGCGGGATGCACGCGCCGGAACGATTCAAACGAGAGCCGCAGGCGCAGGCTCTTAGGCGCGCGAAACGCGATCCCGGAAAGCATGCCCAACCCGCGAACCTCTTCGACCATTTCGTAACCGGACAGCTCCTGCCGAAGGCGGCTGCGAAGGCTCTCTCCCAGTGTCATCGCCTTCGCCCCAAGGCCTTCCTCTATCAGCACGTCTAAGGTGGCCAGTCCGGCCCGCATCGATAGCCCATTTTCGCTGAAGGTCGAAGTGTGGATGATCGATCGCTTGAGCGAGTCGTACACCGAACTGTAGACCCTATCGGTCATCAGCACCGCGCTTACGGGCACCAGCCCCCCGCTGAGCGCCTTCGCCAGGACGACCATATCCGCCTCTACGCCGAAATGATGCGCTGCCAGGAAATGGCCGGTCCGGAACATGCCCGTCTGCACTTCATCCAGCACGAACAAGGTTCCGTACCTGGCGCACAATTCTTTGGCTTCCTGCAGATAGCCTTGGGGCGGCACTACGATCCCGGCTTCGGATTGTACGGGTTCGACAATGAATGCGGCATAAGCGCGCGATCTAAGTTTTTCCTCCAGCGCTCGAATCTCGCCGAACGGTATGCCGGCGGTGTTGGCGAGCATGGGGCCGAATTTGCCGCGCCAGAAGCCATCGCCCATCAGCGACAATGCGCCGCAGGTGAGGCCGTGAAAAGCGCCGTCGCAGAAAAGAATACCTTCCCGTTCGGTCGTGGCGCGAGCAAACTTGATCGCGGCTTCCACGCCTTCGCTGCCGGAGGTAGCGAAGAAAACCTTTTCCAGATTGCCTCCGGCGAGTTGGCAAAGACGGCGTGCCAGTTCGCCCGCGAGATCGGACACGTGGCTTTGCAACATCACGGGGCCGCGGCGGTCCAATTCCTCGTGCAGCGCCTCAATAATTGCGGGATGGTTATGGCCGGTGTTATGGACACAATAGCCGGACAGGAAATCGAGAATCACTTCTCCGCTGGCAGTGTGAAGCTCGGCGCCGGAACACAGACTGTACTCGGTCTGCATCTGGAGGAGCCTCAGAAGCCGGACCCACTGCGGGTTTACGTGTTTGATATATGCCTGTATCGGACTAGCCGTCGTCGCGCTGGCGCTCATGATGCTCCTGGAAGTGCCGGCCTAATGGCCAAACCTCCGGCGTGGCACACTCGGGACAGAACGGTGCCGCCTGATGTGTCAGAACCGTCTCGTTATTTTAGGTTCAATCGATTCCTACGCGGCCCGGTTAAGAAGGGTTACACGGCAGGGTCTCGGGCGCTGAATACGTTCGCCACATCTTGACGGCGGTACGCACCCGCAAATTGCGGGCGATCCATGCGATATTAGGGATGAACCGGTGCTTCAGGATGAGAAAATTTTGACAAAGCTGCGGCTGACCTGTTGCCTGCTGGGAGTGGTGCTGATACGTCCGGTCACTT
Organism: uncultured Solibacteraceae bacterium; assembly: GCA_964556085.1. Taxonomy (GTDB): domain Bacteria; phylum Acidobacteriota; class Terriglobia; order Bryobacterales; family Bryobacteraceae; genus PSRJ01. Next base: position 6,922 of record CAZKVF010000159.1, read on the forward strand.
CCTCGCCGCTGGCCATTATTGTTCTGAATCCGCGAAATTGGGGGCAGGGCGAAGTCCCGTCGGGATGGCATCTGAAAGTCAATCACGGAAAGCCGGACTTCCTCCTTTTCAGTGATGGCGGCGGTTCCTCGATCCGCCTGAAAAGCGCCGATTCCTCCTTCGGCCTGGAGCGGGCAGCCGATGTGAATCCGGATCAAACGAGGTACCTGACCTGGAGCTGGAAAGTCACTCATTTGCCGGCAGGCGGCGACTTCCGCAATACAGCCACTGACGATCAGGCGGCGCAGCTTCTGGTTGCCTTCGCGGACCGTCATATTCTGTCCTATATCTGGGACACCTCGGCCCCTAAGGGGACCGAGCAAAGCGCCGGGTATGTTCCCCTAGCTCACATCTTCGCGATCGTTTGCGAGTCGGGTGAGGCCCAAACCGGCCGCTGGATCCAGGAAGCCCGCGATGTAGCCGCGGATTATTTGCGGGCCTTCGGCAAGCCTGCGCCGCACGTGAAAGGCCTCCGCATCCAGATCAATTCGCAGCACACAAACACCGTCGCTGAGAGCTTCTTCGGCGAAGTCGCCTTTCGCGGTAATCTCCCCTGAATGGACCGACCTGTCGTGTCCCCGAGCTTGGGCGCCGAGCTTCCGGGCCGCTTGTGGCCGATGGACCGCCTATGGCCAGTGGATAAGGTAATCCTGGCGTATTTCGCCTTTGCTGCCGTAATCATCGTGCTTTGGTGGCGCAGCCTGCCCTCGGCGCCTCAGCTGCTGGCTCTGCACCTCGCCGGGACGGCCCTCCTGCTGGCTGCCGTTCGTTATCCCAGCCGAATCTCCTGGTGGTTCCGTAACTGGTACGCCGTCCTTTACGTCGCCTTCAGCTACAAAGAAATGCAGATTTTCATTCCCGTAGTGAGGCGCTGCCGGGATGCCGACCAGTGGCTGGCCGATCTGGACTACTCGTTCTGGCACGCGAACCCGACGGTTTGGCTGGAGCGTATCCAAACGCCCCTTCTAACTGAATATCTACAGGTGGTCTATACACTTTTTGTTCCCGTCGTGCTGTTTATTGGCCTTCTCTTCTGGAAGAACCGGCGGTTCGCCGATTTTCAATACTATGCCTTCCTGATCGCCCTCGGGTTCTTGGTTTCTTACGTTGGTTATCTCATCGTACCCGCCCGAGGGCCCCGCTTCCTCCTGCGCGATTTCCAGCACATGCCCCTCCGAGGCCTTTGGTTTTTTAACGCCATGCAAGGTGGCCTCGACCGCTTGGAATCTATTGCCTACGACTGCTTTCCCAGCGGTCATACCTTACTCACCCTGCTCGCGTGGTGGACATCCCGAAAGCTGGGACCCTCCCTTTTTTGGCCTTATTTTGCCTACACTTCGAGCATCATTTTTGCTACAGTTTATCTTCGATACCACTACACCGTCGATATATTGGCCGGGATGGGTGTGGCGGCCTTCTTGTTTTTGGCTGGCCCGGCCCTTTACCGGAAACTAAATCACGAAGGGGCGTAGCACTTGGGAGGGATCGACGTCGTTGCCGCAGACAGCAAAACCCTGAAAGAGTTCGTCGAACTGCCCTACGCGCTGTACCGCAACGATCCCCATTGGGTGCCCCCGTTGCGAATTGCCGTCAAGGATCTTCTTAACCGCGCCAAGCACCCGTTTTACAAGAATGCCGAGGCTGAGTTTTTCCTGGCCCGTCGCAACGGCCGTCCGCTGGGCCGCGTCGCTGCTATCCTCGACCACGCTCACAACCGCTTTCAAAACGAGCAAGCCGGTTTTTTCGGCTTCTTTGACTGCGTGGACGATATCGCTGTCGCCGAGGCCCTTCTCACCACCGCTCGCAACTGGCTGTTCGAGAAGGGCGCCCGCTTCCTTCGCGGTCCCGTCAACCCGTCCACGAATTACGAGTGCGGCATTCTGGTCGAGGGTTTCGATTCCGACCCGATGGTCATGATGACCTACAATTTTCCGTACTATGCCACACTCATGGAACGGGTCGGTCTGCGCAAGGCAAAAGATCTGTTGGCTTATCTCAGTGCGCCTGACCTGGTGCAGTTGCCTAAGATTCAGCGTGCCGCCACGCGAGTCTTCAAGCAAACCGGCCTTCGCGTCCGCCCCATCAACATGAAGGACTTCGACGGCGAGGTCGAGCGCGTCTGGGAGGTGTACTGTTCTGCCTGGAGCCGCAATTGGGGCTTTGTGCCCATGACTCGGGAAGAGTTCCTCCTCCAGGGCAAGGACATGAAGCAGATCCTCAAGCCCGAGCTGGTCTTGATCGGAGAAGCCGGCGGCAAGATGGTCGGATTCGCTCTGGCGCTACCGGATGTCAACCAGGCCTTGAAACCGGCCAACGGACGCCTGTTCCCAACCGGACTTCTTAAAATTCTGTATCACCAGAGCCGCGTGCGAGATGTGCGTGTGGTGGCTCTCGGGGTGGTTCCGGAGCACCGCGCCTCGGGGGTGGCCGCCGCGTTTTATGCCCGCCTGGTGGAGAACGCCCGTAACCTGGGTTATCAGAGGTGCGAAATGTCCTGGATTTTGGAGGACAATGTCCTGATGAATCGCTCCCTCGACGTGATGGGCGCGAAGCGGTACAAGACCTATCGAATCTACGAATGGAGCTGAGGATCATGCGCGTACCGGGTACCGAAATCGCCGGGAAAAAGAAGAGCACCGCGTCCAACGATATTTTCGATAAATGCCGCCGGTTCACACGTCCGGGTGATCTCCAGGCCGCCGGCCTCTACATGTACTTCGAGGTCTTCGGCGAGCGTGAGGGCTGCGAGGCGGGCGAAGCGCGGCTCGGCAAGCGCAAGGTCTTGATGTTCGGGTCGAACGACTATCTCGACCTGATCACCCACCCCAAAGTGAAGGAGGCCGCCGCCCAGGCAATTCGCAAATATGGCAGCGGATGCAGCGGTTCCCGCCTTTTAAACGGCACACTCGATCTGCATGTCAAGCTTGAAGCCGCACTGGCCGCGTTCACCCACAAAGAAGCCGCGGTCATCTTCGGCACCGGATTTCAGGCCAACTATGCCACCCTGTCGGCCCTGACCGAAAAAGGCGACGTGATGGTTTGCGACCACAACCTGCATGCCAGCCTCGTGGAGGGTGCGCTACGGTCGCCTGCCCGGAACCTGCGGTTCCGCCACAATGATCTCGACCACCTGGAGCGCTGCCTCGAAAACTGCTCTCCCGACGAAAAAATTCTCCTGGTAACCGAAGGCGTCTTCAGCATGGAAGGAGACGTTGCCGACCTCAAAGGCATCCTGAAGCTCGCCCGGCCGTATGGCGCACGTGTTTACGTGGACGAAGCGCACGGCTTAGGCGTGCTTGGCCCCACGGGAGCGGGCGCGGCGGAACACATCGGTGTGCTCGACGAAATCGATATCGTGATGGGTACCTTCAGTAAATCGCTGGCGTCGGTGGGCGGCTTCATCGCCGGCGAACGCGCCGTCGTGGACTACCTCAAGCACACCGCCCGTCCGTTCGTGTTCTCGGCGAGCTTGCCGGCAGCCTCCGTGGCTGCCGTTTCCGCCGCCCTCGAGATCATGAGGAAGGAGCCGGAGCGGCGTCAGCGGCTATTGCGTGTCGCGAATCTGCTGCGGGAGGAATTGCGCGCCCGCGGATTTCGCGTCCTGCCCGGCGAGACCGCCATTGTCCCCGTGGTCATCCAGGATGAAGTGGATTTGTGCCGCCTGTGCAGGGCCCTTCTGGAAGACGGGATTTATATCAATCCCGTTTTGCGGCCAGCAGCCGCGCAAAACCTTTTGCGCATCTCATGTACCGCCGCTCATACCGAGAGCCACGTTGATCGCCTCATCACCACGCTGGTGGCAACTTCCCGGTCCCTCGGCATCGAGAGGTAGCTTTTCCGGGCCGCGACCGTCAGGGAGCGGTCGCCAGGCCCGGCAAAAATACTGTGGCGCTTCCGCCTGCCAATTACCCTGGTGGCGCCGGCGGTCTTGGCCACCGGTGCATGTGGGGCAGGCGCTTCCGCCCCTACACGCTCGCCGGCGAACTCGCCTTAGCCATGGCCAGGATCTTGTCGTCGAAATCGAAACCGGGAGTGCGCGGCCGGTGGTTCCGTGTATACCAGCGGTAGGTTTCTTTCAGGGCGATGTCGAACGGGGTCAGCTTCATCTTGAGTACCCGCGTTACCTTACCGATATTTTCCGTAATGGGCGGCACGTCCAGGTACTCGCCGAAGTAGTACGGCTCGTCCATGGCGTTGCCGCCGGCCTGCTGAATCACATCCCGCGGTACCCGCACCACCACCGGTTCCACTCCGGCTATCTTGGCCAGCCTTTCCACGAACTCTACCTGCGTCAGGGGCTTGGGATCAGCGATGTTGAACGCCTCCCCCACCGCCCTCGGCTCTTCCATGGCGCGCACCAGCGCATGCACCAGATCGTTCACATAAACGAACTGCATCAGCCGGTGGCCGTCGCCGGGTATGATAATCGGCCGGCCCCCGCGCAGGCGGTCCCAGAAAAATTGTTCCCGGTAAAAAGGGTTGCCGGGGCCGAAGATGAAGGGCGGCCGGAACGTCACCACTGGCAGGCCCTTCGAGTACATCCGGAACAGCTGCCGTTCCGTGCTCGCTTTGAAACGAATATACGGGTTGGCGTGATAGTCGGGCGCCAGCGGGTCGCTTTCCTTATGGTTCAAGCCATCCCCGTAGGCCGCTACGCTCGACATGAAGATGTAGCGACTGAGCCGATTGCCCCCGCAAGCCTGCACCGTGGCATCAACCTGCGCCGCTGTGGTGCCGCGCTCCCAGTCGTAGGCATTGTCATAGATCACTTCGAAGCGCCGGCCCGACAACACCTCTTTCAAGGAATCGGAGTCGTTGCGATCGGCCATCAGATTTTCCACTCGGCGTCCGAAGTCATGCTTCGGCTTGCGGTGCAAAATCGCAACCTCGTGACCCGCCTTTACCAGTTCCTCCACCAGGAGACGGCCGATATACAGAGTGCCCCCGATGACCAGTACCTTCATAACTCTCCTAGAGTCTCAGACGCCGCCGCGGCGAAGTTAGTTCGCGCCCGTGGGCTCGACCCGCTGCTAATCGTAGTACTCTTGTCCTAAGTGCGTAATGAGGTCTTCTCCCTGCATCCAGCGCAGGGTGTTCTTCAGCTTCATAAGCTGGATGAATATATCATGCTCCGGATAAACCTCTGGCGCATGCATGGGTGCTTTGAAGTAGAACGACAGCCACTCTTGAATTCCCCGCATCCCGGCGCGCTGCGCCAGGTCCATGAACAGCACGATATCCAGAACCAGCGGCGCCGCCAGAATCGAGTCGCGGCACAGGAAATTCACTTTGATCTGCATCGGATAGCCGAGCCACCCGAAAATGTCGATGTTATCCCAACCCTCCTTGGCGTCGCCACGGGGTGGGTAATATTCGATGCGAACCTTGTGGTAGAAGTCGCGGTACAGATCCGGATATAGATGCCCTTGCAGGATGTACTCCAGGGCCGAGGACTTGCTCACCTCTTTGGAACGGAACGAGCCCGGGTCGTCCAGCACTTCGCCATCGCGGTTTCCCAGGATGTTCGTCGAAAACCAGCCGCTCAATCCGAGCAGGCGCGACTTCAATCCCGGCGCGATCAGCGTCTTCATAAACGTCTGGCCGCTCTTGAAATCCTTGCCCCCGACCGGCACATTCATATTCCGCGCCAGTTCCAGCAACGCCGGCGTGTCGGTGGTCATGTGCGGTGCGCCATTGGCGTACGGCACCCCCGATTTCAAGGCGGCGTAAGCGTAAATCTGGCTGGGCGAAATCTCCGGATCGCTCTTCTGCAATCCGCACTCGAAATCTTTCAGGCTCGCATGCACCGCAGCCGGTTGGCGGAACACCTCGGTCGAGGCGCACCAGATCATGGTGGTGCGCGTGACGCCGGTGCGCTTCTGGAATTGCCGTATGTCGTCCATCAGCATCTCGGCGTGATCCATCTTTGAGCCGGGGGGCTTGACATTAGGGCCGTTGAGCCGTTTGACGAATTCCTGATTGAACACCGCCTTCATCGGCTGGATGGCCGAAAGGGGTTCCT
>CAZKVF010000160.1:0-8295 GCA_964556085.1 uncultured Solibacteraceae bacterium
GCCATGATTTCGCGGGCATCGCTGGAAGCCGTGATATCGAGGAAGACCAGCTCGTCCGCGCCATCGCAGTTATAACGATCCGCCAGTTCAACCGGATCGCCGGCATCACGCAAATTGACAAAGTGTACCCCTTTTACTACACGCCCGCCCGTAACATCCAGGCAGGGAATGATGCGCTTGGCTAGCACCGCAGCTCCATGAAGTTGCGCACGATCTGCAGACCGACGGGGCCGGATTTTTCGGGGTGGAATTGCACCCCGAAAACATTGCCGCACTCGAGCACGGCGGTGTACGAAGTGCCGTAGGTGCAGACGGCAGCCGCGCGTTCGTTTTCGGGGACGTAGTAGCTGTGTGCGAAATAGACGAAGGGCCGGGCGCTCAGATCACGGACAAGCTTCGATTCCCGGCGAGGCTCCAGTTCGTTCCAGCCCATATGCGGCACGCGGGCATCGGCGGGGAAGCGACGCACCATGCCCGGATATAAGCCGAGGCCGTGGACTTCCGGGGCTTCCTCGCTCGCATCAAAAAGCGCCTGGAGGCCGAGACAAATTCCCAGGAAGGGAATCCCCGAGGCGATTCGCTCCAGCAGCGCAGAGCGCACTCCGAGGGCGTCGAGGGCGCGCATCATCTGGCCGAAATGGCCGACACCGGGCAGAATGATGCGGGTCGCCTGGCGCAGGCCGTCGGAGTTGCGGACGAGTTCGTATTCATAACCGAGCTCGCCCAGCGTGTTTTGAACGGAACGCAGGTTCCCCGCGCCATAATCGAAAATCGCGGTCATAGAGAGGGACCGCTCCCTGATGGTCGCGGCTCCGATGTGACGATCATCATAGTAAGCCCTTCGTAGATGGCAGCTGATCTCTCAATCTCGCGTCTGTCGAGCACGCATATTTCATCGCCCGTGCGAAGCACTTGAAAATGGCCTCAATCTTGTGGTGGGTGGACCGGCCGTATAAGACTCTGGCATGCAGATTTGCGCCGGCGTGATTGACGAAGCCGCCGAAGAAATCCTCTACCAGTTCAGTCTGGAGGTCGCCGACCAGGCGCACTTTGACGAGGTCCTTGTAAACCAGAGCCGGACGGCCCCCAAGATCCACCGCTACTACGGCCAGAGTTTCGTCCATGGGCATCACGAAGTACCCGGCCCGGTTGATTCCTTTGCGATCGCCTAGCGCTTTGGCGAATAACTGGCCCAGCACAATACCCACATCTTCCACGGTATGGTGCTGGTCCACGTCGAGATCTCCCACGGCCGCCAGCCTCAGATCGAATCCGCCGTGCTTGGCGAAGAGTTCGAGCATATGGTCGAAGAAGCGGATGCCCGTGGCCACCTCGTATTTGCCCCGGCCTTCGATCTTGAGCGAGCCGGAGATGCGCGTTTCCTTCGTGTTGCGATCGAGAGTTGCGGATCGCTTCATCGCTGCCAGATTCCCTCCAGTGCTGTCAGCAGCCGGCGCGTTTGCTCGCGCGTGCCCACCGTCATGCGCACGCAACCGGGGGCTTCGTAACTACGGTCGCGCACCAGCACGCCGCAGTCGCGCAACGCGTCACGGATTTCGATTGCTCGCGATCCGATCTTCGCCAGAACGAAGTTGGCGGAGCTGGGCACGTAACCGATGCCCAGTTTCTCCAGGCCCACACACAACAATTCGCGGGCGGCCAGTACTTCGGCCACATAGTTGCGGACATAGGTGGCGTCGGCCACGGCTTCGCAGGCGGCCAGCACGGCCAGGCTATTGACGCTGTACGGCGATTGCGCTTTGTGCAGGAACTGGATGTTCGCGGGGTGCGAAAACAGGCAGCCCAGTCGCATGGCGGCCATGCCGAACACCTTGGAAAAGGTGCGCGAGACGAACAGGTTCGGCACACGGTCGATCTCGCCAAGAGCGGTAATCCCAGAGAACTCGTAGTACGCCTCGTCGATCAGGACGACCGCCTTGCGGGCTCGATGCAGGATTCGCTCGATGGCCAGCAGGGAGACTCCGGTGCCCGTGGGATTGTTGGGATTTGCGAGGATCACAGCGCGCGTTTCGGGCGTGACAGCTTCGAGGAGGGCGTCGAGGGGGAACTCCAGTCCTGGCCAGGGATATTCGATTTCGCGGAGCCGGGCGCCGGCGACCTCGGCGTAGAAGCGATACATGGCATAGGAAGGCCTCAACAGGAGCACCTCCTGGCCATCATCCACATACGTGTTGATGAAGACCTGTATCGCCTCGTCGGTGCCGTTGGTGAAAATGAACTCTTCCGGCGCGACGCCGAAGTAGCGGGCGATGGCCGCCTTGCCCTCGCCGTATTCCGGATAGACGGACAAGCCACCGGCATCCAGGCCGCGGCGCAGCGCCTCGATCACGTGCGGCGAGCAGCCCACGGTGTTCTCGTTGAAATCGAGACGCAGCTTACCTGCGCGGCCAGCCGTAGGCGGCGAGTAGGGCTGCATTGCCAGGACCGCAGGGCGAGGCTTAATGGCGCCTTTCACAAGCTTGGAGTTCATTGGAGTGCCTTGAAATCGACCGCTCTCTTACGCGGTAGCGCGCTCACACGGTCGCGCGCCTGGAGGCGGATTTCCACCGACCGCGCATGCGCTTCCAGGCCTTCGGCGCGGGCAAGGGTAGTGATGGCGGGCGCGAGGCGGCGTAATGCCAGCTCAGAGAGTTGCTGGACGGAAATCACCTTCAGATAGTCGGTTACGGACAGGCCGCCGCGCAGCCGCGCCGCGCCCGAAGTCGGAAGGACGTGGTTGGGGCCGGATGCATAATCGCCAGCAGCTTCGGGACTGAAAGGACCGATGAACACGCTGCCGGCGTGCCGGACCCGGGCCAGCAAATTCTCTTCGGGAATGCTGAGGTGTTCGGGCGCAAACCGATTAGCGATTTCGATGGCTTCGGCCAGCGAACGAACCAGAATGATGGCTGAGTTTCGCGCTATCGATTTCGCCGCGACATTGGCGGTGGGCAGTGTCTCGAGTTGCAATACCACGGCCTTCGCCACCGCCGCCGCGAGGCGTTTGGAAGTGGTTAGCAGTATGGCGGAAGCGTCGGCATCGTGCTCGGCCTGGGCAAGCATGTCGGCGGCGAGGTGCGCAGGGTCCCCATCCGCGGCAATGGTGAGGATCTCGGTAGGGCCCGCGATGAAGTCAATTCCGACTTCTCCCGCGAGGAGCTTTTTCGCCGCCGCAACGTAGATATTGCCGGGACCTACGATCCGGTCTGCCCGTGGTACCGTCCGCGTCCCGAAGGCAAATGCGGCGATGGCCTGAGCGCCGCCCATCTGGAAAACCTGGTTGAGGCCGAGCATCCCGGCCGTTCCCAGGACCTCAGGTATCAGTTTAGGGCATGATATACAAATTCTTGAAACTCCAGCCACTTGTGCTGGAATAGCCGTCATCATGAGAGTAGATGGCAATGGGTAGCGGCCGGCCGGAATATACGCGGCAACCGTCTCTAGCGGACGGATGATCTGTCCCAGGCAAAGTCCCGGAGCGACTTCCTCCATCCACGCTTTGGGCATCTGGCGCAGGGCGTAAGCGCGGATGTTTTCAGACGCCACCTCTACAGCGGAGCGGAACTCAGGTGTCAGTCTCTTCGCGGCGGCAGGCAAGTCCTTTTCGGGAACACGAACTGTCGGGCGATCGAGGGAATCGAACCGGCGTGCGTATTCCACGAGTGCCCGGTCGCCTCGCTTGCGCACCGCCTCGAGAATCGGGCGAACTACAGCCTCCGCTTCGCCGAACCGCGCGGCTTTGCGGGCTAAGAGGCGGCCTACCTGATCGCTCTGGAGAATTCGGATCACAGCACGATCTTGTTCAAGGGATATTCGACGATGCCCTGGCCGCCGGCCTGTTTCAGACGCGGAATGATGTCCCGGACGGTTGACTCATCGAGAATGGTGTTGACTGCCAGCCACTCCTCGTCGCTCAAATGAGAAATGGTGGGGCGCTTTAGAGCCGGGAGCACACCCAAAACCGCCGCAAGGTCCTTCTTGTGCACGTTGAGCATGAGGCCCACCTTGCCGAGAGCGTTCATGGCGCCTTCAAGCAGCATCTTGATGTCTTCGAGCTTGCGGCGCTTGGCGCCGTCAGTCCAGGACTCCTTATTGGCGATCAACTGGGTGTTTGACTCAATCACGGTGTCAATGATCTTCAGCTTATTGGCGCGAAGCGAGGAACCGGTTTCGGTGACCTCTACAATGGCATCGGCGAGCACTGGCGGCTTGACCTCGGTTGCGCCCCAACTGAACTCGACTTTGGCGGCGACGCCGTTTCGCGCCAGATATCGTTTGGTGGTGGCCACCAGTTCGGTGGCGATAATTTTGCCTCCGAGATCTGTCACCGAGTGGAACTCGGAGGCTTCGGGCACCGCCAGCACCCATCGCACCTTGCCGAAGCTCTGCTTGGCGTAAATCAGATCGGCGACCGCCACCACCGACGCTTCATTCTCCTCGATCCAGTCGCGGCCGGTGAGGCCGGCGTCCAGAATGCCGTCCTCGACGTACCGGGCCATTTCCTGAGCACGGATCAGCATGCACTCGATTTCCGGATCGTCGATGCCGGGAAAATACGAGCGGCTACTGGTGGTGATCGCAAAACCGGCGCGGCGAAACAGGTCCACCGTCGCGTTTTCGAGGCTGCCTTTGGGAATACCCAGCTTGAGCTTCACGAATTGCTCCCGTAAACGGCGGCGGGGTCGTAGGCGCGCGAATCGGCGATCTTCCAGTCGCCCTGTTCGAGCTTGCGGAAGAAGCAGCTCTGGTAACCTTCGTGGCAAACGCCCGGGCCGAGGGCCTCTACCTGAACCAACAGGGCGTCCTGATCGCAATCGGTGGCAATGGACTTGACCACTAGGCGATGGCCCGAGGTTTCGCCCTTCAGCCAGAGCTTCTGGCGGGAGCGGCTATAGAAGGTCGCGAAGCCGGTTTCGACGGTTTTTCGGAAGGCCTCGTCGTTCATATAACCCACCATGAGGACGCGACCTGTGACATGATCTTGGATCACGGCCGTGACCAGCCCGCCGGCTTTTTCAAAATCGAGATTCATCGTGTGCGCAACAAAAAACCCGCCGGGGCCAATTGGCTTCCCGCGGCGGGCGTCCTTTCAACGAGTGTTTTGATTTCGATCAGAACACCGCCCGTCGCGCCGGGGAGTGATGATGGCGATGATGCCGGGCGGCGGCGATGACCATAAGTTGCGAGTATAGCAAAAGCGGGAACCCGCAAGCCAGCTCTGGTTCGGAGATGTATATCACTTTCTGGGTGCGACCATTTCCGTGATCCGGGCGGCGCCCGTGTCCCCGGTGTACAAGTTGCCGTGCGAATCCATGGCGATATAGTTGGATTCGGTAAACTGACCTTCGCCTTTGCCCGGTCCGTTGCCGATGGCGCCGAGCACGTTGCCATCCCAGTCGAGCTTGAAGATCTGGCCGTCCTGCCCGGTAGCCATCCATAGCTGGTTATGTGGGTCTATGTATAGGGCGCAAACCAGGTTTCTCATCTGAATGGTTTTTACGAACTTGCCGATACCGTCATAGACAACGATTCGATATTCCTCCCGGTCGGCAATATAGACGTTGCCGTTGTTGGGATTGACCGCGATCCCATGGACCATGCTGAAATGTCCCTGTCCGGCATTGTTGCCGAACCATTGACCAATGAATTTGCCGTTCTGATCCAGGTGCAACACGCGCGCGGCTCCGCTTCTGTTCGTCGGAGACTTTTCAGTGTCGTTGGGACTCTCGTTCGCGTGGCCCATGCCGATGTAAACATCGCCGTTAGGAGCAAAAGCCAAGGCGAGCGGCTGCCACAGGAGCCTTTGCCCCTTGGCTTCATCCCAATCCCCTCTTTGTCCTTTCACCCCCAGGGTCATCAGGAGCTTACCCTCGGGACTTAACTTCATCACGGTATCCCCGTTCTCGTCGCAGATCCACAGATTGTCCTGCGCCTCGATAGCCATGCCATGCGCCTTGCTTTGGTGGCCAATTACCTCTTCACCGATTGTGCGAATCAGTTTGTGCCCCTCGTCGAACTCAAACAATTGGGGCTTACCGGCCGGGTTGCGCTGAAACGCGAAGAGGTGCCCTTTGGAATTCAAGGCAACAGCGGAGACACCGCCGGTCAGGCCTTCGGGCAACCGAAACGGGTAAGCGAAGGTGAAACCCATATCGGGTGCCCGCAGTTCATGAGCGATCGCATTGCGACCTTTGCCCCAGGCGCAAATGGGTGAGTGAGTGCACGGTTCTGCGCCGTCGTTGCCGCTTCCACCGCCCGCGGCCGGCGCCACCGTCTGGGCGAGTGCCATTGTCGCGGCCAAGCTGGTGCCGAGCGCGGCAGCGCCAACTCTTGCGATCATCCGTCCGTTCATTTGAACCTCCTCGTTGGGAACGCTGTTTCCAGTAATCATACAGCGCGGGTGCCAGCTTCGTTGGCTTCTCGATACCCTATGCTTCCGGCCCGCTGGTACACTGGTCTGTTCCTATGAAATTGCCGAGTCACACCATCACTCAGGGACGGGATCGCGCGCCCGCCCGCGCTATGTTGAAGGCCATCGGCTTCACCGACGACGATCTGAAGAAGCCGATCATCGGCGTGGCGAATACCTGGATCGAAACCATGCCGTGCAATTACAACCTCCGCGAACTGGCAGTTAAAGTGAAGGAGGGAATCCGCGCGGCCGGCGGCACACCCATGGAGTTCAATACCATCGCCATCAGCGACGGCATCACCATGGGAACGGAGGGCATGAAAACTTCGCTGGTGAGCCGCGAAGTCATCGCCGATTCGATCGAGCTGCTGGTGCGCGGGCATATGTTCGATGGCATTGTGGCGCTGGTGGCCTGTGATAAGACCATTCCGGGCGCGGCCATGGCGTTGCTGCGCCTGAATGTTCCGGGCGTGATTCTCTACGGCGGCACGATTCTGCCGGGCCGCCACAAAGACCGCGACATTTCCATCATGGAGGTCTTCGAAGCGGTGGGGGCCAACGCCGCCGGGCGTATCAGCGACCAGGAACTGCGCGAAATCGAGGATCACGCCTGTCCAGGAGCGGGCGCCTGCGGTGGCCAGTATACCGCCAACACGATGGCCACCGTCATGGAGCTGATCGGACTTTCCCCGATGGGGACGGCTTCCGTGCCTCAGGTAGATGCGCGCAAGGACGAGGTGGCGCGCCGCTGCGGCCGCATGGTAATGGACGCCGTACGTAACGAGCGGCGGCCGCGCCAGATCTGCACGCGCGCTGCCTTCGACAATGCTATCGCCGGAGTAGCTGCGACCGGTGGTTCGACCAATGCCGTACTGCATCTGCTGGCCATGGCGCGGGAAGCCGAACTGGCGCTTACCATCGATGATTTCGATGCTACCTGCGCCCGGACTCCGGTGTTCGTCGATTTGAAGCCGGCCGGGCGCTATATGGCGGTGGACGTGGATAAGGCGGGGGGCATCGGTGTGATCGCGCAGCGTCTGCTGGAAGGCCGCTTCGTCGACGGTTCGGCTCTGACCATCACCGGGCGCACATTCGCCGAAGAGGCTGCGGAAGCGAAGGAGACGCCCGGCCAGCAGGTCATTCTGCCGCTTGCGCGCGCGCTTAAACCGCGCGGCGGACTGGCCATTCTGCGCGGGAATCTCGCGCCCGAGGGCTGTGTGATCAAATTGGCCGGCCACGACAAGATGCTCCATCGCGGCCCGGCCCGCGTATTTGAGTGCGAAGAGGACACGCAGAAGGCCATCAAGGACGGGAAAATCAAACCGAGTGATGTGGTCGTCATCCGTTATGAAGGGCCTCGCGGCGGTCCGGGGATGCGCGAGATGCTATGGGTGACGGGCGCCCTTGTCGGCGCGGGCCTCTCCGACAGCGTTGCCCTGGTGACCGACGGCCGCTTCAGCGGCGCAACCCACGGCTTTATGATCGCTCACGTCGCGCCAGAAGCTTATAATGGCGGTCCCATCGCGGCCGTACGCGAGGGCGACGAGATAACCATCGATGTCAGTCGCGGCGTGATCGATCTCGACATCGGCGTAAGGGAAATCGAACGGCGCCTCGCGGACTGGGAACCGCCGGCGCCGCGCTATACGAGCGGCGTCTTTGCCAAGTACTGCGCCCTGGTGTCTTCGGCTTCCGAAGGCGCGATCACCTCGCGGGTGGATGTGGCACTGCAACAGCCTGCGGTCGCGGTGGGCCGATGAAACGCATCGCGGTGATCGGGGCCGGCAACATGGGTTCGGCTCTGATCGGAGGCATCCTCAAAGGCGGCGTGGCCGCGCCCGAGTGCGTTCGGGCGACGGTACGCACGGTAGAGCGCGCGGAGG
>CAZKVF010000161.1:0-6844 GCA_964556085.1 uncultured Solibacteraceae bacterium
GGACCGCACGGCACATCGATCTCATTAAGAATGGCCATGAGCTCGCGCTTGGTGTAATTCGACCCGAACTGATCGAGCAGCCGCCACACCTCGTTCTGGTTCTTGCGGCGGTCGGCAATCTTGTGAAAACGTGAATCCACCGCCAGCTCGGGGTGCCCCACTTCGGCGCCGATCCGTTGGGCGAGCCCATGCCACACCGCTTCCTGAACCACAACATAAAGGTAATCGTTGGGACCGCCGGGCTTGCACTTGACGGCGTTGCCGAGCTGGCCGCCGCCGGAATCGTTACCGGCGCGCGGCGTGGCTTTCAGGCCTTCGGTCGGCACCGAATACTCAGTTAACGTTTGGCGCGACAGCCGCTGATGATCGCGCCACTTCACGCGGCAAAGATTCATTACGCCGTCCATCATCGCCACTTCCACGTATTGCCCTTCACCGGTGCGGTGGCGCTGCTCGAGAGCGGCCAGCAGTCCGACGGCGAGGTGCAGGCCCGTGCCCGAATCGCCGATCTGGGCGCCCGTGACATAAGGCGGCCCTTCGGGTATGCCGGTGGTGCTCATGGCGCCGCCCATGGCCTGCGCCACGTTTTCATATGCTTTGAACTCGGCATACGGCCCGCTGGAGCCGAACCCCTTGATCGAGCCCAGAATCACGCGGGGGTTGATGGCGTGGACCGCTTCCCAGGAAAATCCGAACCGGTCGAGCACCCCCGGGCCGAAGTTCTCCATCAGGATGTCGCTTTTCTTCAGCAGCTCGACGAATACTTCCTTGCCCTCGTGCGACTTCATGTTGACCACAATCGAGCGCTTGTTGCAGTTCAGCATGGTGAAGTACAGGCTGTCGGCGTTCGGCACGTCTCGCAGCTGCCCGCGCGTGGCATCGCCCACGGGCGACTCCAGCTTAATCACATCGGCCCCCAGCCATGCCAGCAGTTGCGAGCAGGTAGGCCCTGCCTGCACGTGCGTCATGTCGAGGACGCGAATTCCCTTGAGTGCTTCCATCTAACTCGTCTCCAAAAAATCTCTGCTATTGGCAGGCGGAAGCGCCTGCCACATCTACTTATACATCGTCTGATTCGAGGTGCCCGAGGAGTACACGTCGCGATTGATTACCACGTCCACCAGCGCAGGCTTACCGGAGTCGCGCGCCCGTTCGAGCGCCGGCCGGATCTGGTCCGGCTCGGTGACGCGAACGCCGAAACCGCCCATCGCTTCCGCAAGGCGGTCGAAGCGCACGTCGCCCACGATATTGCCGATATCGCCGCGTCCGGGATATTTCCTCTCCTGGCCGAAGCGGATCTGGTTCCACGAGGAATTATTGCCGATTATGCCCACATACGGGAGCTTGCGATGCACCATGGTGATGAAATCGAAGCCCGTCAGCGTGAAAGAGCAATCCCCGTACAGGACCACAACGTCACGCTGAGGCTGCGCCAGTTTCGAGGCCATAGCAAAGCCTGTGCCGACGCCCAGCGTGCCGAGCGGCCCGGGGTCCATCCAACCACCCGGTTTGTGCGGCCGCACGATGGAACCAGAGAACGTCACGATGTCGCCGCCGTCGCCGATATAGACCGTCTCTTCCTGCAGAAACTCGTTGATCTCGTGGCACAGGCGCACCGGGTGAATGGGTACCTCGTTGGCAGCAATAATCTTGGCGTCCTTGCCGTGGCTGCGCTGTTCCTCTTCGCGCAGCATCTTCACGAAGGGCTCGTGCTTCCCGCTGGTGTCGCCCTTGGAGGCGTCGCACATGGCGTTCACGATGGTACGCAGATTGCCGACCAGCCCGTAATCGAAATCGCGGTTGTTACCGACGTTGCGGTAATCCATGTCCATGATCACGATCTTGGCCTTGGGATTCAGGCGGCGGCCGTAGCCCATGCGGAAATCGAGCGGCGTGCCGGCCAGCAGGATCACATCGGCATTATCGAACGCTGCCTTGCGCGATGGCATGAAACCCAGCGGATGGTCGCGGGGCAGAGTTCCACGAGCCGCGCCGTTAACGTAAATAGGAATGTTGAAGTGGCGTGCGAAGCGGTCGATGGCGTCGTGCGCGCGGCAAGTCCGCGCCTGGGTACCGAACAACGCCACCGGTCGTTCGGCGCGTGCCAGTAGGTCGGCAACTTCCTGCACGATGTTGGGATCGCCCAGGAAATCGGGGGGTCCGGCCTCCGCGCCGCGCACCCGGAAATTTTTGGGGTAGCGCACCTTGCCCGCTTCTACTTTGCCATCCATGATGTCGTGCGGGATCTCCAGAAAACCCGGCCCAGGCGCGCCGTTGTACATCTCGCGAAACGCGACCGCCATCATCTCCGCCACGCGATCCGTAGTCATTACGAGAGTGGCGAATTTGCTGATGGGGGTCATCATTTCGGTATGGCGCAATTCTTGCAGCCCGCCCATGCGGTATTGCTTAAGCGGGGAATTGCCGCCGATCAGCAGCATGGGGCTTTCCGCGCGAAAAGCATTCGCCATGCCGGTGACGGCATCCGTCGTGCCAGGACCGGCGGTTACTACCGCGCACCCCAAGCCGGTGATGCGCGCATATGCATCGGCGGCATGCGCAGCCACCTGTTCGTGGCGCACGTCGATGATTTGAATGCCCTCATCGATGCATCCGTTATAAATGTCAACGATGTGGCCGCCGGAAATGGTGAAAATATGCCCGATGCCCTCCTGTTTGAGCATCTTGGCGACGATTTGGCCGCCCGAAATCATTTCGGCGGCGGGGGTGGCTTGAGAGCCAATAGCTGTTTCAACGGCAGTTCCCATGTGAACCTCGCACGTGGTCTAAAGCTGGACTTTCCGTATACGACTTCCGGAAGGTGTGGATAGTCCATCTAGATTATCATGACCACTCGCCGGCGCCCAATCACCGGTGGCGCCGGCGGTCTCTGCCGCCGGCGTAATACTGCAATCGTTTGACCCAGAGGTTTCTTGGCTTGTCGGTTTATTTCGCCGGCGTGAAGCTTAAGATCTTCAGCTCCATAGGAGTCACTCGATCCTTGAGAATGCCTTCGATGGCGACAAGCGTATCTCGAGGAACCGAAACAGCGGGGTTCTCTACCAGCAGGAATTTGTCTTTGCCGGCAAGGAACAAACTCTTGCCGCCAATCTGGCGCACCTGGCCGCGAGCACCGATCTGAAACTGCACCACGCCGACATTCAGAGGCTGCAGGACGTCACGGATCGCTTGCGTTGAAAAGACCGCGCCCGGCTTGTAGGTCAGCATGATGGCTTCCTGGGAACGGCTGATGTGCACCTGATCGATGCCTGGCATGCGGCGGAAATGGAATTCCGAAACTACGGCGCACGTTCCACAGGAAATGCCGGTGGTGCGCATCGCCACTCTTTCGACCTGGGCCCATAAGGGAGCAGCCGATGCCAGAAAGAGGAGATAGGTCCGAGGTTTCATCCGCTTACGATGGCGGGTGGAAGCGCCTGCCCACCAATTTACCGGTACCGAATCGCGATCACGACCCATCCGGCGATCATCATCACATTCACCGCCAGGCTGGCAGCTAGAACGGTGCGAACCTTCCAGTTGCCGGGTTTGGGCGGGCGGAGGCGTACTAGCCATCCCTGGTACGCGAGTGCGCCCAAGGCCAGCACGAAGAAAAGCGGCTGCAGGCGCTCGAACCACAGCCAACAGCCGGCGCTCAACACTTCCAATCCAAGTCCTGCCAGGACTTGCGGCAGCACTCATCATCCCGGCACCAGCAAGGCCGCGATGATCGACACCGCCCCGGCGCCTTTGGGATCCCACGCCACTGGTTCTTATCTCCGTGAGCACTATAACACGCGCGGGAAGGAGGCGGATGAGTCACATATCGGAACCGTTCCCTGACGGATCGCGGCTCGGTTGGTCTTCCGCTTCTGCCTGCTGGCTTCTAGGCTTCTGAAATTCCGGCGTTCCCGGGAGATAATAGTATCCTGATCTGGCCCGTCGCCCTATGAACGCTGAGAGCGCCTCATTACCCGCCGTCGAGGCGGCAGCGGAACCCAAGCGCGGTACCCTCGAGCGGCTCTTCGACACGGCCGCCGCGCTGTTCCGCGACAAAGGATATGCCGCCACGACCACGCGCGAAATGGCGGCTGCTTTGGGCATTCAACAGGCCTCTCTTTACTACCACATCACCAGCAAGGAAGACCTGTTTCACCAGCTTTGTGTCTCGTCCCTAACGCACCTGCATGCGGATGTCGAATCCGCGGTGAACGAGGTCCACGAGCCGCTGGGCCGGATTTGCACGCTGATCCGGGCTCACTTGCAAACGCTGCTCGTACACCAGTGCCGCCACGTGCTCATGCTCACCGAGCTGCGCGCGCTGTCCAACGCCCATCACGCCGAGGTGCTTGCTCTGCGGAAAAAGTACGCACGCCTGGTCGAATCGGTACTGGAAGAGGGGCAGGCTGGCGGTGTGATCCGGCGAGACGTTCCTGCCAAGTATCTCTACCTGGCGCTGCTGAATATTCTGAACTGGGCTGCGTTGTGGTTCCGCAGAGACCAGGAATTACCGGCGGAGCGCCTTGCCGGGCTGTTTACGCCGATCTACCTGCATGGCGCCGCGGCCTCCCCGGCTCATGCATCGCTGATCCCGCCGGAATTAACGGCTCAACGGCGAAAGCCGGCGGTGAAGGCTCCCCGCGTGGCCACGCCGGAAGCATCCACGTCGGAGCGCATGCTCCGCTCGGCGGCCGCGCTGTTTTCGACGAAAGGCTACTCGGCCACCAGTCTGCGCGAAATAGCGGCGCTCCTGCGAATTCAGAAAGCGTCGTTGTATTATCACATCGCCGGCAAAGAGGATTTACTGTACGAAATCTGCCGCGGCTCGCTGGGCCAGATCCGGCGGGATGTCGAGACAGCGGTCCAGCAGGTCGAGGATCCGCTGGAACGGACACGCGCGCTCGTGCGGGCTCACATCGAAAGCATGCTCCGCGACCAGGACCAACATACGGTTACCTTGTCCGAAATGCGAGCCCTATCGGAGGAGCGGCTGGCGCAGGTTATTTCGCTGCGCGATGCCTACGAGGACCTGGTGCGCTCTGTGCTGGAGCACGCCCAGGCGGCCGGCGTCTTGCGTCAGGACATTCCGGTGAAATATTTATCGCTCCACCTGCTGGGAATGATGAATCGCGTGGAAGTGTGGTACAGGCCTAATGGCCCGCTTACGCCCGCGCAGATCGGCGAGTTGCTCGCGGCGATTTTCCTCAGTGGGGCAGCGGCCCGGGGCGACTGACCGGGAAAGCCGGGCGCCCCCTGGCGCGGTCAAACGCTGCAAGCTTTGGCCGTCCGTTTATGCCAACGAGGCGTCAAATCGTCATTGTGGTTTTGGCGCTCCGGAACGCCTTTAGCAATCCGTATTGCCGCCCGCGTGATAGGCCCATTTCAACCCGGAATCCTAAGCCCTCGAGCCGCTCGCGGCACCACTCAGGACCAAGGTGCGACGGCTCGTAAACGTGCCATTCCATAATGAGGCGACGGACTCTGGCAGCCAATTCACCAAACCGATCATCCTGCATAATGGCGTATTCGGCCTCAATATCCATTTTTAGAATGTCGATCGGTCCGGGACCGAACCAGGAGCGCAAGGTGATCCAAGGCCGCAAGATGCGCGTTGACACCACTGTGGTGGAATCGAACATTCATTACCCCACCGATAGCGGGCTGTTAAACGATGGGGCACGCGTATTGACCCGAACGATGAAGAAGATCGAGCAGAAAGCCGGAGGATTGAAGAAAGCGATTCGTGATCGGAAGCGCAGCGTCACCAAGAGGGTGATCGCCATTGCTCACGCTTTGCGCCATAAAGGACCGGCCGGCGAGGAGAAGCGCAAAAGAGAGTATCGGGAACTGATCCATGTGACGCGGCGGATTCTCGGGGATGCTTCGTAGAGTTCTCAAAGAGGTCGCCGATCTGTCACGGCGACGGCGCACCCGAGTGAAAGGATTGTGCGAGTTCCTTCAAACGATGGCGGACCGGGTGAGTCGCGTGGTGCGGCAGACGAAAGCGCGCATTTCCGGAGGCCTGACGAAATCACCGGACAAGCTCGTAAGTTTATTCGAGCCCCACACGGAAATCATTCGCAAGGGCAAGGCGTTCGGGAGAGAGAGATCACGGGCCCGGTTAGAGTCATGGCCGAGC
Source organism: uncultured Solibacteraceae bacterium (assembly GCA_964556085.1). GTDB lineage: Bacteria > Acidobacteriota > Terriglobia > Bryobacterales > Bryobacteraceae > PSRJ01. The sequence goes on from CAZKVF010000161.1 coordinate 6,140, forward strand.
GCGCGCTTTGACAACATGACTCCGGCTTAACGAACTCAGGAGGCCTCCTTTCGAAGGGTCCGCGTTAAATTAACGCAAATATAACGCGAGGGAGGTTTCCGACTCTCTAGAGTTCGCTTTGTTTGGGCCGTGCATGCGATATTTCAAAAGTCTCCTTTAATGGGCTACTCAGATCATTCGCCGTCGCAAGCGTATCCGGTGTGTCATTATGGCCCGTTTCGAATATGGCTTCAATGGCGCGTACGCGCTGCGCCAACTCGTAAGTTTCCAGGACGCGACGGCGGTTATCGAGCAGCGAGAAGATCTGTTCCGCTTGATGCAGGGTGAGCTGACCCAATCCGAGTTCCTGCATGACCTTGGCCTGCGATTGCTCCAATTCTGCGGGCGTCCCGATCGGTAAGGGTCCGATTTCAACAGGCGCATCCTTCGGCCGCGGCAAAACGCGATCCAAGAGTAAGCGCAGCAACGGTACATTACCCTCATGGGCCAGCTTGAGCGCCTGACTTAGGAGAGACTGCGAGTTCTCCGCGAGAAGCTCCTCAACGAGTACCGCTTTCTGGTTGCGGCTGCCGCGCGGACGTCCGCGACCGAATTTATTGCCCGGTTGGAATGGCCGGCCCCTCTGTGCCATCATTTACCTCCTTCCCATCCGTTTCCTCGGAGAACAAGCTTGCGTATTCAGGGTGCCGTTGCACGAACGATTCA
>CAZKVF010000162.1:0-13894 GCA_964556085.1 uncultured Solibacteraceae bacterium
CTTGAGCTTTTGAGCGGCGCGAAGCACCGTGGGCCAGTTCTCGATGTAGGCGTCGTTCACGTTGTTGTACGGGCCGTTGACCACGGCGTCGCCTGTCGCCAGCACCTGCTCCTTGGGCAGATATGCGAATCCGTCACCACGCGTGTGGGCCCAGCCGAAATGGCGGAATTCGACCTTCCGGGTCCCATCATTCAGCACGAAGATCTCTTCGTTGATATCCTGCTTGGGCGGTTCGGGAGCACCCATATGCAGGTCGGCGACGTCCTGACGCTGCTTAATGGCCTCCTGCCAGCGCGCCGGCTCGAAGCGCTTCAACTCCTCGCCCACCCCTTTGAATGCCAGTGTCGTCGCGCCCGCCTGTGTCCATAAGACGTTCCCATAGAGATGATCACCATGATGGTGCGTATCGAAGACGTACTTAACGGGCTTGGCCGAGAGGCGCTTGACATCCGCCATGGCCGCGCGCGCGCCGCTCGGGTAGTTGGCGTCGATCACGATCATGTATTCCTTCATTTCAATGATCACGTTGTTTGAGTGGCCCTGCTGCAAGTCGCCTTCGCGGAACCAAACGCCGGGAGCGATCAGGCGGATGGTTTCGGGGTTGGCTTCGGAGCGGGTAACAAACAGCGCCAGGCCGCCGAGGGCGGCGAAAACTACCAAGAGCAGGGCCCGAATGCGAGTCTTATCTCGCGGCATGGGTCACCCCCTTAGCGTCTTACTGTAACGCAAATGCAGCATGTGCGCCGACAGTTAACGTTGCATACCTGCTCGCGGTTTTCGCGGAGGGGCATCGCGCGGAGTCCGTCGGCTCGATCCTGTTGCCCGAGCCATCGCGCGCACGCCGCTGACTATCCGGGTGTAGCTACGGGAGACGGGGATCGAAGCCGGCGGCCAGCCAGGCGGGTCTAATACCATAGACTCGAGCACGGAAATATGAGAGATTAATAGCGCCTTTGCGGTCGGAAGGAGGGGCACCACTGTGAGATTCGGGTCCGTCTTGGTCGCATCTGCGGCCGCATTCGTTGGCGTTGCAGCAGCGGCGCAGGCGCCGGTCACCTTTACCAAGGATGTAGCGCCGATTTTGCAGGAGCGCTGCCAGGTCTGTCACCGGGTTGGCACTTTTGCGCCGATGTCGCTGGTCACTTACGAGCAGACGCGGCCCTGGGCGCGGTCGATCAAGCAGAAGGTGCTGGCCCGCGAGATGCCGCCGTGGTTCATCGACAAGAACATCGGCGTGCAACATTTCAGCAATGATGTGTCGCTGACCGACGAGGAAATCGCGACGATCGTGAAATGGGTGGACGGCGGCGCGCCCGAAGGCAATCCCTCCGACATGCCACCTTCGCGCCAGTTTCCGGATGGCCAGGGCTGGCAGATTGGCAAGCCCGATCTGATCGTCACCCTGCCGAAAGACGTGGTCGTCAAGGCCAAGGGCCCCGACTGGTGGCCGGATATCCTGGTGGATCCGGGCCTGACCGAGGACCGCTACATTCAGGCGGTGCAGATCATTCCGGCCAAGGGCCGCCCGGTCATTCATCACATCCGCACATCCATCGTGGAACCCGACGCCGGAACGCGCCACAGCGGCCAGCTCGATGGCAACGTGGCTCTTGAAGTGGGTGAGCAGGGCGTTTTCCTCAATGAGTACGCCATCGGAAAGGGCGGCGACGTGTTCCCGGAAGGCTCGGGCCGGTTAATTAAGGCTGGGACGAAGGTTAACTTCCAGTTCCATCTGCATTCGAGCGGAACGGAGACTCCTGCGAACGTTCAGCTCGGCCTGAAGCTCTATCCTAAAGGATACGTGCCCAAACACGTGATCACCTCGCTGACCGTGGGCGTCAACGAAATCGACCTGCGCCCGCACGAGACCAACGTTCGCTCGGATGCCTACATGCCCCTGATCAAACCGGCGCGGCTTCTGTCGTTCCAACCTCACATGCACAACCGCGGGAAGGCTGAGTGTCTCGAGGCGATCTATCCCAGCGGCAAAACGGAAATGCTGAGCTGCGCGCGGTTCCTTTTTAACTGGCACCTCAATTATGTTTACGCCGATGACGCGGCGCCGCTGCTACCGGCGGGGACCACTCTGCATTCGATCATGTGGCACGACAATTCCCCCGAAAACAAGTTCAATCCCGATCCAGACGCGCAGATCACCTGGGGAGAGCGGACCATCGACGAAATGGGTTCGGCGTGGCTCAGCTACTACTACATGTCCGACGAGGATTTCCAGCAGGAAGTCGCGGCCCGCAAGGCCAAACCGCGAACGCTCGCAACTGCCCGCTGATGGGACGCCCCAACCTGAATCGATGGGGGACCCGGGTGTGCGCCGCTCTTCTGCTTTTGGGCGCCGGCGGCCTGCGATTGGATGCGCAGTTCACCTTTCCGGGTGCGCGGTATAGCCGGGGCCAGGATGTCAGTCCGACCTTTGACGGCTGGGAGCGCAATTCCGACGGATCCTTCCGGTTCTACTTCGGCTATTACAACCGTAATGCCGAGGAAGAGATCGATGTGCCGATCGGCCCCGAAAACCGGTTCGATCCAGGCGAGGCCGATCAGGGGCAGCCGACTCACTTCTATGCGGGACGCAGGTGGTTTGTGTTCTCGGTTGTGGTGCCGAAAGATTGGCCGCCGGACAAGCGGCTGATATGGTCGCTCACCACGAAGAGCCGCACGAACCTCTCTAAAGGCTGGCTGCAGCCGGAATGGGAAGTGGACAAGCTGCTGATTTCGAAGAATGCCATTTCCGATCCGTTCCTGCGCACTTCAAATTCGAACCCTACACCTGATAACCAGGCTCCGGTCGTGACGGGCAGTCCGGCTCAAACGATTACCCTTCCCGCGACCGCAACCTTGACAGCCACTGCCACCGACGACGGCCTCCCCAAGCCCGGACCTGGAGACCGCGGCGGCCGCGTGCAGGGCGTACAGATCCGATGGATCCTCTATCGCGGCCCGGCTCCGGTAGCGTTCGATCCCGAAGTGAGTCCGGCGGTTTACGGAAAACCGCTCACGTCGGAAACCAAGGTGAGCTTCCACGCGCCGGGCGATTACCGTATTCGCGCCATCGCCACCGATGGAGCGATGTTTTCCACCTTCGATGTGGATGTGAAAGTAGATGCGGGGAGATCGGGAGAGAACTCGCGATAACGATTGGTTGGCAGGCGAAAACGCCTGCCCCACCGGTGTAAAATAAATCGCAACAAGTTCCTATAAAATCGAGGGCAAAGTCAATGAGTAAACAAGTCGATCGCCGTTCGTTCTTTCGCGGAGCATTGGGCGCCGGCACGCTGCTTGGAGGGGCGCTCGAAAAGGCCCGTGCGGCAAGCACTCAAGGGGCTTCTACCGGTCCGGTCGTAAACACGTCCGCGGGATAGATTCGCGGTGCGGTGATTGAGAAGGTGAACACCTTCAAAGGGATCTCCTACGGTGCCCCAACCGGCGGCGCGCGGCGATTCCTACCGTCCGTGAAGCCTGAGCCCTGGACGGGAGTGAAGGACGCGCTCGAATGGGGACCTGAAGCGCCACAAGGGCCGCACACTGAGATCCCGGAAGTAGCAGCGACGATCCCCAAGCAGTCCATCAGCGAGGATTGCCTGCACTTGAACATCTGGACCAATAGCCTGCGCGGTAAGCGGCCGGTCATGGTCTGGCTGCATGGCGGCGGCTTCACCAGCGGGTCGGGCAGCTACACCATGTATGACGGCCTTAACATGGCGCGCAAGCAGGACGTGGTCACGGTGACCGTGAACCACAGGCTCAACTCCTTCGGCTTCCTTTACCTGGCGGACATTGGCGGCGAGAAGTACGCCCACGCCTCCAATTGCGGCATGCTGGATATCGTTGCGGCATTGGAGTGGGTGCGCGACAACATCGCCGGCTTCGGAGGCGATCCCGCTAACGTCACCATCTTTGGTCAATCCGGCGGCGCGGGCAAGGTCAGCACGTTGTTGGCAATGCCTGCGGCTAAGGGGTTGTTCCATCGCGCCATCGTGCAGAGCGGCGCCAACCTGCGCGGCGTTTCTACGGCCGACGCCGCCAAAACAGCGCAGGCTCTCATGAAGGCGCTGTCGGTCAAGTCGGCCGACGAGTTGCAGCAAGTGCCCATGGAAGACCTGGTAAAAGCGACTCTGAGCACGCCGGGCTTGGGCTTCCGTCTGGGCCCGGTTGTGGACGGCCACACCCTTCCCGACGGCCCCTTCGATCCCACAGCGCCGGCGCTCTCCGCGGAGATTCCGTTGCTGATCGGCTCCACGGAATACGAGGTCAACTTCTTCCCGCAAACCAAGTTCGATCCGATCGATGATGCCGGGCTCCATGCGGCCGTGAAACAGGCCACGCGGGCAAGCGATGAGGCCGCCGATAAGCTGATCGCGGTTTATCGCAGGGGCCGCCCGTCGGTGAGCAACATCGAGTTGTCGCAGATCATCGCATCCGATGGGTTCCGCGCCGGTGTGATTACCGAGACGGAACGTAAGTCCGCCCAGAAAGCGCCGGTTTATTCGTATTACTTCACGTGGAAATCCCCGGTGCGGGACGGCAAACTGAAAGCCTTCCACACCCTGGAGATTCCCTTCGTGCTGGAGAACGTGGATAACGCGAAATCCATGACGGGCACGGGCGAGGACCGCTATCCTCTCCAGGAGAAGATGAGCGGCGCGTGGGCTGCGTTCGCGCGCAGCGGCAACCCCAATCACAAAGGCTTGCCCAACTGGCCCGCCTTTAACATCACGCAGCGCGCGACCATGGTTTTCGACAACGAATCGAAAGTAGTGAACGACCCCCACGGCGAAGAGCGCCTGGCGTCGGCGGCGCTTCGGCAGACGCAAGGGTAGCCCTTGACAGACGGAAGCGTCTGTCCCACATTGCCAGGATCGGCAGGCGGAAGCGCCTGCCCCACCCCCCGCGCTACAGTAAAAGATATGCGCAGATTTGCTTTAGCGCTGATGGTATTGGTGTTTACAGCGTGGGCGGCGAACGTCAAGCTGTATTTGAAGGACGGCTCCTATCATCTCGTCCGCGAGTACCAGGTCCAGCCCGATCGCGTCCGCTTCTACAGTGTGGAGCGCAGCGATTGGGAGGAAATGCCTTTGGACCTGGTCGATCTCGAAAAGACCAAAGCCGAGCAATCGGAACGGCAGGCCCAAATCGAGAAGGACGCAAAGGCCGTTTCCGAGGAGGAGCGAGTCGAGCGTGAGATGAAGCAGGACATCCTGCGCATTCCCGAGAACCCCGGCGTGTACTGGCTCGATGGCAAAGAGGCGAAGACCATCAAGGTGGCCGAATCCACCATGCATACCAACAAGGGACGCTCGGTCCTGAAGGTGCTGGCGCCGATGCCTGTCGTTCCTGGAAAGGCGACCGTAGAACTCCAGGGCGCTCATTCATCCAACGTTTTCTCGAATCCGGACCAGGAGTTTTATATCCAGCTTTCTGATCCGGAGCGCTTTGGGATTGCCAAACTCAAGCCGCAGAAGGACATTCGGATCGTGGAGAACGTAACCATCATGCCGGTCACCAACGAGACTGTGGAGGAGCCGGAGATGATCGAGATTTTCCAGAAGCAGATGACTCCCGGCGGACTGTATAAAATCTGGCCCAAGGAATCCCTGCCACCGGGAGAATACGCTGTCGTCGAATACACAACGGGGAAGCTGAACATGCAGGTTTGGGACTTTGCCGTAAAAACTGTACGGTAGCTTGCAAGTCTTCGGGGCTATCTCCCTCGTTAACCGTACTGCAATTCACGGTTCTCGCCGGCTAAAATAGTTCCGTGTCACTGGGACGGGGCCGCAAAGCCTTAATAATCATTTCAGTCGTCCTGCTATTTTTGGGGGTCGTCGCGGTGCTGCTGTTGATCCTGCCGGAAAATCGGGGGCCGTTCGACTATATGGTGGCGGGCACATTTGCCACAGCTATTGCCCTGACGGCGATTTGGGCGCTATCGGCGAGGGGCGCGCGGTAAGGGCGTTCGCCGGCGGCGAAGGCCACCGGCGTTCTATGCGACAAAAGTGTCAATAGTCGCGGGGCAAGATTCCCCCCTCAGGAGAATCATTATAGGGCCGCACCACGGAGATTCCGGTATTGCCTCGCCCGGATGTCAGTAAAAAGCAGCCCCCGCAGTTGCCACCCTGGCGCAGGCATTTTGCACGATACGCTGCACCTCGTATTCCTCGAACGGCTGGGTTAGCAGATCATACGCACCCAGATTCAGGGCTTCGGCCCAGAATCGCGCGTCCGCTTGGGGATCGGTGACGATCACCCTTATTTCGACCGGGGCCTCCCGGACGAGATGGAGCACGTCCAGCCAGGTGCCGCCGGGAAATGCGGAGTCTGTCAGAACGACCTCGAAATTGTTGTTCCGGAGTTTGGAACGGGCTTGGGCCAGCGTCCTGGCATGCTCCAACACCACGGGGAGGGTGTCTAACATCTTGGATAATTTGCGGCCATCATCCCGATTCCCGCAGATACATAACACCTGGGACTTCATAAAGCGCCCTCCGGCAAGTATTTTCTTAATCTTCTTTAATGTTACCGTTGTACGGATTACGCCACAATGAAAAGCTGGATAAGTTTGTTTGAAATCACACGTTCTTGTCGGGTTTCATCACGGCGACGTAGGTGAGATTGCGGTAGAGCTGGTTGTAGTCCAGGCCGAACCCGACCACAAAGCGGTCAGGGATTTCAAAGCAGCGATGATCTACCGGGACCTGCACAATGCGTCGCGACTTGCGATCGAGGAATGTGCACACGGATAGCGAATTGGGTCCGCGCCCCGCAAGAGTCTGCAACAGGTACCGCAGGGTAAAGCCCGTGTCTACGATATCCTCCACGAGAAGCACGTCTTCCCCTTCGATGCTCTCATCCAGGTCCTTGGCAATGCGGACCACTCCGGGAGCCCCGCTCTTGTTGGAAAAGCTGGAGATCGCAAGAAAATCTAGTTTGACGGGGATTTCGATGTGTTGTGCGAGAGCCGTCAGGAAAAAGACCGAGCCCTTGAGCACACCGATCAGCTTCAACGTCTTGCCGGCGTAGCGGTTGGAGATTTCACCTGCGACGCGGTGGATCTGGGTGTGGATCTGCTCCTCGGTGAAGAGGATTCGTTCCAAACCCGCTATCGGCGATGTGTTCATGCCTGTACCGGTCGTTCAGCCAACCCATACTTGAACACCAGGTTCTCAAAATCCTTTTGATAGTAAACCTGGATGTTCAGGTGAGGATACAACTCGCGCAGCAGCCGGACTTTGCGGTTCTTGCGAGTGACGAGCGACTGCTTCATTGTGGTCAATTCAACGTACATGTCGACCTCCGGCAGGTAGAAATCGGGGGTGAATGACTCGCGAACATTTCCTTCCGGGTCCCACTGAACCGGGAAGCTGCGGGGCTCATACTCCCAGGCAATGCGGTAGAAGTCGAGCAGGTTCGCGAACATCTCCTCGCTCGCGTTGGCGAATCTCTTTTTGCGGAGAGTGATCTTGTCGGGCGGTACCAGACCGTGGCGCGCCAGTTGGAGACGCGTCCGGAACTGAAGTTGAGCCTCCGCCGCCGACGACAGGAGGCCTCTCTCGCCGAGGCCCATGGAGCGCACGGCCGTTTCGATTAGTTCCGCCATCTGCTCGGTGGTCAGCAATTCAGCGTTAAGCACGATGTCAAACATCTCGGCCGTGACCCTGGTCTTTCCAAACCGGGCTTTGCGCTCTGCGCGTTCGGCGGCATCGAGTTCCAGGAGAAGCTGGCGCGCGACGCCTCGCTCCAGCCGCCGATCCAGCATCAGGTTGCCGATGCGCACCGAATCCGGAGCCACCACGTGCACACGCAGCATGCCGGGGAAATAGCGCGCCTGTACTTCGCCTCCTACGGCGCAATAAACGAGGTGATGCTCCGTGGCCAGTCGCGCGAGGATCGACGTAACGAGGCTGGCATAGGCTTTATCGGGAATGGCTGCGCTCGAGCCGGAGGGCATTCCGAACTCCTCCTGGCTCAACGCGCGAATTCGCGATTGGGTCAACAGTTCGTAACCGAGTCTATGCGCCGTCAGGCGCGCCACCTCCTCGAACCGGCAGCCCGGATGGCCCGAAACGGCGACTAACGCCATGACTAGACTCATCATAACGTTAAGTGGCAGTTGAGCGGATACAAAGCTCCGAATCCCAAATGTTAACGCCCCGGCTATGGCCCAAATGACCTATGCCAGGACGCTGGCGAACGGCTAATGGCGTTGGTATGATCGGCAAGCAAGGCTGAAATCCAACTCTAGGCTTCCCAGATCTACCGGCGGAGGAACCGTGAAATCGGCACTTTTCGTGATCGCCTGTGTGGCCTGCACAACTGTTCCCGTCCGGGCCGCCGACAGCACAACCCCCTCTACCGCGACCGGCAGACCTCAGGCGAGCACTCAAACGCCGGACATTGCCACCCAGCGTGCCGTACTTGACCGGTACTGTGTGGTTTGCCACAACTCCAAATTGAAGACCGCCAACCTGGAGTTGGATAAGCTGGACTTGGCCCATCTCAGCAGCCATGCGGAAGTCGCTGAAAAGGTAGTCCGGAAACTTCGCGCGGGCATGATGCCTCCCGCCAAGATGCCGCGGCCCGATCGGGCCGTGCTCAACGGGCTGATCGGTTGGATGGAAAATGAGCTCGACCGGAACGCCGTCACCTATCTCGCGGCCCCCGGCTTGCACCGGCTAAATCGCACGGAATACACAAACGCGGTTCGCGACGTCCTCGGGCTCTCAGTGGACGCCACCAAGTTCCTGCCCTCCGATGATTCGACCCACGGTTTCGACAATATCGCGGGGGCGCTGACGCTTTCGCCCGCACTGATGGAAGCTTACCTCTCGGCTGCGGGCAAGATCAGCCGCCTGGCTGTGGGCGATGTCTCGTCGCCCACGCAGGCGGTCTTTGAAGTGCCCGCGGATACTGCGCAGAACTACCATATCGAGGGGTTGCCGTTCGGAACCCGCGGTGGCATCCTGATCAAGTATCAATTCCCGGCCGACGGGGAATACTCCTTTAAAGTGAAAGGCGTCACCGGCTACTTCCAGGCCGTTTTGGGAGCCATCAAAGGCGAGCAACTCGAGGTGATGGTGGACGGCGAGCGGGTCAGGCTGTTCGACTGGGATAAGGAAATTGCGAACACCACCGGCAACGGCCGCGCGACACAGCGTGTTCCGATCAAGGCAGGTTTGCACACCGTCGGAGTGACGTTCCTCGCCACCAACGATGTGCCGGGAAGCGAATTGAACCGGCCCTTCCAGAGAACCATGAACACACCGGGATCCATACCGGGGTTCCTGTTTTATCCGCATGTCGGCCAGGTTTGGATTGAAGGCCCGTATAATGCCGCCGGAGCCCCCGAGACGGCCTCACGCAAGAAGATTTTTGTGTGCCGCCCGGCAACCGCGCGCGACCCCGCTGAGCAGAACAAGCTGGATGCCGCTTGCGCGCACACGATAGCATCCACCTTCGTGCGCCGCGCGTTTCGCCGCCCTGCGACCTCTTCCGATGTGGCAGCGCTGATGGATTTCTATAATTCCGCCCGCAGCGATGGCGGCAGCTTCGATGATGGAATCGAGGCCGTGGTGCAGCGGGTGCTTGCGGACCCGGAGTTCGTGTATCGCCTGGAGCCGGAGCCGGCCGGTCTGGCCGCGGGCAAGACCTATCGCATCAGTGACCTGGCGCTGGCTTCCCGGCTTTCGTTTTTCCTGTGGAGCAGCGTTCCCGACGACGAATTGATCGACGTCGCCACCGAAGGCAGGCTGAGGGATCCAGCGGTGCTCGAAAAGCAGGTGCGGCGCATGCTGGCGGATCCAAAATCCGATGCCCTGATCGAAAATTTCACCGGACAGTGGCTCAGCGTCCGGTCGCTCCAAACCAGCGAGCCGGTGGTGAACCTGTTCCCGGATTTCGACGATAACCTGCGCGAGGCGTTCCAGCGCGAAATCGAGCTATTCTTCGGAACCATTGCCCGCCAGGACCGCAGCGTTCTCGACTTGTTAGACGCCGATTACACATTTGTTAACGAGCGGCTCGCCAAGCACTACGGAATCCCTAACATCTACGGCCCGCAGTTCCGCTACGTGACTCTGCCGGCGGAACTGGACATGCGCCGCGGCCTGCTGGGCAAGGGCGCCTTGATGACCCTGACCTCGGCGGCGGCCCGCACCTCACCCGTCACCCGCGGCAAGTGGTTCCTGCAAACCTTCATGGGCGTCAGCCCGCCCGATCCTCCGCCAAATGTGCCGAAGCCCAAGGAGCCGCCCGTGGACGTCACTGGTAATACGAAAACGCCGACCATGCGCCAGACCTTGGAAGCCCATCACACCAATCCGACCTGCTCCTCATGCCACGCGCTGTTTGAACCGATGGGGTTGGCGCTCGAGAATTTCGACGCAGTCGGCGCATGGCGCACACAGGATGGGGAGAGTCCCATCGACGCATCGGGCGTGCTTGTGGACGGCACAAAAGTGGACGGCGTGGCCAGCTTGCGCGATTGGCTGATGAATCGCTCGGATCAGTTCGTGCGAGTCGTTGCTGAAAAGTTGATGACCTACGCCCTGGGTCGCGGGGTCGAGTATCAGGACATGCCGGTGGTGCGGTCGATCGTGCATGATGCGGCTGCAAGCCATTACAGGTTCACATCCATCGTGATGGGTATCGTGAAGAGTCCCGCGTTCCAAATGAACATGAAGGCTGCGAGCAACCAGGAAGTCGCGGCACGTTGAACTTGAGAGGACGGAGATTTATGTTTCTCACCAAAAAGCACATCTCCCGCCGGACGGTTTTGCGCGGCGCCGGCACGGCCCTTGCACTGCCCCTTCTGGATGCCATGATTCCGGCCGGAGTAGCGCTTGCCGAGACGGCGGCGAAGGGGAAACCACGTTTCGTCGGCTGCTTTGTACCGCATGGAATGGCGCCCGGCTATTGGGTGCCCGAAAAGGAAGGGCCGCTCGATGCCGTGCTGCCGTTCAATTGGAAATCGCTGGAGCCATTTCGCGATTACACCGTGATCATGAGCGGCCTGCACTCCCGCTCCGCGGAACCGCCTCCGGGCGCGACGGGCGCCGACCATTGGGTCGCCGCGGCCTTCCTGTGCGCCAATAAGCCGAAGAAGACCGCCGGAGCCGATGTCTACGCCGGAACCACGATCGATCAGATCATCGCGCGCAAGATCGGCGGCGAAAACCTCATGCCCTCCATGCAGCTCGCCGTGGAAGACCCCGGCGCGAATTCGAGTAACTGCGGCGAGGGATACAGCTGCACTTACACCAACACGATCTCCTGGGCCACGCCGACCGACCCACTGCCCATGGAGCTGAATCCCCAGGTGGTATTCGAGCGCATGTTCGGCGACGGTAGTACGCCGGAACAGCGTGCCCGGCGCAGGAAGCGCGACGGCAGCATTCTGGATTCCCTCACGGGCAGTCTCTCCCGCCTGCGTAACGAGGCGGGCGCAGCCGATCGTGCGCGGCTCGATAACTACACCGAAAACGTTCGAGAGATCGAGCGGCGGCTCGAAATCGCGATGAAAGCCTCGGCCGTGGCTCCGCCGGAAATGCAGGTGCCGGTGGGCGTGCCCCAAACTTTCGACGAGCACATCAAACTGCAATTCGATCTGCTGGCGCTGGCCTTCCAGGCGGACATCACCCGCGTGGGCACGCTGCTGTTTGCGCGCGATCTGACCGGTCGAACCTATCCCGAATGCGAAGCGCCCACCGCGGGATTCCATGGCGCATCCCATCACGGTGAAGATCCGCGGAAGATCGCCGAGCTGTCGAAAATCAATCAGTATCACGTCAAAATGCTGGCTCACCTGATCGACCGACTGGCAAAAACTCCCGACGGCGAGGGGACCCTGCTGGATCACTCCCTGGTTCTCTACGGATCCAACATGGGGAACTCCAACCAGCACGTGCATTTCGATGTGCCGCATGTGCTCGTCGGCGGATTGAACGGAAAACTCAAAGGCGGGCGTCATCTGGCATACCCGCAGAAAACCGTTCCGACCGGCAATCTCCTGCTGACTCTGCTGGATATGTACGACATTCGTCAGGATGACATCGGCGACAGCACTGGCCGGCTGGAGAATCTGTAGGGACGATATGCGCATTGCGGGAGTGGTTTTTCTGCTGCTGCCTGTCGCCGGCTTTGGCGCCGGAGCCGCCGATTTTGCCGACGCGGTGATGCGCGGCGATGGCGCCTCCGTGCGCCAGCTCATCGAGCAACATGCCGACGTCAACGTGCCCCAAGCAGATGGGGCGACAGCCCTCCACTGGGCGGTGTTCCATTCCGATAAAGAAATGGTGGAGTTGCTGCTTCGCGCAGGGGCAAATCCCAAGGTTGCCAACCGGGATGGCGCCACACCCTTGTGGCTGGCGAGCATCAACGGCGACGCGGCTATCATTGCGGCGCTCCTGAAAGCCGGCGCCGACCCCAACGAGCATCTCCCTCTGGGCAGAACCCCGCTCATGGCTGCTGCTCGCACTGGCAAGGTGGATGCCATTAAGGTGCTGCTCGACCACGGCGCCGCGGTCAACACCAAGGAAACTCTGCGCGGAACCACTCCGCTCATGTGGGCTGCCGACGAAGGCCACGCGGCCGCGATCAAGCTCTTGATCGAGCACGGAGCCGATATCCAAGCCCGATCCGATCCGGCCGAGCGGGGACGAGGGCCGGCGCTCGGAAAGGCCAATGACCCCAGAAAACAAGTCGCGGCCTTGGGCGCGGCGCTGGCTGCCGGGAAAGCGCTGGACCTCAGGGACCTTAGCGGGCTTCGCGGCGACAATAACGGCATTGCCGGAAATGTCAATACAGGCCAAGCAAATGCGGGCCAAGCAAATGCGGGCGCGGGCGCTGGCCGGGGCCGCGGCGGCGCGGTCGGGGCGGATCAGGGCTTCGACCAAAACGACGATGCCGCCGTAGCCGCATTCGGCTTCCGTGGCCGACCGGCTCCTAAGGATGGCGGCGGTTTGACTCCGCTGGTCTATGCGGCGCGCGCCGATGATCTCGATTCCGTCAAAGTCCTCCTGGATGCCGGCGCCGATATCAACCAGGTCACGAATTACGGCTGGAGTCCTTTGTTGGTGGCCACGCAAAATCGGTATTACAAGCTCGGCGCGTACCTGATCGAGCGCGGGGCCGACGTGAACCTCCCCAACAAAGGCGGCTGGACGCCCCTGTATCTGGCCACCGACAACCGCAATATCGAGTCCGGAGACTATCCGGTGCGGAAACCTGACATAGATCATCTGGACTTCATCAGACTCCTGTTGGACAAGGGCGCTAATGTGAATGCCCGGATGAAAGACAGCACCGAGACGCGCACCGTATTCACCAACCAGTGGCTGGACGAGAACGGCGCCACCGCTTTCCTGCGTGCGTCTCAGTCGGGCGACCTCGCTCTGATGAAACTGCTGTTGGAGCACGGCGCCGATCCGAAAATTGCCACGGCTTTGGGTGTGACCGCGTTGCAGGTAGCGGCGGGAATCGGCTGGGTCGAAGGCATCACTTACGAGTGGTCGCCGGAGGCCACCTTGGAAGCTGTCAAGATGCTGATCGAGCTCGGCCTTGACGTGAATGCGCAGGCCGACACCGGCCGCACGGCCCTGCACGGCGCTGCGCACAAGGGTCGGACGGACGTCATCCAGGTGCTCGCGGATCACGGCGCCAGGCTCGATGTCCGGGATTACGGCAACACCGACAATCGCGGCGGCAAACTCGCCGTGCACACGTGGCAGCCGGTAGATTACGCCGACGGCTTAGTTCGCGTAGGCGTGCAATCCGCCATCCCGCATCCCGAGGCCGGACTTCTCTTGCGGAAACTCATGAAGGATGCCGGGCTTCCGGCGCCGCCGATGGGCCGCACGCTGGAATCGATCTGCGTGACCGAAGC
>CAZKVF010000163.1:0-7295 GCA_964556085.1 uncultured Solibacteraceae bacterium
GTGCTCTGCCTGTCGGCGAACGAGTATGGCCCGGAATAAAACGCCACCAAAATCGACATAGCTTATGGGTCCTGGTGGCATCGGCGTGCGAAACGAAGCCAAATTGGAGCATTTTGGCAGGCGAAAGCGCCTGCCCCACCCAGGCGCTCCCTTACGGTCGCGGCTCCGACTGGGCAAGGCCAGCAGGTACCTTCTCCTATTGTTGGCAGGCGAAAGCGGCTGCCCCACCACCGGCGGCAAGACCGGCGGCTACCGGGGGAGGCAGGGCGTGGGATTCCAGCCGCTGCTATCGGCTTGCTTCTTGAATTGATAGGTCCGCACGAAGGGCTGATTCAGATAAGTTGGATCTTCCACTTCGGCTGTCACCACCAGGTAATCGTCGTTCTCGCCCCCTTTGAGGCGGTTCGCGTACTCGGTCAGAACGGCGTTCTGGCTATACGGCACGCCATTCTTGCGAATGTAACCCGGCAGCATGTTGTTGGTGGTAATCTTCAGGGTCCCGCCGCCCGTCCCGCCGGCCAAACTGGCGGGCGTCTGCATAGTGCCCCGGCCACGCGGCACGGTCTGCCACTGTGCCACCGAATAGCCCTGCCAGTTCGGCTGGCCGACAGGCCCTTGAGTCATTCCGAAGTGGAGGATGCGGGTCTGCGTGCCCGCGTCGAATTCCATTTTCAGCGTATTTTCGTCCTGCCACGAGATCTGCATGCGGCCCGGCCGCTGCATCACGCCCACTGCGCCGTATGCCTTGCACTGGTTGCCGTCCGCGAAATCCTTGTCCGGGTCCCAGGCCATGGCGATGCGCCGCGCGTCGGCATTGATCGGAAGATAAGGGATGTCGCCCTTCTGCGGGGTCACGCGGAACCGCCACTCGTCGACGATGATAGAGACCCAGTAGCCCGTGGGATCGAACGGCGCGGCCTGCCTGGCTGGAGGCGGCGGACCGGCTGGAGCGCCGCGTCCCTGAGCCTGCAACGAGAGGGGCGTTGAAAGACACGCCCCCAGGGCGAAGGCAGCTGATAGCAGAAGCCCGGGCCTCATTTTTTCTCCTTCGGCGGATTCGTAAGACCGCGATAAATCGCCTCAACAAACCGATCGCCCGAGCCATAGCGCGGGTCCCAGTCCGCCGTGGGTTTGGCGGCTTTGATCTGATCCAGCGTCATGTCTCGCTTGATCATGTCCTGTACACGGTCCCTTACAATCGTCACCATGTCCCGGTAATACGCCACGTCGGCGATATCGCAGATACGCCCGTGGCCGGGGATGATCAACGTTCCGCCCTCGGTGCGGAATTCGGCGACCGCCATGTCGAGGAGCCGGTTTAGCGCTGCCAGCTCGCCCTGGATGCTGCCGCCATTTTGCAGGTCGATGAAAGGGTAGCTGGTATTGGAAAAGATATCGCCGGTCGCGATTATGTCGGAACCGCGGAACCAGACAAAGCTATCGCCATCGGTGTGCGCCGCCGGCTGGTGCAGGAGCACCACTGCCTCGCCATTGAAAAAATGGCTGAGCTTCATGTCCTCGTGGTAAGTATCCTCGGGCAAGGCAGCGAAGGGGAGCGGCGGCTTCGCCTGGCTCATGCGGTCGAGCACGGCCTGCTGGGCTACCACCGTGGCGCCTTCGGCCGCATCGCCGAACTCTCCCGTGACGTTGCCGCCAGTGATGGTCCGTCCGGCCTTGGCAATCTTCTCGTTGCCGCCAGTGTGATCCGGGTGCAGGTGCGTGTTAATGATGTAGCGAATGGGCTTGGGCGGAATTACGGTGGTCGTGGGCAGCCCGCCCGCATTGGCAATCTGCCGGTTCAGACGATTCAGGGCATCCAGGACTTTATCGGCATTCTCGGTGAGACCCGAGTCTACCAGCAGTACGCCATCCGGACCGATCGACGCTACGATATTGCCACCCGCGCCGGCGATGAGATACATGTGACCGCGAATCGGCTCGATGCGGATCTGGGCGTCGCCACCCGGCCGCTGAGCCAAGCCCACCGCGGCGAGACATGCGATTAAGCAAATGAGTCTGCGCTTCAAAAGTCCTCCATAGCAAACGATCGGGTTGGCAGGCGAAAAACGCCTGCCCCACCTGGAGCGCCCGGCGGCAGGCCAGAAGGCCTGCCCCACTACTTCTTCAAATACTTGGCATTTCGTTCGGCAACCAGTTTGATCGCTTCGTCCGGATACATGCTCGCCGCGCCGCCCCCGGTCATTTCGATTGGCAGATCGTATTTTTTGCCGAAATCGCCCAGAAATTTGTTCGAACCCGGCAATTCGTGCGGAACCACGCCCTTGGCTCGCACTACCTCCTCGACCACGTCGCACGGATACGGCGGAATCTGCTGGTAAACCGCCAGGCGGTATTCCGAGCTGCGAATCATCGGTTCGCTCAGATACACCGGGTCGGAGGCTATAGTCACCCAAGTCAGGTAATCCCCGCGCCGCAGCCAATATTGCACGAGCGTGGCCCGGTCGCTTGAGGGCACACCATTGCGGCGGTAGTAGTCTTCTTTCAGGTGCGTCGTATTGATCCGCAGCATTTCCCCTTGGAACTCGGCCGTGGAAAAGCCGCCCCACGTATGCACCGCCAGGTCCGAGGGATGCGGTCTGCCGTCCATCCAATAGGGATTGTCGATGGAACGCAGCCATTCCGCGTGATAGGCCGTCAACTGCCGCGTCACCGGATCGACCTCTTTCCAGATGCGCACCTGCGAAGGCCCGCGCGAAATGTACATGGCTCCGTGCGGCCGGCACTGCCATTCGGGCAGCGTCATATACGACGCGCTCCAGGCTTCCGAGCGCAGCTTCGAAGCCGGGCTGATGGGGATGCCTATGAATTCGCCCACGTACGGATTGCCGGTGTTATCTTCGTCCTGCACCGGCGCCCAGTCGCCGGCGAAATCCATTTGGGCGAAGGCCGGTGCGGCGAGCGCTGCCAGCAGGAACCAAGATGTCAGTTTCATAAGTTAGCCTTCACAGGTTGGCAGGCGAAAGCGTCTGCCCCACAAGGAGCGTTCATGCTTCCCTCTTCAGCAACTCCGCACGCGCCAACCGCTCCGCGTGATACGGGTCGTTCACCACCTTACTCTCGTTATTCCAGATCATAGTGGCGCGCTTCGTGATGTCGAACGGTTCCCACTTGGGGATGCCCTTGTGGTTCGGGTTGCCGCTGCGCGCGAAGGCGGCAAACGCCGCGCTCATCTTGTCTGCGAGCGGCTGACGCTCCGGCCCCGTGCCCACCATCGATTGGGCGATCTCGACATTCTGGAATGCGAACGGAATATCCAGCGTGTGATAGGACCGCAGCTTTCCTTCGCGCACCGGCGAATACCACTGGAAGTAGTATTTGTAGACCGGAGCCTTGGCCTGCTCGGCTTTGCGCTCGGCTTCGGTGTCGGTGCCCGTCCGGAAATTGGAAGCGTCCGTGGACATGATGAAATAAAGGTCCAGGTTGCCGGCCTGCGGCCGGCCCTTTTTATACACACCGATCAGCTTGGCGGCGGCGCCGTCATCGATGCGAAGCTGCTGCTTGATGCGGCTGTGGAGCGCGGCATCGTCCAGCGGATCGAAGTTCACGCTGTTGTTCCAGGTGACCTCCGTCTCAGTCGAGCTGATCATGAACGGCACGTTGGCGCTGAGCGGGGAAGCCACGGGATCGAACGGATCAACGGGGAGGGTGCGGCCGTCGGTCACGGGAGCAAGCTGCAGCCCCGGAACGCCGCGCATGGCGCCCAGCAGCTGCGTCTGGGGCATCTTTTGCAGCTCGTCCACCTGATTGGGTTTCAAGCCCAGCTTCGCCATGAATGCTTCCGCGCCCTTGGTAGCGCGGTCACGCGGCACACCCTTCACTGCCGAGCCGCTCATCGCGATAGCCCGGTGGAACAGCCCTTTCGCCGCGGGCATCGCCATCAGCGTGCTCACTTTGCCGCCGCCGCCCGATTGCCCGAAGATGGTCACGTTGTTGGGATCGCCGCCGAAAGCCGCGATGTTGTCTCGCACCCATTCGAGCGCGGCGATGGTGTCCAACATACCCACATTGCTCGCGTGCGCGTATTGCTCCCCACCCAGTTCGGCAAGGTACAGGTAACCGAAAACATTGAGGCGGTGATTGACGGTAAGCACCACGACATCATGCTTCGCGGCCAGATTGCCGCCGTTGTACATGTTCCAGTTGCCCGATCCGGCCGAAAAACCGCCGCCGTGGAACCAGACCATCACCGGGCGTTTGCCGCTGCCCAGAGCTGGCGTCCACAGGTTCAGGCGCAGGCAATCTTCATTTCCGCTCCCATCGGTGGCGGGCTGTTGCGCCATGGATTCGGGAATGAGGTTGGAAGGGATCTGCGGCGCTGCGGGACCGTATTCGAGTGCGTCGCGCACGCCCGTCCAAGGCTGTGGCTTGGCAGGCGGGAGGAAGCGGCCCGCGCCTTCCGTGGAAGCGCCGTAAGAGATGCCCTTGAACGCGTGGACACGGTCCTGCATCGCACCGCGAAGCTTGCCCGAAGTCGTGGTGACTACAGACGAAGCCGAGTCTACTTTAGTCGCGCACCATAACAGGCGGGTTTCGGCGGCAAAAAGGCCGGAGGCAAGCGAGGTATAACCCAAAAACGACCGCCGATTCATGCGCGCGCCGGAATTCGTTATCGGATTCATGGTCCCTCCTCATGGCAGACTCATACTTACAACAAACCCCGCTACGATGGCCATCATTATATACCGCGGTCGCACATATCCGAGTTGGGCCCGCGCGATCCGGGGATGCAACCGGCCTCAAAAAGCTGTACTGTATCGCTTATGAAGACCGCACTCGGCTTTCTATTGGCGGGCGCCGTGTTCCTGGCCGGCGTGCCAGCTTTTGCGCATCATGCTTTTTCGAGCGAGTACGACATGTCGAAACCGGTCACGCTGAAAGGCGTGGTCACGAAGGTCAGCTGGGAGAACCCGCACGTCTGGTTCTTTGTGGACGTGACAGATGCCCAGGGGCACGTGACGAACTGGGGTTGTGAGACGCGGGGGCCGGGCCGGCTGACCAAACAAGGCTGGACTCGCGATTCGCTAAAGCCCGGGGACACGGTAATTGTCGAGGGTTTTCTGGCCAAAGACGGGTCGCACATGGCTGACGGGCGGAAGATGACGTTTGCGGATGGGCGCAAGATCTTCACCGTAGAGAATCGATAACGGAGATTCTATGAGCTGGAATCGCAGACAGACGCTGCGCGCCGTGTCGGCAGGCCTGGTGACGGCGATCATTGCGCGGCCGGTGCGTTCGCAAGCGCACGGCGTGAAGGCGCTGGTGTTCGACACCTTCGGAACCGTGGTTGACTGGCGCGGGTCGATCATCGCCGAAGGCACCGAGTGGGGCAAGGCTAAAGGCATTTCGATCGACTGGGCGCGCTTCGCCGATCGCTGGCGCGCCGGATATGCGCCGGCCATGGAGAAAGTGCGGAAGGGCGAGATGCCGTGGACCAAGCTCGACGCGCTGCACCGCATGATCCTCGACAGCCTGCTCAAGGAATTCGAAATCCAGGGCCTCACGGAAGAGGAAAAGGACCATTGGAACCGCGTGTGGCACAGGCTGAAGCCGTGGCCCGATTCGGTGGCCGGCCTTGCGCGGCTAAAAAAGAAATACACCATTGCGCCGCTCTCGAATGGGAACGTTTCGCTGCTGGCCGATATGGCCAAGAACGTGGGCCTGCCCTGGGACCTGATCCTTTCGGCCGAGCTGGCGCGCCACTACAAGCCCGACCGCGAATCGTACCTGACTGCGGTCGAACTGCTCAGCCTGAAACCGGAAGAGACCATGATGACCGCGGCGCATCGCGGCGACCTCCAGTCGGCCCGCAGTTTCGGCCTGCGCACGGGCTTCATTCACCGGCCGAAAGAATACGGCCCGGCCCGACAGGCCGACACCGCCAAGTCCGGCGATTTCGACGTGGTAGCCGAGGACATGGTGGATTTGGCGGAAAAGATGGGCTGCTGACGAGCATGTGACCGCGGGCGCTTGTCAATCCGGAAGGACTGCTCAAGCCCTCTTGGGGCGCCGCACGGCTCTCACCTTTCCGCTCTTTCCGCCCCCGCAGTAGAACTGATCCCCGCCATCTGACTCGAGTCCTGAAACTTCGACTCCTCGCGGCATCTCGAGTGTCTCCAGAACTTCTCCCGTTTGAGGGTCGACGCACCTCAAATCGCTCTCCTCACCTTCCCAGGTGCCGTGCCACAGCTCTCCGTCGACCCAGGTGACGCCGGTAACGAAGCGGTTGGATTCGATTGTACGAAGAATGGCGCCTGTCTCGGGATCGATTTGATGGATCTTCCGGTCCCGATACTGCCCCACCCAGAGTGTCCCTTCGGCCCAAGCGAGCCCGGAGTCACGGCCTCCGCCGGGCGCTGGTATCGTGGCGAGCACTCGGCCGCTGTTCGGATCGATCCTCTGAATGCGATCTTCCGCGAGCTGAAACAGGTGCTTGCCATCGAACGCTGTTCCAGCATGCGCGGCGACGTCGATCGAGCGCAGCGTCTTGCCGCTCGCCGGGTCCAACGCCTTCAGCACATCTCCCGCGGCAAACCAGACGTGCCGCCCGTCGTACGAGACTCCGTGCACATGGTCCACAGCCGGGAAGGGTCCATATTCACGAACGATTTCAGCGGTTGATCGCTGCATGCTTACACCTTAATCAATCGGCAGCGGCGCGGGGAGTAACAAAATCGTCGTGAATCCTGGCACAGGCGGGGCCATCCAGCGGCGAGCCCGGCCACGGCCGACCGACTGCACCTTTCCCGCTGCTGCGAGTGAGTCGAGCGCCCGCTGAACTGTGCGCTGGCTGGTTCCCAGAGCAAGCGCGAGGGCCGAGCTCGACCAGGATTCACCGTCGGCCAGGAACGCAAGTACCGCCGCATGCTGGTCATCCACGGGCTGCGCCAGCACGACGACCTCGTGTCCGCCGCGCGGCGCCAGTCGAAAGCCTCGTTTTGTCGCGGTGATCCCCGCCATCCTCCGCAGCGCCCTACGAAGCCGGCCGACCTCGACTCGCAAACGTCCCCGATGCGATTCATCGGCGAGCCTCGCTCCAAATGCTCGCGTAAGAAGCGCGTCCCGCGGCACGTCTTCCGGCCACGCTTCGGCCAGTGCGCGTGCCAGGGCAAACAAAACAGGCCGTGTTGCGAGGGAAACGATCGTGTCTTCCTGACGCACCACATAGCGGCAAGCGTCCACAACCAATACGTTCGACGAGAACAAGGCTTCGACCTCTTCGAGTAAGAGAAGCTTGTCCCCGCCACCTGCAATCAGGCGAGCCGCCGGGGTGCTCA
>CAZKVF010000164.1:0-6858 GCA_964556085.1 uncultured Solibacteraceae bacterium
ATCGATGGCGGGCGGGTATTCGTCGCGCGAGCGTTTTGCCAGCCATTCGAACACCGCTGACATCTGAACCTGCTCGCGCAATCGCCACTCCAGCGGGATGCCTGCGGATTGAAGCTTCCCGGCCAGCGGCTGATCGTCGGCGGTGGGGCTGACCCACAACACCGGCACGTTCGTAAAGTTTGCCGCGAAGAAACGATCGTTGTCGATGGCGGGTTGTGGGGATCCGCCGAGAGCGACTGCCGCGGCCCACAGAGTGGGCAGGCGGGAAATGGCGAAAAAGACTCCCGCGGCCGCCCCACCGCGGCCTGCCAGGTAAATCCGCGCAGGGTCCACGGCGCCGTTCTGGACCGCGTCGCGAATCACGGTGGCGAGTGCTTGCAGTCGCGCATCCGCGTTCGCATTGGAGTCCACGGAAGGCGCGAGGGTCTGCCAACCGACTTCCCTACACCAGGTTTGCCACTGCGAGAGATCGGCAGCATCCACCAGCGCTATCGCAGGCTTGGCGCTCGCCGCCGGCTGCGCCGCCAGGTTGCAGGCCAGCAGGCTAGTCGTGCCGCAGGCGAGTACGGATCTTCTTAGCCAGCTTTTCAATATCTTCGGTTTTCTTTACGGTGGTCAAAGAGAAGAAATACCGGTCTTCATTCTCAAGGGTCTGTTTCAAGTCGTCCGCCAGTTCGGCGAGCTTGGCGGCATCCTTGAGATTCTGCTCGTGCTCGGCTTTGAGAATCTCATCGCGCTGCATTTTCCCGCTAGGCAGCCGAACGTCGGCTCGATCCGCTGCCGGGGGCGCTTGGGTAGGCAACTGACCCGGTTCCTGGGCAAGGGCGAAACCAAAGACGGCGCCCAGAGATAACGTCCGCAAACCGCATCGAGAAATGCGTTTCATGAGAGGCCTTACCTGTATGATATCTCCCTGTGAACCTTCGATAACGAGGTGCACAGCCGCGGGCTGTTATTATGGAGCAAATATGGAGGAAGTCAGCATCGGCCTGGTGGGGCTGGGCAACGTAGGCTCGGGAACACTGGCAATTTTGGCCGAAAACGCAGACCAGATCGCGCTCAAACTGGGGTTTCGGCTGAAGGTAGCAGCGGTGTGCAGCCGCTCGGTCGCCGCGAAGACAATTCCATCATCACTGGGCACGGTATTCAAGACCTCGGATTGGCGGGAAGTGGTGAGTCATCCCGGCGTCCAGGTGGTTGCCGAGCTGGTGGGCGGGACGGGCGTGGCGGGCGAGATTATCGCGGCATCCATCGCCAACGGAAAATCCGTCGTCACCGCGAATAAGGAACTGATGGCAGCGTGCGGTCCGGAAATCTGGGACCGCGCCATACGCGCGGGCATCAACCTGGCGATGGAAGCCAGTGTCTGCGGCGGCATTCCCATTCATGCTGTATTGCGCGAGGGCATCTCGGGCGATCGCGTCACGGCGCTGTACGGAATTCTGAACGGAACCAGCAACTTTATCCTTACGGAGATGGAGAAGCACGGCGAATCGCTGGCTTCGGTGCTGGCCGAAGCCCAAGCGCTCGGTTACGCCGAAGCCGATCCCAGCGCGGATATCGACGGCCTGGATGCGCGCTCGAAGCTGGCGCTACTCGCTGCCCTGGCGTTCGGCGAGAAGATCACCCCATCCGACATTTTCGTCGAGGGGATCCGGCGCATTTCGCCCATGGATTTTCAATATGCCCACCAGTTACAGCACACAATCCGACTCGTGTGCGCCGCGCGGCAGACGCACGACGGCCTGATTCTCTCGGTGCGTCCGGCCCTGATTCCCCGGTCCACCATCCTGGCGAGCGTGCAGGGGGCTTACAACGCCGTGTGGGTGAAGGGCTTATATGGGGAAGACACTTTCTACTACGGACGGGGTGCGGGACCGCGTCCCACAGGGGTCGCGGTGGTGAGCGATCTGATGCGCGTGGCGCGCGAAATACGCCGCGGAAGCCCGGAGCGCGTTTCACCCTTCGCCCATGAACGTTTGGGCGAATATCAGCCGGTTTCGGTCACTTTGCAGAAGCGAGCGTACTACCTGCGTTTCCGGGTAGACGACCGGCCCGGGATCATCGCACGGCTGGCGGGTATCCTGGCCGGCAAACACATCAGCCTGGAAGCTGTCTTGCAGGAACCGTGCGATACCAAGCACGACTTGCCATTCGTCATCACCGCCGAGCCTACCAGCGAACAATCTATTCGCGATGCAGTGGAGGAGATGTCGCACCTGGACTTTTTGCGGGAGCCGCCGCTGGCGCTTCCGATGGAGACTGCGTTGTGAAGGGACGCCAAACATACGCGGCTTTGTCGGCCGTGTTTCTGCTGGGATCGCCGCTGGCCGGACAGGTTGCCAAGGACGCTAACTCGCGCTACCAGACCTCTGAGGGCCGCCAGGCCGTGGCTGCGGGTTTGGGAGCCTCCGATCGCGACGCGCGGCAGAAGCCGCGCGAATTGGTTGCCTCGATGGGGATACGGCCTGGTATGACCGTGGCCGACGTGGGCACGGGAATCGGATATATGTTGCCCTTCCTCAGCCGGGCTGTTGGCGCTACCGGCAAGGTGTTGGCCGAGGATATCTTCGATGACTTCCTGGCGGCTGCGCGGGAGCGGGCAGCGAATGAGAAACTCTCGAACATATCTTTTATCAAAGGAACCGATAAAGATCCGGCGCTGCCGTCGGGTTCGGTAGACGAAGTTCTGGTGCTGGATGCGTACCATCACTTCGATTATCCCCAGTTGGTTCTCGCGGGAATTCACAAGGCGCTGAAACCCGGCGGCGTACTCGTGCTTGTCGAGTATTACAAAACTCCCGGAGCGATGCCCAACGGGCAGGCCATGACCCACATTCGGCTAGACAAGCCCGATGTTATCAAAGAGATCGCGGACAACCATTTCCGGCTCCTCGCCGAACGCGATCAGATCAAGGACAGCCAATACATGCTGCTCCTGGAAAGAGATTAGGACGCGAGTGAGACATTCCTTTCGATTCATGAAGTGGGCGGCGCTGCCGCTGGCGCTTCTGCTTCCGCTCGGCGCAGCCGATAAGGGCATTACCCGGCAACAGGCCGACGACATTCTCAAGGAGTTGCGGCAGATCCGCGAACTATTGGAAAAACAGGGCTCTCCCGGGCCATCCGGGCAACAGATCACGAAGGCCAATATCAGCATCGAGGGAGCCTATACCATGGGTTCCAAAGATGCACCGCTGACCATGGTTGAGTTTACCGACTTCCAGTGTCCGTTCTGCCAGCGTTTCCACGTGCAGACGTTCGCCGAGTTGAAAAAGAATTACATCGATACGGGGACGCTGCGTTTCGTGAGCCGCGATCTACCGCTTGATTTTCACCCTAACGCGCTGCAGGCGGCACAAGCCGGCCGATGCGCCGGCGAGCAAGGGCAATTCTGGGCCATGCGCGACCGCATGAATTCGAACCCCGATAAACTCGACATGACTAGCCTGGCTGAGTATGCGCTGGGGCTGAAGCTAAACATTAATAATTTTCGCGCTTGCATCGAAAGCGGCAAATACAAAACCGCCATTCGCAGCGATTCCCAAACCGCGGAGAAGATCGGCGCCAACGGAACGCCCTCGTTTGTGCTGGGCAAAAGCACTCCTGACGGCGTAGACGGAGAGTTGATCATCGGCGCCATGCCGTACGAGGCATTCGACCAGAAGATCAAAGCGTTGGTCCGGTAGCCGCTTCCTGCGGCCCCGGCTCGGCAATAATGCTGGGCACGCATTCGACCGGGAAGTTGACCGATTGCGCGATAAAGCAGCCGTGATGCGCTTGCTGGTGCAGAGCGGCGGCATCGGCGGCACGCGATGCATCGGTGATCACCATCCGCGGGCGCAGAGTAACGCGGGTGAAGCGGCCCGTTCCATCGCCTTCGTCCATCTCTCCTTCGGCATCATCGGTATACCCGGTGACGACGATTCCGGCGTCCGCGCACAAGTGCAACACCGTAAGCAGATGGCACGAGGATAGAGCCCCTACCAACAACTCTTCGGGATTGTAACGGGCCGGATCGCCGCGGAACGCCGGATCAGACGACCCGAGAATCGTGGCGGACTTCCCCGTCCCGGAGTATTCGTGATCGCGCCGGTATGCCCTGTAATCGGCGGTGCCGCGCCCCTGGTTTCCCGTCCAACGCATCGTGAGTCTGTAATGGTGTTGCCGTGATCGTCCCATGTGCTTGACTATACCGTAGGACGAAAACGGTCTGAGGTGGCCTGCGCTTCCGATTGGGAAGCGCAGGAGTCGAGGTTCTATACGCGGCCCGAAGGGTTTCGGGGGAGGCGTCTGGGCCTTTGGCATCCTCCGGTTGTAGTCAGTTAGCGGGCGGGAAGAGGATTCGTGCCCTCTTCCTGCAAACTGCGAAGCATTCCAGTGGCCACAGTTCGGCATTTTCCATTATCTTTGTTTTCAGTGATTTGCCAAAAACGATAATAAGTCCTTCGACTGGGTGAGGTGTCAAGGTGGTGCCTCTCTGTCTACTTTGTGGACACGCCAGACGTCAGTTCGATAGACTGGGAGCGCCATGGGACCTGGTCCACAGGCGGGATTGCAAGAGCGTCTCTCGGCCATCCTGGCCATTTGTCAGAAGATGAATTCCGAGCGGGACCTGAACGCCCTGCTCGACCTGATCGCGCGGGAAGCGATCAATCTGCTCGACTGCGATCGCGCCAGCATTTTCCTGCTCGACCGCGAAACCAACGAACTGTGGTCCAAGGTAGCGCTGGGAAGCGGGGAGATCCTGCGTTTCGATGCCGGGCTGGGAATCGTGGGGCATGCGGTCAGCACCGGTCAAACCGTTAACGTGAGCGACGCGTACAACGATTCGCGGTTCTACACCGCGATCGACGACCGCAGCGGCTATCGTACCCACAACTTGCTGGCCGTTCCCGTCCGCAATCAGACTGGCGCGATCATAGGGGCGTTTGAGGTGCTGAACAAGCGAACTGGGCCGTTCCAGTTGCGCGACGAAGAGGCGTTGTCGGCGCTCGCCTCCCATGCAGCCAATGCCATCGAAACGGCACAGTTGATCCGCGATCTGCGCCGCAGCCAAGACGAGCTGGTGGCGCAGAACGGCAACCTGTGGCGCGAGGTGGAAAGCCGCTACTCGACCCATGGCATCATCTGCGCGGGATCCCGGATGCAACAGGTGGTGAGGCTTATCGAGCGGATTCGCGATAGCGTGGTCAATGTTCTGATCACCGGCGAAAGCGGTACAGGCAAGGAACTGGTGGCTAAGGCCATTCACTACACCAGCCCGCGCGCGCGCAAACCGTTCGTGGCGTTGAATTGCGCGGCCCTGCCAGAAACCCTCGTAGAAAGTGAGCTGTTCGGCATCGAGAAAGGCGTGGCGACCGGCGTCATGTCGCGAATCGGGCACTTTCAAAAGGCCGATGGCGGCACCTTGTTTCTGGATGAGATCGGCGATTTGAGTCTCGCGGCACAGGCCAAGATCTTGCGGGTGTTGCAGGAGCGAGTCGTGGAACGAGTGGGGGGGCGCGCGCCATTGCCGGTGGACGTCCGTCTTCTGGCGGCCACCAATCGGGACCTTACAACCGAGATCGCCAAAGGCGCCTTCCGCGAAGATCTGTATTACCGGCTCAAGGTGATTCACATCCACATGCCGCCTTTGCGGGACATCCGCGAAGAGATCCCGCTGCTGGCCAACCATTTTCTGAAGGAGTACTGTAAGGAAACGGGTGGGGCGGCGATGCAATTCTCCCCGGAAGTGGTGCGTAAACTGGTGGCGGCGGATTGGCCCGGCAACGTAAGACAATTACGCAATGAAGTGATGCGGATGGCTGCTTGCGCACCCAGCAATGTGATCGAGGAGGAGGACCTCTGGGCGGGGATTCCCGCGACGGGACCCATCCGGCCTCCTTCACTGGCCGCGAACCCCAAAACCACCTTGAAAGAAGCCGTCGAGGAGTTGGAGCGGCGGATGATTTTCGATACACTGCAGGCAACCCGCAACAACCAGATGCAGGCGGCACGGCAGTTGGGCCTGAGCCGTCAAGGACTCATCAACAAGATGAAGCGCTACGCCATCTCGTAGCCGAATCGCGTCTACACTTCGCGGAACGATCTCGGGATCACTGCACCATGGCGAAAATGGCGCGCGCGCCCACGTAGCTCCACTGGTTCATCCACTGGCCGAAATCGGAAACCGACACTGCTACGATGAGCAGCAAGAAACCGAAGCGCGCCAATTCTACATACACCACCATGGGGATTCGCACAGCTAACAGTAGCTTGGAACCGTCCAGCGGGGGAACCGGGAGGAGGTTGAAAATCGCCAGGTAGAGGCTGAGCTGCACGCCATGCGCGGCGAATTCGGCGAAGGCGGGCTGTGCATGGAGAAACAATACGGCCAGGACCGCGAGGATTACCGCCATGATGACATTGCTAAAGGGCCCGGCCAGCGCGACTAGTGCCAGGCCGTTCAACCCGCCCTTCAGCTTCGAAGTATCGGTGCGCACCGGTTTACCCCATCCGAGGAAGCCACCGCTCAGCAGCGAGGTCACAAATGGCAGGATGGCCGTACCGAGCCAATCTACATGGGCTAGCGGATATAGCGTCACGCGGCCATCGCGCCGCGGCGTATCGTCACCCAGCCGCGTAGCAACCCAGGCGTGAGCGAACTCGTGAGGCGCCGTCAGAATCCACAGCAACAACACGTTCAGAAGCGCTTGCTGAAAATCCAAATGCATGAATTAACGCCGCTTTATAACGGCTGCCCATAAGCCCAATAGCGCGAGCACGGCGAGAGTCGATACAGCCTTCCACACGTTGACACGTCCATTGTACGAATCCTAAGGGTGGCCGCGCCAGATTCCCGCAAACGGCGGCAGG
>CAZKVF010000165.1:0-8055 GCA_964556085.1 uncultured Solibacteraceae bacterium
GCGGCGCGATCTGGCTGTTCGCGCTGGAATAAGGCTCGAGGCGCTGCGAATACCGTGGCCCTGACGGTAACGGCTCTGTTGCTATCGGAGCCGCGACCGTCAGGGAGCGGTCATTTTCACGCGACAAGCGAGGGACCCTTATCCCACTCAGAATGTGTACTTCAACCCCAGTTGCAACTGCCGCATGGGGATACTAGGAGCAACGCCGCCGCCGCCGCCGGCAAGCGTGTTGATAACGCCAAAGCCCTGGTGGGGAGCATTCGCCGGGGCTCCGGGATATGCCGCCCCCGCCAGGATGTTGCCGTTGGGTCCCCCAAAGTTGGGGTGGTTTAGCACGTTGAATGCTTCCGCGCGGAACTGAACCTGGTGACCTTCTTTGTAGGGCATGCGGAAGTTTTTGTGTACCTCGGCATTGATGGTGAAAACTCCGGGAGCGAGGGCGGTGTCTCGTCCGACATTGCCAAATTGTCCGAACGGTGCTTCGACGAAGGCGGCACGGTTGTACCATCCGTTCGGGCTCGGGTTGGAGGTGCCGGAACCGACGCCGGTTGAATTCGGCCGGTCGTATCCGCTTTGCGTGTTGGAGTTGTCCGGAGAGCCGATGATAATGTTCTGCGGCAATCCGCTTTGCAGCGTAAAGATGCCGCCGACCTGCCAGCCGCCAACGATCGCGTTCGCCGCTGAATTGTTGATGTTCAGCGGCTTTCCCTTGCCGACCGGCAGCTCATAAAGCGGAGACACCACCAGGCGATTGCGGGTATCGAATGAGGAGGGGCCGCGCTCGCACCGGATGCAATAGCTGTTCTGCGGAAAAAGCGTGTCATAACCCTGAATGCGAATGTTGCTGGTATCGTCTAACGATATGCCGTGGGTATACGCGGTGAGCAGGCTAAAGCCGTTGTTGAAACGCTTATTGACCTTCACGGCGAGGGAGTTGTATTCGCCGTTGCCCATATCTTCGACCGATTGGATGTAGGTGAAGTCTCCGAAGGGAAGATGCGAGGCAGCCGTGCCCGTCGGAGAGGGGATTCCCTCGTTCTGATTCCAGAAGCCATAGAGGTGGTGGCTTACCGACCCGAGATATCCGACCTCCACCGACCAGTTAGCGCCGAACTGGCGCTGGATGTTGAACAGGTATTGCATCGTATAGGGCGTGTGGTGAAGGGGGTTGTCGGAGTAGGCATAAGGCGGCCCCACCGGCACCGTCAAGCCGCTAGTCGAAGGAAAGGCGTTGTCATAGTTGACGGTTGCTTGTCCCGAAGTGGCGATGTTCGAGTTACGGACAGCGAGATTGCGGCCCAGATCGAAGTACACGGAATTCGAATTATCCTGGCTGAAGAAGATGCCGACGGCAGTACGAACCACCGTCTTGGAATCGGGTGAATAGGCGATGGCGAAGCGGGGCGCGAAATCGGTAAAGCGCGTGTCCATGAGCTGGTTGGGCAGAAGCCCGTTGTTGCAGACCGCCGGGGTCTTGGTCCAGCGGACGGCGATGGCGGGACTAGCGTTATACGGATCCGTGCAATTACCCATCCTTACAAAGTAAGGCCAATTCGACTGCGGCGCGCCCGGACTCTCATAGATCTGCGGCACATGGACGATAAACAAATTGTTGATCTGGTCCGTGAAGGGCGGTGTCAATTCATACCGCAACCCGAGTGACAGGGTGAATTTGGGCGTAATCTTCCAGGTATCGTCGGCAAACGCGGCGTAGGCATTGCGGTGAAACTGCACGTTGGCGGCAGCTACCGCTACCGTGGCCTGGTAGACATCCCCGAGCAGGAATTCGGCGAAGGCGTCGCCGCCGGTAGGTTTGCCCGTAACCGGGTCTGCACCTTGTGTCGCGTTGGGCTGGAAGCTGTATTGGCCGCGGGAATACTGGTTGCCGAGTTGGTTGAAATTCTGGCGATCGTATTCGAAGCCGAATTTGAAGGCATGCTTGCCCTTGATCCAGGAGACGTTGTCGATGAACTGAGCGGTGTTGTTCTGGTTTTGGTAAGGGCCGTCGGAATTATCGCCGAAGCCACTGTAATTGCTGAAAGTCACGCTGGGGATGCCCCAGGTGACGGGTGGCCCGGGCACCAGATTAGGGAGGTTCAGCTCGCTGACGATGTTTTCGCTGCCCTGCGCGATGGCGCCCAGGGAATTGTAGAACCGCGAATAGCCGAAACGCGCTTCGTTGACGACGTTGGCAGAAAGAATGCGCGTGTTGGAGCCCATGTATTGTTCGTAATTGGTGATGATCCTGGCGCCGCTGACATTGATCGTCTGGTTGGTTTGGTTTTCGTCGCCCCAGCTATAGCGACCGCTCCACTGCGATTTCGCGGATTCGACGAAATCCATTCGCAGCACGAAGCCGTCGCGGTTAAAGGGAGAGTTGAGGTTCTGGACGTAGTTGCTGGTCAGCGGGCCCGGAATAATGGCCGGATCGTAATACTTCAAAAGCTTCTGCGAAATCGGGCTGATCATGCTGGACGGGATCATGTTGTTGGAAAACGGCATCTTCGTGGTGGGATCGTAAATCGTGGGCAGTTGGTACGAGGCGGTTGAGCGGAAATCCCCGCCGAACATGGCGGCAGAGGGCACGCTATAGGCCTGTTGGGCACTTTGCCGCTGCACCAGCCACTCATCGTTAGCCATAAAGAAGAGTTTGTTTCTGCCGTTGAACAGCTTCGGGATGCGCACCGGGCCATCGATCTCGAAGCCGTAATCGTTCCACTTGAAAGGCGAGACGCCCGGACGCACACTGGTGAACTGGAACGGGAGGGCGTCGAAATAGTTGTTGCGCACGAACTCGAACAGAGAACCGTGATAATTGTTGCCGCCGGATTTGGTCAGCACGTTGATCTGCGTCGCTTCGTGTCCGAACTCGGCCGGATAGACGCCTGTCTGGACCTTGAACTCCTGCAAAGCATCGATCGAGGGGAGCACGATGTAGGTGTTGAAATTGGGATCGGTGTTGACTACGCCGTCGAGCGTGAAATAGTCGTACACAATCCTGTTCCCGCCAGCGGAGATCGACAGGTTGGCGCGATCGCCGCCCTGCCGCGACTGGGCCTGGCCGGCCGGCGGCGCAAGGTTACTGACGTTCGGTGCCAGTGTCACCAGGTTCAGGTACTCGCGGCCATTGAGCGGAAGCTCGGTGATGCTTTTCGTCTCGACTACGGTACCGACGGTCGCGTTCTCGGACTGCAACAAATCGGCGTTGGCCGAGACCTCGATGGACTCCGACGTCTGACCGACCTCAAGCGTCAAATCCAGACGCACGCTCTGCTGCACCTGGACCTCGACATTGTTGCTCATCACGCTCTTGAAGCCGGTATGCTCGGTTCGAACGTTGTAGACACCGGGCGCCAGCGAAGGGAAGGAATAGATACCATCGCTGCCGCTTGTCGTCTGACGGACCGCGTTGGTGCTGGTGTTGGTTAGCGTGATAGTTGAATCCGGTACCCCGGCCCCGCTCGGATCGCTAACTCTTCCCGTGATCTCTCCGAAGGTCTGGGCTACTAACGGCAGCCCGGAAACAAGAAGTACTGCCGCAAACAACTTAGTTCGCATAATTAAACCCCTATCCTCGTTCGACTTGAAATTCTTCTTTGCTGGGGCAGGCGCCCCGGTTTGTGGGTCCGTTCCGGATTTCGCCTGCCAACGTCATTACCAGGGCATCTGTCGCTTCGTATATTTGCGGCCGATCTCCGCTGCCTCCTGGCTGGCTGGCCCCACCATCACACCTTCCTTGATCATGTCGATGACGTTCATAGGATTCATCGAATTCAGGAAGAAGATATGGTTGGCCTTGCAGGCGGCAAAAACCTTGGCGCGGGCGGCCTGCATTTTGGGATCTTTCTCCGCGTTCGGACCCCTCACGCCCAGCGACAAAGCCATATCGCCGGGACCCCATTCGGCGAAAGCGATGCCGGGAATCTTGAGGTTCTCCTCGGCATTCGCGAGGGCGTACTTGTCTTCGAGCTTTAGCCCCAGCAACAGTTCACCGTTGGGATTGAGGGGCCAGGTGTCGGCCTTATTCACATACTCATCCTGAGAGACGCCCCAGATCTGGGCGGCAGTGGGCGTGCCATGCGCACCGCGCCGGCCCTCGCTGACGCCCTTGTCCACGCCCTCCTTGTGGATGGGCAGGCGTGAAGCCTCCACAAAGGCCCGCACCGCGCCGGGCGTATCCGCGTGAGTCAGCAGGATCCCATGGACGCCGGTCGCCAGAACCTGCTGGAACATCCAGGCGTTCGCTCGCACGGCCGCTTCGTCGGTACCGTTAACCGGCACGTTCACGATCACCGCCGGCGTGCGGTGGCCACTCTTGGTCGGCCCACCCGCTACGAGGCCTTTCATGTACTCGGCCAATCCCTTAACATCGAACGGAGCGTGCTCCATGTCGTAGCTGATGTAATCGGCGTACGTCTGTGCGTCCTTCTTGCCCTGTTCGAAGCTCCCCTCGGTTCCAGAATGCGAACCGGTGTAGTAAATCGGCTGACCCTGCTCCAAAAGCTCGATAGCACGGTTGACGTGCTTTGGTTTCGGGCCCTGCGCCAGCATCGTAGCGGCGGCGAACAGCAGCGCTCCTACCGAAACGGCGATAGAAAAAGCCCATCTCTCTCTGTTTTTCATGCCCAACCTCCTGAGTGGGAAACAGTATACACCTTCGCGCGGCCGTCGGCTCGGCCTCGCAGCAATAGGAGCTAGGGAGGTTGGCAACCGGGCCCGATAAGCGGCAGTTATCGCGGGAACGGTGGTGATTAAGAGGCTTTATAACCTAAGCCGCAGGGGTTCCATGCTTGACGATCATTCAATCGATGCGAAGTGCGGCGACAGGATCGATAAAACGTTGGGCTCTTGCCCAGTGTTCTGTACGCGTAGCGCAGGTTGCCAGATCATTCCATCGCTCCGCTGTTCCAAGTCAAGTCGACTTCTTAATTATGCAGCCGTAGCGTTGGACCTTGGGAGCTCACTCGTTCAACCGCGCCAGGGCCCGCACCGCGTCCGAATAGCCCGGCCGCAAATCGATCGCCTTCTGGTACGCAGCTGCAGCTTTTTCCTTCTCGCCACCCTTCCTCAACGCTTCTCCGAGCTTATAGTAATTCTCCGGAGTAGGATTCTTGCTGGCTATGGACTCCAAATCCGCAGCGGTCTTGCCCGCATCGCTGGTAGCTGGACGAGGGGCGTTCAGGTTGCCCAGGTTCAGCCCATTAACGATCACCATGGTTTGCCCCATCAATCCGGTAATCATTGGAGTCAGGTCCGCGATGTCCCCCGTTGCGTTTCCAATATTCAGTCCGTTCACCATAAACGACACCTTCCGGTCGATGATGCTCTGAGTCAGTTGCCGCATTACCGCTGGCGTCTTCTCCTCCTGCGGCTCCAGCAGGTCCACCCGCACTTCGTCTCCGCTCACGATCACGACGCCGAGCGGCACGGTCTGCGCACCCACGCCTCCTACCACACCCCCCTTCGCGCCGGCGCTGCCCAGACCGAATTGCACCCGGGCAAATGGAATCACCGTCGTATCCCCTGCGCGGATTGGCTCTCCCACCACGCTGCTCGACTTGAGTTCCGAAACCATCTTGTCGAAATCCGCCAGCGGCTTCGCCAGGGGCTGCGCATGCCCGCCAGCGGCCCAGCACACCGCGTACGCCGCTGCCGATAGAAATCCGGATATGATCTTCATCTTGGTCACCTCACTTGGCCGGCGTTTTCGCGACGCTGATGAACCGCGTCCCACTCTTCGTGATCGCCACAAAGCCCAGCGGCCGGGCCTCCCCGCTCATCAGGAATCCGGAGGCCCCCGGCGCGCCTGCTGCTGGTGTCGGCATGGCTCCGCCGGCGAAATTGACATCGACCATCAGGATCGGGATCAGCATCACCGCTCCCGCTTTAATTGGCTCACCCACCACGGTCTTGATGTGCAGTTCCTGGCTCAACCGTTGGGCCAACCCGTCCGCCAGTTCCCCGCCCGCCGGCGCGGTCGGGCCGGACGCTTTCTCAGCCGGATTCTGCGCCATCGCCACAGAACCGGAGATCAAGGCGGCCGACGCAAGTAAAGCCAATGTTCGTTTCAAAAGACACCCCCGTCCGTTCAAATTGAGTACCCGCGCAATCGACACCCCAGGATAACTCGGACCATTCGCTCTTATTATGACTCTGTACGGGGGGCGCCGGTGATCTTGTCACCGGCGGTCGGCCGCACAAAACCGGCACATCTTGCCGGTCCGGTTTCCAGGGCTCCTATCCCGGCTCGGCCTCTCCCCCGTCCTTACGCTCTTTTACAAAGTCAATCCAAAAGCTTTACACCATTCGAGCCTGCGCTCTGCATCCAAAGAATTGGAAGGAGGCAGGGTATGACTCCAGGGATCTTGTTGGACCCATTGCGGATCGGACGAGAAGCCGCGATCCTGGAAGGCAAGCTGCGAGAGCGCATCATCGGCCAGGACGAGGCCGTGCGCGAAATCGTCGGCGTGTATCAGACCTTTCTGGCCGGGCTCACTACCCCGGGCCGGCCAGTTGGCTCCTTTCTTTTCTTGGGGCCGACCGGCTCGGGAAAGACCCGGACAGTGGAAGCGGTGGCGGAAGCCTTGGCCGGGGACTCGCGCGCGGTGATCAAGGTTGACTGCGCGGAATATTCGCACGGCCATGAAATCGCCAAACTGGTCGGTTCGCCTCCCGGTTATCTTGGGCACCGCGAAACGCACCCGCTGTTGAGCCAGGAAGCACTAAATCAGTACCAGACGGAAGACGTCAGACTGAGCTTCGTGCTTTTTGACGAGATCGAAAAAGCAAGCGATGCCTTGTGGAATCTGCTGCTGGGCATCCTGGATAAGGCGTGCCTGACGCTTGGCGACAACCGCCGCGTGGATTTCTCGCGCGCGCTGATCTTCCTGACGAGCAACCTGGGCGCCCGGCAGATCGAAACGCTCGTCCGGCCGAAGCTGGGATTCTCGCCTGTTCGAGCGGCGCTTGACGGCGCGGGCACGGAGAAGTTATCGAACACGGGCGTGGATGCCGCCCGGCGTAACTTTTCGCCGGAGTTCATGAACCGCCTGGACAAAGTCGTGGTCTTCAGGCCGCTCGGCCCGAGGGAACTCCGCAGCGTACTGCGCCTCGAGCTGGAATCGATTCGCGAGCGGCTTGCTCAGGCCGCCACCGCGTCGATCAAGTTTGACGTCAGCGAGGACGGCCAGGATTTTCTACTGGAAGAAGGCACGGACGAGCGCTATGGCGCGCGCCATCTGAAACGGACCGTGGAAAGACTTCTGGTACAGCCGCTCGCGAATCTCCTGGCCACCGGCCAGATTCAGCCCGGTGATTCGGTGCGCGTGGAGCTCGACCAGAACGAGCTCGGAGACCGGCTCCTGTTTTTTAAGAAGATGCGGGAACCGGTGGGCAAATCCGAAATCGTCGCGTCTCAAACAGCTGCGGCGTGATGGCGGCGGGGCAGGTTCCCTATGAGTAGCTGGGCGATAGCCTGCCCCGCGTGGCAGCCCCATCGTAAAATAGATGAATGCCAGCGGATTCCGACGAATTTTACCGGATCGAGAAGCTTCCCCCCTACGTGTTTGCCGTAATCAACGAGATGCGGGCGAAGGCACGCGCCGCGCAGATCGACGTGATCGACTTGGGAATGGGCAATCCCGACGGGGCTACCCCGCGGGTGATCGTGAACAAGCTGGTCGAGGCGGCACGTAACGCGAGGAATCACCGGTATTCGCAATCCCGTGGCATTCCCAGACTGCGGGAAGAGATCACTCAACGCTATGCCACAAACTACGGGGTAAGAATCGATCCTGATAAGGAAGCAATCGTTACCATCGGCGCCAAGGATGCCCTGGCCCATTTGCTGTTCGCAACAGTCGGACCAGAAGATGTGGTGGTCTCGCCCAACCCGGCCTATCCCATTCACCAATACGGCGTAATCATGGCCGACGGCCATGCCTGCATGCTGCCGATGCCCGATGCCGCGACGTTCTTAAGCCGCCTCAAGGATCTCTACCGAACCGCGGCGCGCAAGCCGAAGATGCTGCTGATTTCCTTTCCGCACAACCCGAC
>CAZKVF010000166.1:0-12370 GCA_964556085.1 uncultured Solibacteraceae bacterium
CCTTCTCACCTAAATTGTTTGCCGCACTGTGTACAGAACATGATCGGCCTCCATCAAAACAAAACGACGGTAGCAGGCAAAATGTTCCGGGCGCTCCCTCACGGTCGCGGCTCTGATCGTGTCCACGCTGGCCGGTTGAACGGCAGCCTTACTGGGCGGCTTTCTTCAGAACGGTTACCGGCGACGGCAGCCGGGAGCCAACCGGGCCGGTGAACTCTTCTTTCGACCCATCGTCATAATACTGGACGAATTTCCACACCAGGCTGGCGCCTTCCTTGGGGTTGATTCCGAGCATGCCGAATTCGACAAACTCGTAAGGCATCATGGTGCCGGTCCACACAGCGCCCACGATTTTTCCCTTGTCGTCTTTCTTGAAGTCGATTTTCCAGCCCGATTTGAATTCGAAATCGTAAATCGTGACCTCCGGCGGAAATTCGCCTTCGATGCGGACGCATTTCACCTGCTTCTCGTTGGGCACGCGCATGGTGTATTTCTCTCTCGCGCCGAGATTTGATTCGGTCGGGTAGATGCGGATGTGCCCGAAAGCCAGAGAAGCGGACAACACGGTCAGCGCCAGGCCGGGCAGCCAGCGATCGAAAGGCGAGCGAATATGCATGGATCCTCCTGAATGCCAGTTAGACAACTTAACGCAACGGACGTCCGGGAACAAGCCTGATTGCGGTGTATTATGGTCTTCCAACCAATGGGACGGAGGGAACTATGAGACACCTGTCTTCCCCAGTGCTGATTGCCTTGATCCTGGGCAGTCCATACTACGCTAACGCTCAGGGCGAGGTTACGCTAATCGCGCCGGGCGGCATCCGGGCAGCGGTAGAACAACTGATTCCCGGCTTTGAGCACAAGACCGGCCACAAAGTGAAAGCGACCTTCGGATCGGGCCTCGGAACCAAGCAGCAGGTCGCAAAGGGCGAGCCGTTCGACGTGCCGATCGTGCAGCCGCCATATCCGGAAGTGCTCTCTTCGGGGAACGTAGTTGCCGATAGCGCGAAGACGCTGGCGAGCGTGTCGGTGGGAGTCGCGGTGCGGCAGGGTGCGCCCAAGCCCGATATCTCCACGGCGGATGCGGTGCGGCGGACGCTGCTGGCTGCCAAGTCGGTCGCTTATCCGAACCCGGCGGGTGGAGCGGCGGCGGGCGTCAGCTTCGACGAGACGCTGAAGAAGTTGGGTATTGCCGGCCAGATGGAGTCGAAGCTCAAGCGCGCCCAAGGTGGCGCGGGCGCCATGGCGATGGTGGCCAAGGGCGAGGCGGAGATCGGGCTGACGTTTGTGAGCGAAATGAACGAGCCCGGCATCGACATCGTAGGACCGCTTCCGAAAGACGTTTCCGCGCCCACGACGCTGGTCGGGTTCATTTCTTCTCACGCGAAAGATCCGGCCGGGGCGAAAGCTTTGCTGGATTATTTAGCCTCACCGGATGCGGCAGCGGCATATCGCGCGCAGCACATGCAGCCGGGCAAATGACGATTTGGGCCAACGATGCACACGGATAAACACGGATGGGGCTTTGCCTTTTATCAGTGTTTATCGGTGTTCATCCTTGGCTAAGTTTTATTGCGCGTGAGCTATTCCTCGGGCGGGCGGATGCGCACGAACGCCCGATACAGCAGCAAGTCGTACGCAATCTTCAAGACCCCGGCGATGATGAATGGCAGGTTCACCAGAGCGGGCTGGGCGAATAGAAAACCTACGAACACGGGGGCGAGCGCAGCGCCCGTGGTGCGGGCTACGCCCGTAATGCCCGCGGCGGCGGAGCGCTCTTCGGGACGAACGATGGCCATGGTGTACGACTGGCGCGTTGGCACGTCCATCTGGCTGATGCTAAAGCGGAGCAGAAGAGCCAGGGTCGCCAGTTGTACGTTGGGCATCAGCGGTATGAGGATCAGCAGGATATTAGAGGGCAAGTGCGTGAAGACCATGGTCCTGACCAGGCCGATTCGCGAGGCTATGCGGGAAGCCAGTAGGGCTGAGAATCCCGCGAGCACGTTGGCGCCGAAGAAAATTGCGCCGAGTTCGACTCCGGGCTGCACGCCGAAGCGGATAAAAAACCAGTAAGCCGCAAGACTCTGAATCACAAAGCCGCCGCCAAAGGCATCCAGGGCAAAGAGACCGGCGAGCCTCATAACCACTGAGCGCGACGCGCCGACGCCGAGCGTGGCTCTCTTAGGAGCCTCACCCGGGTCGCCTCGCACTTCGGCTGCTTCCGAAAGGCGGGTGAATAGAAGCGCGAGCAGAAGCCCCAGCGCTCCATACAGAATAACGACGGCGCGCTCGCTTCCGAGGGGTGTGACGGAGCGCGCGCCGAGGATTTCTGTGAGCCGTCCGGCCGCTAAAGAGCCGGCCGCGGTGGCGAGAGATCCGGTCAGCGTGTACCAGGCGAAAACGTTTGTCCGCGACCGGCTGGGAACCACTTCCGAGAGGGCCGCCTGCTCGATCGAGAGGAACGGCCCCACCTCGTTGCCGCTGGGGCTGATCACGCCGATCGTTCCGGCGATAACCAGAAGCAAGAAATTTCGCGTGAAGGCAAAGGTGATGCCGGCGCCGGCCATCAGGATGGCGCCAATGATGAGCATCCGGCGGCGGCCGATGCGATCCGCCTGGGTTGTCAAGCCAAGCGACACAGCGGTGTCGCCGAGCAGGATCAAGGTGAGCAGCGTGCCTGTTTGCGCTTTACTTAGGCCGAGCCCCGTCAGGTAAAAGACCAGGATGACCGACAGCGAACCATAGGAGAATAACCGGATGAATCGCGTGAGGAACAGCAGGCGGCCGTCCGGAGGGAGGGCCAGAATTTCACCGCGAGGCATGCTTGGCGCGTCGGGCTTCCCGATGCAGAGTAGCATGGAAACCCTGAGCGCTTTGTAATTGACAGATGGAAAACCGGCCGGTATTCTTAGCCTGATTATGCAGGGCTGGGTGACATTTGACTAGCGGGCCGCCCCACGAATCGGGTTGGCAGGCGAAAGCGCCTGCCCCACAATGTGACTACATCGTTGTAGGTTCGGGCGCGGGGGGCGGCACCGTGGCTGCGCGCGTGGCCGAAGCGGGGTGCCGCGTCGTTGTGCTGGAAGCTGGAGGCGATCCGCGGGAGATGCGCGGCGGTGATCCGGTGGAGCCCGAAAGCAACCGTCTCCCGGCTGACTACGACGTGCCCGCCTTTCATGCCTTCGCTTCCGAAAACGCTGCCATGAAATGGGACTTCTTTGTCCGGCATTACGACGACGAAGACCAGCAGCGACTCGACCCGAACTACCGGACATCCCAGGGCGGCGTTCTGTATCCGCGCGCCGGCACCATGGGGGGCTGCACGGCCCATAACGCCATGATCCTGGTTTACCCGCATAACGCAGATTGGGATTACATCCGGGATCTGACCGGAGATTCAAGCTGGGCTGCGGCGCGGATGCGCAAGTATTTCGAGCGAATCGAGCGCTGCCGGCACCGTCCTCTTCATCGTTGGCTGGCGCGGCTCGGATTCAATCCTTCACGGCACGGCTGGCGTGGCTGGCTCACGACCGAGAAGGTAATGCCGCTCGCCATGATGGAGAACGTACCGCTCGCCGACATGGTGATCAACGCAGCCAGCGAGGCGTTCGCCGAAGACGGCCGGCAGGCCGAGCGGATTCGTTGGTTTTTGGAAAGCGGCCTCGACCCGAATGACTGGCGCCTGGTGAAATTCAATGCCACCGGGATTCGCTATGTGCCTCTGACTACGCGCGGGCACGCGCGAACCGGAACGCGGGAACGGCTTTTGGAAGCGGCGCGGCGCTACCCGGACCGGTTGCGAATCGTCCTCAATGCCCTGGTTACGCGAGTTCTGCTGGATCAAGAGAACCGGGCCATCGGCGTCGAATACCTTCGCGGCGAACGGCTTTACCGGGCGCACGCGAATCCTGGCAGTGAGGCGGGCGAGCCGGCAACCCTTATGGCCGCGCGCGAAGTGATCCTGGCAGGCGGCGCCTTCAATACTCCGCAAATTCTGATGCTCTCCGGGATCGGCCCGCGCGAGGAGCT
Organism: uncultured Solibacteraceae bacterium; assembly: GCA_964556085.1. Lineage (GTDB taxonomy): Bacteria > Acidobacteriota > Terriglobia > Bryobacterales > Bryobacteraceae > PSRJ01. Next base: position 4,030 of record CAZKVF010000166.1, read on the forward strand.
CGATCGGCACGAAATCCCGGTTCGCGTGGAGCTTGCCGGAGTGGGAAAGAATCTTCAGGACCGGTACGAGGTTGGTGTCGTAAACCGCATGAATTTCGAAAGCTGGGACGCCTATGCGGGTGCGTCGTTTACAACCAAGGATGCGCAATTCCTCGAGTGGCAAACGCGCCGCTGCGGCCTCTACGCCACTAACGGCGCGGTGATGACTGTTTTCCGCCGCTCCAAGACCTGCGGTGAGGTGCCTGATCTTTTCTGCATGGGCCTGCTGGCCCGCTTTGCCGGTTACAAGCCCGGTTACTCCCGCGCCTTCAAGGAACATCACAATTACCTCACATGGGTCGTTCTCAAGGCGCACTCGCGAAACCGCGCGGGCCAGGTGACGCTTCGCTCCAGGGATCCGCGCGACACGCCGCTCATCGATTTTCATTACTTCCGTGAGGGAGGAGAGGAAGACGTTGCGGCGGTGGTGGACGGCATCCGGTTTGTTCGCAGGTTGAGCGCGAATCTGGAACGCCAGGGATTGATCGCCAAAGAGGAGTTACCAGGGCCGGCGCGGCAGACGGATTCGGAACTCGCGGAGTTCGTCCGCAGCCATGCCTGGGGGCACCACGCTTCCTGCACCTGCGCCATCGGACCAGCGGAGAGGGGCGGGGTGCTGGATAGCAATTTTCGCGTGCATGGCGTCGCAGGGTTGCGCGTGGTGGATGCTTCGGTATTTCCCCGCATCCCCGGATTTTTCATCGTAAGCGCGATTTACATGATCGGGGAAAAAGCCGCGGATTCCATTCTGGCCTCCGGCTTGTGACAAAATACACAAACAGATTGACAGCCGCCGGAAACGGTTGTAATAGTTATTTCACTTTTTGAAGAGCGGAGGTTGACATGGAAGCGGGGACCAGCAAAACGGTCGTTTCAGATCCCACTCAATTGATGAAAATGAGCCAACTCGAGCTGGACGATCTCTTTAAGGCCAGCCCGGCTGGACCGATACCGGACGGGGAAGCGAAGGGGACGGCGATCATTGCGCCGGGAACCACGTTCAGCGTGGAGATCGCGGAATTTATTAACCACTTTGGCTGGCAGGGCAAAACGTTCGACGGCAAGCGCGGCGTGCTGACCAACCGCATATTGCCGTTCGGATTGAACGCAATCGTGGCCGAGGTCTACAAGGACAAAAGCTGGCTCGACGGGCAGGAATGCATCGTTCTGGATTACTCCAAGACGTCCCTCGTGGCCCACTGGATCCGGGATGAGATCCGGCTGATCGCGCCCAATTTCTACCTGGGCAAAGTGTATTGGGAGAAGACCCGGCTCATCGATTTCTGTCTCCAGTTCCCGGCGTCCGCGGCATAGGCCGGGTTTCGGCCGGATTCCATGCCATGGCAGTCGAGCTTGATACGCGGCGCATTTGAGTTTCACCTTCGTTCCAGAGGAAAACTGTGAATCCCGATCGGCCGATTCCAAAAGCCAACACAGGCTCCCGGTTCCTGAACTGGCTGGCGGATACGTCCACCTCCCTCGTGCACCTGGAGCGCCGGTTCGATCCGCTATTCCGGCCGGCATTTGACGCAGTGCTAAGGGACCCCTTAGCCAGCTTGGTTACGGCCTTGATCAACCGGGGACGGCCAAACGAAGGGCTCAAGATCGCCGAAGAAAAGGCGATGCCGGACGAGGAAGCCTACCTCGATTCCATCATCGCCAGCTTTGAAAAGCAGATGCGCGGGCTTTGGAAACCCGGCGAATTCGAACGCGGAGGCAACACCAAGACTCATGGCATCGTGCGCGGCGAGTTTCGGGTTCACGGCAATCTGCCTCCGGAACTGCGCCACGGCATCTATGCGGAGCCGCGCACCTTCCGGGCATGGGTGCGATTCTCGGGACCAGGGCCGTACATTACTCCGGACATCGACGATGTCGGATTTATGAGTATCAGCGTCAAGCTGATGGGAGTGCCTGGACCGAAACTAATGGATGACGAGAAATTCACCCAGGATATGTTCGGCGTCTCGCCGCCGACGTTTGTCACGCCTGACACCCGGGCCAACGCGCAACTGCAGGTCGAAAGCGGTAAGAACGCGCAGATCTTCTATTTCGTCAATTTTCATCGCTCACACGTGCTCGACCTGATCATGCAGGGGCTGTGGATCAAGACCCAGTCGAGCCCGTTCGAAGCGCCATACTTCAGTTGCGTTCCCTATCTGCTGGGAGAGGGCCAGGCGATGCAGTATTCGTTTTGGCCGCTCCGGAAACGGCGGACCCCGATCCCGCGCCTGCCTTTGCGTCCACCCGACGATTATTTACGAAATGCCATGGTCGCGACATTGGCGGAAGAAGACGTGGAATTCGATGTTCGCTTGCAGAGACAAACCGATCCGCACCTGATGCCCATCGAAAATAATGCCGTGCTTTGGCCCGAGAAGCTTTCTCCGCGCGTATCCGCGGCCACGTTGCACATCCCGCGCCAAAAATTCGATTCGCCGGCGCAATTGGATTTTGCCAGGCGGCTATCATTCAATCCGTGGCATTCGATTCCCGAACATCGTCCCCTGGGGAACCAGAGCCGCGCGCGTAAACGGATGTACCTCACTCTTTCCAGGCTTCGCCACAGGATGAATGATGTGCCCTTCTACGAACCGACGGGGGATGAAACGTTTGATTGATGCGCAGGCTGGGGAAAAAATGTGTTGGCAAGCGGAATCTGGAACGCGAAAGCGCGTTGTCGCGGACCCGCAAACCGAGGCGCCTGCCCCACCTGTTTTTATCGAAATGAGCAGACATGGCACTTTTTGACGTGGTATTCGAGGGCGGCGGGGCAAAGGGGTCGGCGTTTGTGGGCGCCCTAACCGCCCTGGCGGAGCACGGACATACGATCCGGCGTCTAATTGGGACCTCCGCCGGTGCGATCACGGCTGCGACGGTTGCGGCGGGTTATTCACCCGCCGAACTCATCGCCCTGGTTACTGAAAAACTGGACGGCAACCCTCGTTTCGCGACGTTCATGGACCGGCCGGTCGCGGCAAGTTTCACCGACCAGGACAAAGACAAGAGCGAAACCATGCAGGCTTTGCGCACCATCCGGGTGCCCATGTTCGCGGACCGCGAAATCCTGAACCTTCTCCTCGGTTCCCCGGTTTATCCCCAGCTGTTTTCCCTCGTCGAGTGCGGAGGCTTGTTTGCCGGCGACGCCTTCCTCGCCTGGATTAAGGAAAAGCTTGCGGCCAAGGGTATCGCCGCGACCGATACCATGAAGACCTTCTTTACGAAGAAACAGGTGGATCTGTCCGTAGTCACCTCCGACACCACCGATGGCGAGATGCTGGTGATCAACCACCGCACCGCGCCTGACGTTCCGTTGGCTTGGGCAGTCCGCATGTCGATGAGCATCCCGTTTGTTTGGCGGGAGGTGGTGTGGCAGGAAGCCTGGGGGCAATACCAGGGCCGCCGGAAAGCCGGGAATGTCATGGTCGACGGAGGTGTACTCTCGAATTTCCCCATTCGGCTGATTGCGGAATCGGTCCCCGACATCATGGGCGACACCGATCCCAATGCTGCTCTCAACCTGGGCCTGTTGCTCGATGAACAACTTCCTAAAGACCCGATCGGGACCAAGCCGGCGCCCTCGGCCACGTCAGGTGAACCACTGGGCGTTGTAAATCGGGTTTCCCGTCTTGTCGACACGATGATGGGCGCGGCGGACAATGACGAGATCCGCAAACGAAGCGCGGAGATCTGCCGCCTTCCGGTAAAGGGCGTAGGCACCACGGAATTCAACATGGACGACCGGAAGTTGCAGTCCTTGATTCAGGGAGGACATGATGCGGTCGTCGCGCATCTGGAGGGGCGTGGTCTTGGCAAAGCGGCAGCCGCTGGTAATTGAGGCTGCAGAGCGGGCGCGTCACGGCACCGGCGCCCTTCTGCAAAACTACTAGAGATTCCATGACACCGCAGTCGAGTTTCATGATCCTTGCACCGCTCGATCGCTCTCGGATCGGCGCGATGCGCGAGTTGCTCGCCACCATGAACTTCGAACCGGGCGTGGTGAACCCGGAGAACGTGCTAATGCCATTCGCGCGGTTCGAGGGCTTGCACTTCGCGCGACTCCTGGTAATGGACGACCAGACGACGAAAGATATCGAACTGCTCTACGGCGTCCACCGGCCCGATCCGCCCGTCTACTTTGCATTTCTGGGCGATTTCGACGGCGACTATGACGCCTTCCTACGCCTCCTGGTGAAACACGCCGAAGCCGGCTTGCGGCGGATTTTCTCGCTCTGCGACGGCTTTTCCCAGGACGCCGACCTTTATGCCTGGATGGCAACTCACGAAGTGCGGTCGGGAGCCAACTATTGCAACTGGGTCGGAAGGACCGTGAAGCAAACCCGCGAGGAGGAACAACTGAGGCTCCGCTTGCTCGAGTTTGTGGAACACACGCCGGGCCTGGCCGATCGCCCAGCGCGTGAAATCCATCAGGCCCTGCGCGGATTCACCGAGAAGGAGAAAGCCGCAGGCCGGTTGCGATTGTCGCCGCCGGAGGCGACACCATTTGCCTGGTCATTAATGCACTTGTTCGACTGGGTTCTGTTGGCGCTGTTGATCGTTGGCGGCGTGGTGACCCTGCCGGTGACCCTGATCCCGCTACTTCTGCTGGCCTGGAGACTGCGCCACCTGGAAAACACGGACCCCGAGTTCGCGCCCCGCGCCGATGAACACGCATCCCTTCTGGCCGCGCTGGAAGATCGCGATGTCACCAATCAGTTCAGCGTAATGGGCGCGCTCAAGCCCGGGTGGCTGCGCGGCGCTATTGTCAGGCTGGTCCTGTTTATTGTTGACCTGACGGCGCGTACCATCTACACCCGCGGTTGCCTGGCGCGCATACGCACCATTCATTTCGCGCGCTGGGTGCCATTGGATGGCCGCACGCGCATGTTCTTCGCCAGTAACTATGACGGGAGCCGCGAAAGCTACAACGACGACTTCATCAACAAGGTGGCCTTCGGGCTGAACGTCACATTCAGCAACGGCGTGACCTATCCTCACACCGAGTGGCTCCTGCTGAAAGGCGCGAAGAACGAGCAGCCGTTCAAATATGTCCTGCTCCGCCACCAATTACCCACTGACGTCTGGTACAACGCGCACGCTGGACTGACGGCTCACGACCTCGAGCGCAACAGCCGGATTCGCGAAGGGCTGGAGAAGCCTTCGCTCAATGAGCGACAGGCTAGCGAATGGGTAGCGATGCTTTGAGAGGCAATGTGACACCGGTCGATTACAGCGATGTTCAGGGATTGGCCGCCTTCGGCTATGCGAAGCTGACGGAAGCGCGTTTCCTGCTGCTGGGAATTCGCGACGCCGCAGCCGCGCGGGCGTGGATCGCATCCGCCCCAGTATCCACGGCTGAACCCCGTCCATCCGCCCCTGACACCGCGCTGCAAATTGCGTTCACAGCTTCCGGCCTGCGCGCCCTGGGTATGCCCGCGAGCGCGATGGCCGCATTCTCCACCGAGTTCCTTAACGGCATGGCGGGCGAGGCGAGCCGTTCCCGCCGGCTCGGTGACACCGGCAAGAGCGATCCGTCGCGTTGGTTGTGGGGCGGCCCCGGCAAGGGCGCGGACCTGGTCGTACTGCTCTACGCGAAGCAGAACCTCGATGCATTCATGCGCCAGGTTCAGAAGGACCCGTGGGCCGCGGCGTTCCAGACGATCGCCACGCTGGCGACATCCGATATGGGAGGCCGCGAGCCGTTCGGATTTGTGGACGGCATTAGCCAGCCGGAGTTCGATTGGAAGCGCGAGCGGACTGCCCCAGGGACCACGCTGACATACGAAAACGTAGCGGCCATCGGCGAATTGTTACTCGGCTATCCCAACGAATACGGCAAATACACTGAACGGCCGCTGCTTGCTTCCGGGGAGGCTGCCGCGAACGAACTGCAGCCGGCCGAAGATCAGCCTTCGCGCCAGGATCTCGGCAGGAACGGAACCTATCTCGTATTGCGAACCCTCGAGCAGGACGTGCGTAGCTTCTGGCAATACCTCGACAAAGCCGCCGGCGGTTCGCTGGAACGCTATGAACTGGGTGCAGCCATGGTGGGCCGCAGCCTGGATGGCGAACCGCTGATCCCTTCGGCGGCCCAGAAGAATGGCCACGTCACGGAGAAAGCTGGCGCACCACGAAATGCGTTCACATATGATGGCGATCCGCGCGGCACGCAGTGTCCCTTTGGAGCGCATATTCGCCGGGCCAATCCGCGCAATGCGGATCTGTTCGGACGCCCCTCCGGCCCGATCGCCGGCCTGCTGAGCCGGTTGGCGATTCCGCGCCCGGGTTTTCATGATGACCTGATTGCTTCCACGCGGTTCCACCGGGTTCTCCGGCGGGGCCGCGAGTACGGCGACAAGATCACTCCGGACGAAGCACTTCAGCCGGCGCGTGCGGGCGAAGCCCCGCGCGGGTTGCATTTCGCCTGCCTCTGCGCCAATATTGCGCGCCAGTTCGAGTTCGTGCAGAACGCCTGGCTGATGCGCACCAAATTTAACGGGCTGACGGAGGAGAGCGATCCCCTCCTGGGAAACCGCGCGGCCGTGGGAGATTGCCCGGTGACGGGCAATTTCTCCATCCAGCGCGAGGGAAAGATGGCGCGCCGCCTCAGCAGCGTCCCGCAGTTCATAACCGTGCGCGGCGGCGCATATTTTTTCATGCCAAGTGTGCGGGCGCTGCGTTATATCGCGCGGCTCGGTGGCCAAGCTCGGTAGGAGTTACCAAATGAAAAAACTTCTGATTGTGATTGTCTTGATGTTGCTCCTGGTGGGCGTGGGGTTTGCGATCACCTGGTGGCGCAGCCCGAAGATCGGCCATGTGCAGGACGAGGCGCAGTTGGCCGGCCTGAAGGCGGACTACTTCAAAGCCGCGGATGAAGACTACTTCCATGATATGGACAGCGGCGTCCCGCTCAACGCCGATGAGGCCAAGGGGCGGAACACGTGGATCGTCTGGACCGGCGGAAATGACCGGCTGTGGGACAAGATGACCGTGGCCAGCGTGGGCGCCCTTGATTTCGTCAAGACCCTTTCCTCGCATCCCAGCCTGAAAGGCAATCGCGACAACCGCTGGGATTATTACGGGCTGGTAAACGAGCCGTGCTTCGAAAAGGCCACGGGACCGGACCCTAACCGCTTCGGATTGTGGCTCGACAAACGCAGCGGCAACTGCCCGGCAGACCCGTTCGAAAACGAGCAGAAATATCCCGGCGTGAAATATGGCGCGCGCGGAAAGAACATTCCCGCAGGCTCATATTACGGCTACGCAACGGGTGTTGTCGGCTTGCGGCTTTTCCCGAATCCTGATTTCGACGAAGCCGCCCAGAAGAAATGGGACCCGGTCCGCTACTACACCGACCCGGCCTACTACAATTCCAAGGACCTTATCCGGCCCTATCGCGTGGGTATGTCGTGCGGCTTCTGTCACGTTGGTCCGAATCCAGTGCGGCCGCCCGCCGATCGCAATCACCCCAAGTGGGAGAACCTGAGCTCCAACGTCGGCGCACAGTATTTCTGGACCGATCGCGTATTCTTCTGGAGCGCGGACGAACACAACTTCGCTTTCCAGGTGTTCCATACTTACCGCCCTGGGACGCTTGACACCTCGCTGATCTCTACCGACAACATCAACAACCCGCGCACCATGAATGCGGTCTACCAACTGCTGCCGCGTCTCCTCGAAGCGAAGCGTTGGGGAAAAGAAACGCTGGCCGGCGGCGAACAAAACAATCACCAGATCAATGATTACTTGAAAGAAGGTCCCCTCGCGGATTTGTACAAGGCGCCAGACACTGTGTGGACGCCGCGCGTCCTCAAGGACGGTTCCGATTCCGTGGGCGTCATGGGGGCGCTGAACCGCGTCTATCTCAACATCGGGACCTTCAGCGAAGAATGGCTACTGCACTTCAACGCGCTGGTCGGCGGAAAGCCGGTGAGCCCGATCGAGATCAGCGTGTCGCGCAAGAACTCAGCGTATTTCGTCGCGACCGAAGCGCAAACCTTCGCCACCGCCGAGTTCTTTCTCAAGACTACTGACCCGCATTACCTTAAGGACGCGCCCGGCGGCGACAAGTATCTGACCAAAGACAAGGCGCTTCTGACACGTGGCAAGGTCGTCTTCGCCGAGAACTGCGCGCGCTGCCATTCGAGTAAGCTGCCGAAAAATATCAGCGCGTTCGATCCCGAAGGCTGTAATGGGCCAGACTACCTCGGCTGCTGGAACAAGTATTGGGCCTCGACTCAGACACCGGAGTTCAAGAAAGAGATGCGCGAGATCGTGCTCGCTGACGATTTTCTGAAGGATA
>CAZKVF010000167.1:0-7007 GCA_964556085.1 uncultured Solibacteraceae bacterium
AAGAAGAAGCCGATGGCGCTACCCTCGCACCACGTGGCCTTCTGCGAGTACGATGGCAAGATTTACGCCTTCGGCGGGTTCGTTTATCCCGAAGTCGGTCCGGCGGCCTGGGTACCGATCAACAACACCTGGGAGTACGACCCCGCTAAAGATTCGTGGAAAGCGATGGCTCCTATGCCTACCAAGCGGGGCGCGGCCGAAGCCGCGGAAGTGAACGGCAGGATTTACGTGATCGGCGGCGCCACCACGGCGCCGGGCGCCAAAGAGAACTACATCAACCAGCAGACCCGGCAGAATGTTCTCGGGACCGTGGAAGAGTTCGATCCCAAGGCGAATACCTGGCGCGCGCGAACCAATATGCCAACGCCTCGCAATCATATGGGTATAGGCGCCGTGGATGGCAAGATTTACGTCATCGGCGGGCGCGTGGGCGCGGCCTTCATCGGCATCGCGTCCGATATCTCGCTGGTGGAAGTTTACAATCCGGCCACCGACATGTGGGAAGCGCCGCGCGCGCGCATGCCCACCGCGCGCAGCGCCGTGGCTTCGGCGGTCTACAACGGCAAAATCCTGGTTGCGGGCGGCGAGTGGCAGGATCCGGTGGTGCAGACCGCATTCCGGGTTTTCGAAGCTTACGATCCCGCTACGAACACCTGGACCACGCTGCCACCCATGGCCACCCCGAGGCACGGTGTGGCGGGCGCTGTCATCGGCAACCGCTTCTTTGCGGTGAGCGGTGATGTGCAGTCATCAGGCACGGGTGTTGCTGTTTCCACTCCCGCGGCGACTGCTTTTGAATTTAATAAGTAGGAATTTCAAGAGGTGAGTATGTATAACTGGAATCGCAGCTTTCTGATTCTGGTAAGCTTGACTGTCGCGCTCGGCATGCCCCTTGCGGCGCACCATGGGACCGCAGTTTCCTATGATCAGTCGAAAGTCTTCTCGGTGAGGGCCACGGTAACCGATTTCAAGTACGCCAACCCGCACCCCTCGATATATTTCGACGTCAAAGACGAACATGGAAACGTGGTGCACTGGAGCGGCGAAATCGCTCCCAACGCGGCGCAATTGCAGCAGGAAGGTTGGGGCAAGAAGCGCTCCGAGGCGGCCTTGGCGCCGGGCACCGAGGTCACCATTACGCTCGCGCCCTCCCGCGCGGGGACGCCGGTGGGTGTGATTAACAAGATCGTCGGGGCCAACGGAGAGAATATTCTCGGGCTCACGCCGCTGGGCGCCCCCGGCGGAGCGGAAACGAAACAGTAGCTTGAAAAAGCAAGGGAGCTTCGCTATGAGCAACCGCCTGGTGCTCGCGATTGTGACCGGCACACTGCCGCTCACAGCCATCGGATGGGCGCAGGGCCGCGGCGGCGGTGGCCGCGGCGGATTCACGGCCCACAATTCGGCCAACGACAACAAACCGTACGAAAAGCACGATCTCTCGGGGATCTGGTCGCGCAACAGCACGCCCGGCGGCTACGGCGGCGGTGGCACGTGCCGCGATTGCGGTGACCGCGGCTACAGCAGCGACGTGCCTCCATTCACGGCCCTCGGGCAAAAGATGTTCGATGCGAATAAACCGTCGTACGGGCGGCTTTTGGCCAGCGCCGATGCCAACGCGCACCCCGAGGAGCACATCGGACGCCGCCGCGCCGTGCCGCCGGCCAACGGCACCGATCCATACCAATATTGCAATCCCATGGGTCCCAGCCGCGCGCTGATTTACCCCGATCCCATGGAGATGAACGTGTTACCCGACAAGATCATCCAGCAGTTCGAGTGGGGCTACGGAACGCGGACCATTTGGACCGATGGCCGCATGCCTCTGATGGATCCCGACCAGCCGCGCTGGTGGGGCTACTCGAGCGGCCATTGGGAGGGAGACACGTTCGTGGTCACAACCACTGGCGTCGATGAACGGACCTGGGTGGATCATTTCGGCTATCCTCACAGCGTCGACATGGTGCTCGAGGAGCGCTACACGCGTCCGCAGTATGACGTTGTGGAACTGTCGATGATCATCACCGATCCGAAGGTTTATACGAAGCCGTGGGTCAGCCAGACCAAGAAATTCCGCAAGCTGGACAAGAATGCGATCAAGACGGTGGACGGTTGGACCGGCTTGATGGAGGACCTTTGCGCTCCGGCGGACGAAGTGGATGTCTTCAACAAGCGCGTCCGCGATCCGGCGGGCGGCGTAGTCCACTAGACAGCAAAAGCAAATGATTGAGCCACGGATGCACACGGATAAACACGGATAAGCCCTTGCGCATTTATCTGTGTTCATCGGTGTCCGTCCGTGGCTAAGTGATTTCTTAGATGAGTGACGCTTTGCTTCATAAACTCAAAACCGGCCGCGGACTGGTACTTGCGGCGTTGCTGCCATTCAGCCTGGCTGCTCAGCCGCCCAGCGGGGACAAGCAGCCCATGTCCGATGAAGTCTTCAAGAACGTTCAAGTGCTGAAGGGAATTCCCGTGAATGAATTCATGGGAACGATGGGCTTTTTTGCCGCTTCCCTCGGCTTGAACTGTGTCTACTGCCATGTTCCGGAGAGCTTGCAGAATTGGGATAAATTCGCCGATGACGTGCCGCGCAAGCGCATGTCGCGGCTCATGATTCAGATGGTCAACGCCATCAACCGGAATAACTTCGGCGGGCGGCCGGTTGTAACGTGTTATTCCTGTCACCACGGCAACGAACGGCCCAAAGCCATTCCGAGCCTGGCCGAGCAGTATGGAGTTCCGCCCGAAGATCCGAACGAGATCGAGATTGTGCCGAACTCCCAGAGCGGTCCGGCGCCCGATCAGATTCTGGACAAGTACATGGCGGCGATTGGCGGGGCCGAGAGCCTGGCCGCGCTCACCAGCCTGACCGCGCAGGGCACTTATGAAGGTTACGAAACCTACCATGAGAAGGTCCCGTTCGAACTCTACGCCAAAGCGCCCGCGCAGCTGACCACCACCATACACACGCAGAACGGCGACAGCACCAGCGTGTTCGACGGTTCCGGCGGCTGGATCGCCGCGGCGGACAAACCGGTCCACCTGTTCCCGCTTCTTCCTGGATCCGAGATCGATGGCGCGCGCCTGGACGCGATACTCTTCTTTCCTGCGAGGATCAAGGACGCGCTCACCAACTGGCGCGGCGGCTTCCCGGTGACAGCGATCGAAGATCGCGAAGTGCAAGTCATTCAGGGTACGGGCGCGGGAAAGACTCGCATCAAACTGTACTTCGATAAAGAATCGGGCCTCCTGCTGCGCCAGGTGCGCTACATCGAGACTAAGGTGGGCACCAACCCGCTTCAGATCGACTACAAAGACTACCGCGCCGTGAACAGCGTCAAGCTACCGTACGCCTGGACAGTGACCTGGACAAATGGGCAGTCTACTTACGAGGTGCGCGAGTACCAGGCGGACGCCGCGATCGATGCCGCGAAGTTCGCCAAGCCGGCTCCGGCGGTTGTGGCGCCGCCGAAAGCCGTGCAGTGAACCTGACAGGCCGGGAGGCCTGTCCCACTTCGGTGTCCTAGAACTTGAACTCGGCCTTCACGACTTCCTCGTCGAGCGAGTGATGCAAGGTGAAGCCGAGCTTTTCGCAAACGCGCATGACGGAGCGATTCTCCGGCAGCATGTCGGCGGTGAGCCGTTCCAGTTTCTCATCGGCTCCAAATAGAAGCAGGCGCGCCAACAACTCCTTGCCCAATCCGCGGCCCTGCCAGGCATCGCTCACGACCACTGCCATCTCGGCCTCATTGGTCCAGTGCACCTTGGTCATGCGGCTTACGCCCAGGATTTCGGGCGCGCCGCTTTCGGGGTTGCGCCGCTCTGCCACAAAGGCCATCTCCCGGTCGTAGTCTATGAAGCACGTGCGCATCAGCCGTTCATGCTGGACGCGCATCTCCAGGTTCATCATATGGAAATATCTGAAGTACACGCTCCGGTCCGAAAGTGTCTCGTGGAAGTGCACCATGACCGGCTCATCCTCCGGACGGATCGGCCGGATGGTCACGCGGGTACCGTCCTTCATGGTCCATTCGGAAACGTAACGCGTCGGATAGGGACGGATGGCGGAAGTCGGAATGTCCTGTTCGGGGACCCCAGTCCCGTGGACCACGATACGGGCATCCAGTGCGACCAGCCCGTCCGGGGACGCCAGCAGGGGATTGATGTCGATCTCCTTGATCCATCGCTGTTCCACGACCAGCACACTGAAGCGCACCAGCAGCACTTCGAGCGCGGCCATATCGAGGCCGCGGCGGCCGCGGACTCCCCGGAGCGCCTTGTAGATTTTGGTCTGCTCCATCATGCGCCGCGCCAGCGTGGTATTGAGCGGAGGAAGCGCCAGCGAGCGGTCCGCGAAAATCTCGACGAGTTGTCCGCCCGTGCCGAACAGCAGTACGGGGCCGAACTGCGGATCGAGGCTCGATCCGATGATCAGCTCGTAAGCGTCCTTCAACTTCACCATGGGCTGCACAGTGACGCCCTGAAAGTGTTCCGCGCCCGCCCGTTCGGTGACCGTCTGGCGAATGGCTGCAAAGGCGGTTTCGACAGCCTCTGCCGAGCGCAGATTCAACTGCACGCCGCCGACATCGGTCTTGTGAGTGATGGTTTCGGAGTACAGCTTGAGCACCACGGGGTAGCCAATCGCAGCCGCGGCCGCCACCGCGTCCTGGGCTGAGGCCGCAACCGATGTTTGCGCGACGGGGATCCCATAGGCAGCGAGCACCTGTTTGGACTCGACTTCCGTCAGGATAGTGCGGCCGGCGCGGCGGACGTTTTGAAGCAAGTCTTCGGCCAGGCGGCGATCGGGAACCCAGCCGCCGGCCTCCAAAGCAGGCGTCTCGTACAGGCCCTTCAGGTTGTAGCTGTAGTGCCACATATAGTTGAACATGCGGGCCGCGGTATCGGGGTAGGGAAAGCTGGGAATGTTGGCGCGGTTAAGGATCTCTTCGCCGGCGGCGACATCCACGCCGCCCATCCAACTGGCGATCAGGGGTTTACCTTCCTGCTTGCCCTCATTGGCGTGCGCCAGGGGGCGCAACTGCTCGGCGATCCGCGTGGGATCGGTCATGGCCTGGGGCGTAAGGATGACGAGCATGCCGTCGCTGTTCGGGTCGCTGGCCGCGATCTCGAGGGCCTTGGAGTACCGCTCGGGCGAGGCGTCCCCGATGATATCGACCGGATTATTGTGGCTCCAAGTGGGCGGCAGCACGGCATTGTAGGCCTGGATGGTTTCGGGCGTCAGTTCGGCGAGTTCTCCGCCGCCGGTAATGAGCGCGTCGGTGGCCAGAACGCCCGGTCCGCCGGCATTGGTGACGATGGTGAGCCGCGGCCCTTTCGGACGGGGTTGCTTCGAAAGTACTTCGGCCATATAAAACAGGTCGGCGATATTATTCACGCGCAGGACACCGGTGCGGCGGAATGCGGCTTCCAGAACCTCATCGCTGCCGGTGAGGGAGCCGGTGTGTGAGGCCGCAGCTTTGGCCGCTGCTGCGGTTCGTCCCGGCTTGATGACGATGATGGGTTTGGTGAGCGCCACCTCCCTGGCGGCCGAGAGGAAGGAGCGGGCGTTGCCGATGGTCTCCATATAGATGACGATCGACCGCGTCTTGGGGTCGTTGCCGAGGTAGTAAATCAGGTCGCCCCAGCCCACATCCACCATGGAGCCGATGGAGATAAAAGCGCTAAAGCCCACCATTTCCTTGAGGCTCCAGTCCAGGACCGCGGTGCAAAGCGCGCCGCTCTGGCTGATGAACCCCACCGAACCAGGCCGGGCGACGGTTGTGGCGAAAGTGGCGTTGAGTCCGGTGAGCGGCGCCATCACGCCCAGGCAGTTGGGGCCGATCACGCGAATCTTACCGCGGCGCGCCTCTGCCAGCACCTGCTGCTCGAGCGCCGCGCCTTCGGCGCCGATCTCCTTGAAGCCCGCCGAGATGACCACCGCGCCGCGCACACCATTTTCGCCGCACTCGCGGATAATGCCCGGAATGCTGGGCGGTGGCGTGACCACCACCGCCAGGTCCACTTGCTCGGGGATGGCTGTGATGGAGGGGTAGGCTTTGATGCCGAGGACGTTGGCTCGTTTCGGGTTCACGGGAAACACCGTGCCGCCGAACGGGCTGCTGACCAGGTTCCAAAGGATGGTGCGGCCGACGCTACCGGGATTCTCGGTTGCGCCGACCACAGCCACGGTCTTCGGTGCGAAGAAGACGTCCAGCGGCTGGGTGCGTTCGTTAGTGCGTTTCTTTAGGGGATTGGTGACTTGCATGTTATCACTTCGCTCCGTTTCCATCCGCGGCTGTCTGCGCGGCAGGGCATCTCAAGGCTGAGCCTGGGAACCGAACGCCGCCTCGTTCAGGGCCTGCAGCAGATCGGTGTCATTGACGCCGGATCTCCGCGCACCCGTTCGGATATCGCAATCGTCGCAGACCGGGTGAAACCCGAAGCGCTCGAAAATCGGGGCGGTCTGCGGATAGCGCTGTTTCACGTCACGGACGATCATGTCGCGGCGGATCAATTGATCGAATCGAAACATAGGAGAGCCCTGGAACGAGGATAGTGCATCCCGCTTTCCAAAAAGGTAAGTTTTCTTATCAACTACTTAAACGGTGCGGAAAACGGAGTGGGTGAAATGACGCTGGGCCTACTGGAGGGGAAGACGCGCCATGGAGCGCGTCCTCCAATCCTTGCAACCCGAGATATCATCGATAGTCATGACTACCCGGCGCAATGCTCTAGCCGCGGCCTTCGCTATGCTCACCCAGGCCGCTGCCACCGCTCAAAACAAATCGGGCCAAGCGGATCGCGGTCCGGTATTTCAACACGAGCTTCCGAACATCACCATGGAGGACTGGCAGGTGACCGTCAGTGAAGTTCCGTACCCGCCCGGGCGTGTGGGCCAAACACACCATCATGCTGGTTTCGTCCTGGCCTATGTGCTGGAGGGCAACGTGGTGACCAAGGTTTCCGGCCAGAAGGAAAGAGTCTACAAAACCGGCGAAATGTTTTAC
>CAZKVF010000168.1:0-22215 GCA_964556085.1 uncultured Solibacteraceae bacterium
ATGAACTCCCGAATCCGTTTTTCGGTCACGATCCTCAACTACTAAGTTCCCATATATGGAACCATCGGTCAATCGGGAAAGGGTACGACCGCAGAGTCGGATTCCCCCATGCGGAGAATATGTCCATTATCCTACGCATACTATGCGGAGAATAGGGTGGACGGACGCGGAGATTGGGTGGTATAATATCCGCAGGTTGTGCGGAGAATGTACGTCCACGAGGGCAACGACTGGCCACGGTTCCGCTGGAGTACAGAAGCGCTCGCCCAACCCCTCGCCTCCGTCAGCCGGCGGCAGGGCCGTCTCATTGGGCACATGGAAGCCCTGGGGTTTAGTCTTCAGCAGGAAGCCGTGCTGCAGACGCTGACGGCTGACGTTCTGAAGAGCAGCGAAATCGAAGGGGAAAGGCTTGATGCCGGGCAGGTCCGCTCGTCAGTTGCCCGGCGGCTGGGTATGGACATTGGCGCTCTCAAGGCGGCCGATCCCCAGGTCGAAGGCGTCGTCGAAATGATGCTGGACGCGACACGCCGTTACAACCAGCCGCTGACCGAGGAACGATTGTTCGCCTGGCATGCCTCGCTTTTTCCGACAGGCCAGAGTGGCCTGACCAAAATCCGGACCGGAGGTTGGCGGGACGACAGCCGGGGGCCGATGCAGGTCATCTCTGGCCCGATGGGAAGGGAACGGGTTCATTTCGAAGCACCCAAGGCGGAGCGCCTCCCTGGCGAGATACGATCCTTTCTTGATTGGTTCGAGGGCAAAGATCCGATCGATCCCGTCCTCAAAGCCGGACTAGCGCACGTCTGGTTCGTGACAATACATCCGTTCGATGACGGCAACGGCCGCATCGCACGCGCGATCGCAGACATGTCGCTGGCGCGGTCCGAAAACAGTCCGCAAAGGTTCTACAGCATGTCGACACAGATCCGCCAGGAACGCAACGCCTATTACGACATCCTCGAAGCCACGCAGAAAGGCACGATGGACGTCACACCGTGGATGGAGTGGTTTCTCGGCTGCCTGGGCCGCGCGATCGACGGAGCTCAGGTTACGTTGAGCGCCGTGCTTCGAAAGGCGCGCTTCTGGGAGCGTACAAAAGATGTGCAAATGAACGAGCGCCAACGGCTGATCGTCAACAGCCTGCTCGACGGGTTCGCAGGCAAGCTCACGACCTCTAAGTACGCCGCATTAGTGAAGTGCTCGCAAGACACGGCTCATCGCGACATCCTCGCGTTGATCGATAGCGGCGTCCTGGTTCGCAATCCGGAAGGCGGGCGCAGCACGAGCTATTCACTTGCGCCGTTCGAATAACCGATGCTGTTGGCGCCGCCGTTTTCGCTGCTGCCGCCCCTCTCACACCAGCTTTTGCCGGCCGATGGGTAGTTCGCGAATTCGCTTTCCTGTAGCCGCGAAAATCGCATTACAAATGGCGGGGGCGATGGGGGGCACGCCGGGCTCGCCCACTCCGGCCGGCGGCGCCTCGCTTTCCACGATGTGCACGCGCGTCTCGAGCGGCGCCTCGTTCATGCGCAGCACCGGGTAATCGTGGAAGTTGCTCTGGTTGATTCTGCCGTCACTCGCCGTGATTTCGCCCATGATCGTCAGGCTCGCGCCAAACACCGCGGCGCCTTCAAATTGCGAGCGAACGCGATCGGGATTGATGATCGTGCCCGCGTCCACAACGGTATCGATGCGCGGGATGGAGAGCTTGCCCTGCGGGCTGACCGCCACCTCCACTACCGAAGCGACGTAGGTGAGGAAGCTGCGGTGCGCGGCGATGCCCAGGCCGTGGCCTTTGGGCAGGCGGCGTTTGCCCCAACCGGCCTGCTCGGCTACGAGTTCGATGACTTTCCGCAGGCGGCCGGCATCGATCGGGTACTGATCGATGGGGCCCATGTTGGGGTAGTCCACGCCTTGCGCCTTGAGGTCGATGATGCGCGGCGCGCCCATCAACTCCAGCAGGTAATCTTTCGGATCGCGCCCG
Organism: uncultured Solibacteraceae bacterium; assembly: GCA_964556085.1. Taxonomy (GTDB): domain Bacteria; phylum Acidobacteriota; class Terriglobia; order Bryobacterales; family Bryobacteraceae; genus PSRJ01. Next base: position 1,985 of record CAZKVF010000168.1, read on the forward strand.
GCGGCGTGCGCCAGTTCATCGGCGAACGAGGAGACGGCAAATGCGTGGTAGACGTTGGCCACCGAGCGGAGCCAGCCGATGCGCACGTGGTGCACGGCCTCGCCGTTTTCGATGCGGTGGTTGGGCACCAGGAACGGCGTATCCGTGAATCCCATGGCCAATTCGTCGGCGCTGCCGAAAGTTACGTTGGGAGCGAAGGTAGACATTAGTGAGGGGAACACAGAGCGCTGCAGAAGCGCCACCGGCTTTCCTCCCTGATCGAGCCCGGCCTTCATGTACATGGCCGCAACCGAATGATAGTAATCGAAGCGAATGTCATCCTCGCGCGTCCAGACAACTTTCACCGGTTTGGCCAGTTTTTTCGAAAGTATGGCCGCTTCGGCGCAGTAATCCGGTTTCGACTTGCGCCCGAAGCCGCCGCCCAGCAGTGTGACGTTGCAGATAACGTTCTTCTTATCGATGCCGACCGCCGCGGCAACCGTGTCCTGGACCGCCTGCGGGTTCTGCGTGGGCGCCCACACGGTACATTTGCCATCCCGGAAATCGGCTACGGCCACCTCCGGTTCCATGGCCGCGTGCGCGAGGTGCGGCGCGTAATAATCGGCTTCCACCGTTTTGGCGGCGGAGGTGAAACCCTTCTCCACGTCGCCGACGTTCTTGATCGTCTTGCCGGGCTTGCGCGCGGTGGCCTGCAACTGTTTCTTGTATTCCGAGGAGGTGTAGCTCGCATTGGCGCCGAGATCCCATTCGACCTTGAGCTTCTTGCGTCCTTGGAAAGCGGCCCAGGTATTGTTCGCAATTACAGCCGCGCCTCCCAGAGCTTGAAATGCGTGCGGCGGTGTGAAGGGCGGGATTTCGAGGACGTCCAAAACGCCGTTTACCGCGCGAGTGTCCTTCGCTTCCATGGATCGCAACTTGCCGCCGAGCACCGGGCAGCGCTCCACCGAAGCGTAGACCATGTCATCCACCTTGGCGTCCATGCCGTAGGTCGCCTTGCCGTGGAGGATATCGGCGAGATCGTAGACCGGAATATCTTTACCGATATAGCGGTATTCGGATTTCTTCTTGAAAGTGAGTTTGGACTTATCGGGGACCGGCAGCTTCGCGGCATCGGCTGCAAGTTCGCCGTAACCCAGCTTGCGGCCGCTGGGTCCATGGACCACTTCGTGCAAGCTAGCCTTGCATTCGGATGCGGGAACGCTCCAGCGCGCGGCGGCCGCCTGCTCCAGCATTATGCGGGCGGAGGCGCCGCATTCCTGCATCACGCGCATGAAGCTGCGAACGGAATGCGAGCCATCGGTGTCCTGGTCGCCGTAGCGCGAGTCGCCGATGGCCTGTTCGATTCTGACCCGCTTCCAGTCGGCATCCAGTTCATCGGCGACGATCAGTGGAAGCACGGTGCGGCTGCTGGTCCCCATTTCGGAACGATGCGCCACAATCAGCACGGCGCCATCCGGCTGGATGCCCACAAAGAGATTTGGAGTAAAGACAGCCGATTCGAGGGCCGCGAAAGCGGTCTTGGGAAGGAGGCGTGTGCCCAGGACAAAAGCGCCGGCGCCGAATGTGCTGCGCAAGAAGCCGCGGCGGCTGACATTGTGTATGGGCTTCATGCTGTCTCCTTCGCCGCAGTTTTAATAGCGGCCCGGATTCGCTGGTAGGTGCCGCAGCGGCAGATGTTGCCGGACATGGCGTCGTCGATGTCTTTGTCCGTGGGCTTCGATTTCCTCTTCAGCAGGGCCGCGGCCTGCATGATCTGGCCGGCCTGACAATAGCCGCACTGAGGCACATTCAAGGCGGCCCAGGCTTTTTGCAGGGCATGATCGCCGTTCCGGGAGAGGCCCTCGATGGTGGTGATCTCCTTCCCCACAACGTTCCGCACCGGGGTGATGCACGAGCGAATAGCCACCCCATCCTGATGCACGGTGCAGGCCCCGCACAGGCCTGCGCCGCAGCCAAACTTCGAACCGGTCAGTCCCGCGATGTCGCGCAGGTACCACAGAAGCGGCATGTCGGGATCGCCATCGAACTGCTGCTCCGCTCCGTTGATTTTGAGTGTGATCATGATAAGTCTTCCGGACTCTTTACAGAATAGCGGAAGGTGGGGCGGGATTGGGCGGTGCTGCCGTAAAGAGAATCTTGCAGCCAGCCGATCATCCACTTGAGGTCGCACTGAGATGAATGAGTTCCTGCTAGCCCTTTGGGCCATGACTGCCAGCCATCACCAGTGGGAGATGCCCGCCAGGGAGCCGGCGGCAATTGTCCGGCCACTCGAAAGCCTCGATTCTGTCCACGAGCTCAGCGCCGGTGAGCGGCATGAGTTGCGAATCGCCGTCGAGCGCATGGCACGATGCGCCACGGGCAACCTACGGCCGGACGCCGATTACGGGTGGTACGTCCCCGAGCAAAAGACCACAGGGCGGTGCGCTCGTCTGGCGGTGACTGGGTCCGGCGACCCGCACGGCTTCGTCATTAACGACAAATAAACGACCGGACGGTTGCTCAGGTAAGCTACGGCCTGTCCCGGAGACCGCTTGCTGACGCGCGCCGCTCCGAAACGCTGCTTCAGACCCGCGACCGCGAGGGAGCGGTTTCCAAAATTACGCTGGACAGGACACTAGACTGCTCCATCCCCGGGCCGCTGCCGCGTGCTTTCTGCCGCGAAGCGCCACAAAGCCGCGGCGCGGTAGATACCATGGACGAATTTGCTGTAGGGAAGAGTGGCGAAGAGGGCCAGCACGGCGGCAAGGTGGACCACCAGCAGTGCGCCCATAAAATGGGACTGGCGGAAGGCCAACAATAGCAAGCCGGTAACGCTTGCGCCGAAGAGCAGCGCGAGGAAAGTAAGATCGAACCCGTCCTGCGCCGGATCGACGATCGCGGGATCGCGGCGGCGCTTCAGCCAGTAGAGGCCCGCCGGCCCAATGAGCAGCCCGATGCCGCCCAGGGTACCAAGCACGACGGGCAGGCTGAAGTAGGGATATGGAGCGAGCCGCGCCAGCCCGTAATGATAGAAGGCCGCGACCGCGGTCGAAGCGAAGCACAGAAGAAAGCCGTAGAAGGTGCAGTGGTGAAACCCTCGGCGGGCCATGGAATGGCGGGCGTCGGGATAGGTGCACCCCGCGCCGCCGCTCGAAAGGTATTCGAGCGTCAGGGTGCTTTGGAGGGCACGCTGCAAAACATGCAGACTCGTATTGCGGACCACCCCGGCCAACTGGCGCGCTCCACCCGCGCCGAGCGCCGCGACAGCCAGAACCGAAATGGTCCCGAAGACGGCCACCATCACTCCGTGGGGAACGACGGTATAGAACGACGCAGGGTTAGCGGGCGAAAACGCCTGCACCACAAGCAGCCCGATCACGATCGAAATCGACAGCGTCGTGACAGCCAATTGCCCGCTCCGCTCAAACAGGCTCGCCAGAAACCGCGGCCAAGTATATTGCCGGTAGGAGTCCATGCGAATCTGCGCCAATACTTGCGGCACGTTCACGGCGAATTGGTGTGGAGGCGCGTACTGGCAGGCGTAGTAGCACTCCGCGCAATTGTGGCAGAGGTTGGCAAGATAGTGGAGATCTTCGGTGCCGAACTCCTGACGGTGCTCCATCGCCGGGAACACCGCGCAGTAGCCTTCGCAATAGCGGCAGGCGTTACAAATAGTGAGGATGCGGCTGCCTTCCGCCAGGGGTTCAGCGTGCGGCATTAGCAGCCTCCCGTCCCGCGATGCGGCCGAATACGGTTCCAAGAGCCATGCCGAACCCCGCCAGATATCCCTTCCCCAGGATGTTGCCCGCCATGATTTCCCCCGCCGCGAACAGGTTTGGCGAATAGCGGCCGTGTTCAAAAGCCACTGCGGCCCTATCATTCACCTTCACGCCAAGGTAGGTGAACGTAATGCCCGGCCGCAGCGGATAGCCGAAAAAAGGAGGCGTGTCGATGGGCAGCGCCCAATGCGATTTGGGCGGCGTCAAGCCGTTCGTGTGGCAATCGTCCAGCGACCGGAGATCGAATTTGCCGGGAACCACCGCGTGGTTGTAACCGCAAACCGTCCGCAGGAATGGGTCCGGAGGCAGGCCGAGCGCGGCCGCTAATTCCGGCAGGCTATCCCCGCGGAGGGGCGGAAATACGGATGGCATGAACTTGCCCAGCACCTTGGAATCGATCATGCAGTATGCGATCTGCCCGGGCTGCTGCGCCACTAGGCGTCCCCAGATGGCGTAGCGTTTAGGCCACAGGTCTTCGCCCTCGTCATAGAAACGTTCAGCACGCTGGTTGAGGACGATCCCCAGCGGCACGCAATCAAGCCGGGTGACGATGCCGCCATCGAATTTGGGGGCGCGGCCGTCGATAGCGACGGCGTGGCACTGCGTCGGATCGCCGACGGATCGGGCGCCGCAGGCCAGCAGGAGCCGCAGCGGTTTGCCCTGATTGTAAGGCGTACCGCGCACCAGAAAATTCGCCGCGGCCGGGCCCCAGGCCTCGGTGAGCCATTCCAGATTGGCCTCGAAGCCGCCCGCCGCCACTACCAGAGCCCGGGCGCGAAATTCGGCCGTACCGCCTTCCACCTGCACCTCGCCGCTCTCGAAAACGTCGCCACGGAGATTAAGGCCGGTTACCTCGGCGTTGTACACCACGCGCACGCCGCGCCGTTCCGCGGCCCGGTAGTAGGCGTTCAGCAAAGCCTTGCCGCCGCCGAGAAAGAAAGCGTTAGTGCGGCCCAGGTGCAGTGTGCCGTCCAGGGCAGGCTGAAAACGCACCCCATGCGCGCGCATCCAGAGATTGGCCTCCGGGGACTCGCAAATCACGATGCGCGCGAGCGTTTCATCGGTGGCACCGCCGGTCACGCGCATGAGGTCGTCAAAATATTCGCGCTCGGGATAGCTGTCCGTCAAAACATCGGTAGGGCGCTCGTGCATTGTGCGCATATTGCGGGTATGGCGGCTGTTGCCACCGCGAAACTCGGGCGGCGCGCTCTCCAGCACGGTTACGGACGCCCCCGCCTCCGCGGCGCTCAACGCGGCGCACAAGCCGGCGTTGCCGCCGCCGGCCACTACAACATCGGATTCGAACCGGGCGACCGGCACAGTGAGCTTCTATTATGTAAAATCACGGGGCAGGAGTATTTGATGAACATTCCGAAGTGGTTTTTCGCGGGCGGCGGGCTTGGCTGGAGCTTGCGCTCCGTACGAATCGCGGGCTGCCTGGCTGCTCTGATCCCGTGGCTTCTGGCGGCGCAGGCGCAGAAAGCCAAGCCCCGGCCGCAGATCGAAGAACTGGTGGCCGCGAATCACATCCTGGCGAATATCGGCGTCCTGGATGCCTACGGCCACGTCAGCGTGCGCGATGACCGCAATCCGAATCACTTTTGGCTGGCCCGGCACATGGCGGCGGGTTTGGTCACCGCGGACGACATCATCGAATACGATTTCGACAGCAAAGCCGTTAACGCGCCCGAAGCGACCGGGTATACCGAGCGCTTCATCCACGGCAACATTTACAAGGCTCGCCCGGATGTGATGTCCGTGGTGCATTTCCACGCGCCCGAGGTAATTCCTTTCGGCGTCATGGACATCCCTCTGCGCCCCGTGTTCCATATGGCCGGGTTTCTAGGCGAAGGCGTGCCGGTATTTGAAATCCGTAAAGCGGGCGGCATGACGGATATGCTGATCCGCAACACCGCGCTCGGCCAGGCTTTGGCGGAAACTCTGGGAAAGAAACCCGCGGTGTTATTGCGAGGCCACGGCGCCGTGGTGGTCGCGCCATCCCTTCACGTGGTGGCGGGGCGGGCATATTACATGACGGTGAATGCTCGAGTGCAGGCTCAGGCCATGCAACTAAGCGGCGGCAAGGTCATGTACCTCGATCCGGAAGAAGCTCGAAAAGCCGCTCCGCAAGATGGCTTCGAGCGCGCCTGGGCGCTTTGGATGGAGACAGCTAGCGGCAAGAAGCACTAACCAGGAAACGGCCGTAGCGTTCCTTTACTCTTTTAATGGTGCCGGCGATCTTGTCGCTGCCGTGGGCATTGGCGGCCAATGTCCTCGGCGATTCGAAATGCCTACGCTACCGCAGTGCTGGCCACGGTAGACGATGCGGCGTTGGTCTTGTTTTTACTGCCGGGCGGCCGGCCGCGGCGCTTAGCCGTCATTTCCGACATCCAAGCCGGGGGCCGTCCGCGACGGCGGACACGGCCACGTGCCAAGCGTTCCAGGCTCAGAATCGCTTCTTCGATCTGGGCCCGTTCCTCTTTTAATTCAGTTAGGATTTTTGAAACATCCATTTTCTAGTCCCCCGCCTGGCGCTACTTGCAGTAAATACCAAGCCTTGGTCGAGAACCAATTCCATTTAGATTATACGCTCGATCCTATGCGACTCGGAAAGTAATCTGGGGTTAATTTGCACTATTTTTAAAAATTGTGAACCTACGCGCAAAGGCTACGCCGCCGAAAACGGCAGAGTCAGGCGGATTTCCTGGAACTTTTCCAATAGAAATAGAATGGCAGTCCGGCCGCCATAATTCCCAGACCCATGAGCGATTCCCGGCGCCGGTCAACCAGGGTGGAGGCCAGCAAGATGGCCGCGCCGGCCACGAAAAGCAGCGGCACGACGGGATATCCCAGGGTACGGTAGGGCCGCGGCAGGTCCGGCCTTTTACTCCGCAAAACCAGCACGGCGGCAGCCGTCATAGCGTACAGAATCCAACTGGCAAATATAACGAGATTGAAAAGGTCATCATATTTTCCGGAGAGAACCAGCAGGCACGACCAGAGCGATAACCCCAGAATAGCCGCTGAAGGCGTACGATGCTGCGCGTTCACACGCCCCAGAGCCCGGAAAAAGTAACCATCCCGGGCGGCCGCGTAAGGTACGCGCGAGCCGGACAAAATCGATCCGTTGAGGGCCGCGAAAATGCTGATCATGGCGGCGACCGACACGGCGTGACCACCCCACGGTCCGAGGATGCGCGACACCATTTCAGCCGCCACCCGCGGGGAGCCGCCCACTTCGGCCGGACTGAGAATATAGAAATAAGCTGCGTTAGCCAACAAATAGATAATAATTACCGCCATTGTCCCGCCAATCAGGGCTCGCGGTAAATTGCGTTGCGGGTGGTGTATTTCGGAGCCCACCATGCTGGCATTGTTCCAGCCGTCATACGCCCACAACGCGGCCACCAGGGCCGCCACAAAGCCTGCCAGGCTGACGGAACCCGCCGTTTCATGGTGCGGCTCCGGGTGGCCAAACCCCAGTCCCACCAAAATAATGGCAGCGATCAGGATTACCTTGATCGCCGTTACGGCGGTCTGGACGCCGCCCCCAAATTTCACGCCGGAATAATTCAGCCAGGCCAGTGCCAGGATCAACACGATGGCCCCGATCTGGCCATAACGGATTTCCAGCGGTCCGCCGCCGGGGCCCAAGGGCAGCGGCAAGGTATATAAAACCCCATCCAATTGGTGGAAGAAATCGGCAAAATACAGAAAAAAACCGGTGGCAAGAGTGGCGATCGAACCGCTCTTAGCCACCCACATTTGCGTCCAGGAATACAAAAAACCCCACACTGGCCCGTAGGCTTCGCGTAAATAAACATACTCCCCGCCGGCTTCCGGCAGGGCGGCTGAGAGTTCGGCATAGCTGAGGGCGCCGGCCAGTGACAGGAGGCCACCCACGATCCACACCAGAAACACCATCACCACCGAGCCGACGCTCTTAATCATGGTGGATGGAACCAAAAAAACACCGCTCCCGATCATGGTTCCCACCACGATCGACACCGCGGCCCACTGGCCCAGGGCGCGCTTCAACTCCGCCTGCGCCGGCGTGGCGGTCTCGGCTGCCTTCTTCATGAAAGTTCTTTCTCCGGCGCCTCGAAAAGCGAGGCTACAAAGCCGGCGCAAAATGTCACGGTCGTGCCGATGAGGACATACCAGGTGAAGGCCACCGGAGTTCGGAAGCGGACGTAGAGGATGGCGGCCAGCCCGGTCGCCATGCCGGCAATGGCAGCACGGCTCTTGGGTTTCCGCAGCAGCACCCCCAGCAGAAATACACCTAATAGCGGGCCCGAGGGAATCGAGGCGATGGTCAAGCCGGCCTCCAGCACCGACCCCCAACGGCGCGCCATGATGCCGATGGCCAGGAGCACGCCAGCCCAGGCCACTGTGGCCAAGCGCGCGTACCACAAGGCACGCGATTCAGCCGGGTTGTCGTCGACCGCTCCCTGACGGTCGCGGCTCTGATGCGATTCTTTCGAGCCGCGACCATGCAGGAAATCCACCACCGTAGTCGCCGCCAGAGAGTTCAGGGCAGCGCTCAGGTTCGCCATAGCGGCCGCGAGTATTGCGGCAATCGTGAGCCCCGCCAATCCCGGCGCCAGGTTACGCCACAGGAATTCCGGGTAGATCCGATCGGTCTGCCGGGGCGGGATCAACCCAGAATCATGGTAGTAAACGAATAAAAGAATTCCGATGAACAAAAACAGAGTGAACTGAACGAAAATCACGCCCCAGCTCGATATCAGGGCCGCGCGGCTCTGTCTTTCATTGCGGGCGCTCAGCAGGCGCTGCACCATCAACTGATCGGTTCCATGGCTGGCCATGGTAAGAAAGCAGCCGCCCGCCAGCCCAGCCCAAAATGAATAAGGCCGCGAGAAGAACGCCAGCGTGGGTGAGAAGCCGAAATCAAACAGCCGAAATTTGCCGGCGCTTCCAGCTGCGGCCGCCACCTCGCTCCAGCCGCCGGGAATGTGCGAAAGGATTACGAAGAAGCTGACCACCGCGCCGGTCACATAAAGGCACATCTGCACCACGTCCGTCCAGATCACCGCTGTCATGCCACCCTCGAAGGTATACACCAGGGTCAGCACAAGAATCAAAACGATTGACCACACTTCATCTGTTCCGAGGACAATCGATATAACGAGCGAGATTGCAAATACCCGCACCCCTTCGGCCAGCGCGCGCGTCACTAGAAATATAGCGGCAGTCAGCCGGCGAACGCTCTCCCCGAATCTCCGTTGAATCAGTTCGTAGGCCGTGAACAATTCTCCGCGGAAGTAATGAGGCAGCAGGATTACCGAGATCACCAGTCTGGCCAGCAGGTAGCCGAATATCACCTGCAGAAAACCCAGGTTGCCCGCGAAGGAGAGCGCGGGTGTTCCCACAATCGTAAGGGTGCTGGTTTCTGCGGAGACTATGGAGAGGCTGATTGCCCACCAGGGGGCGTTACGCCCGCCGAGCACATAATCGCGGAGGCTCTTCTGGCTGCGGCGAAAGTGAGCGCCGAACCAGGTAATCAAGGCTAAATAGGCGAGGATGACTCCCAGATCGGCGTAGCGCATTCCTGGTGATCTCAGCATACCCGTGATTTGATATGATTTGGCATTCGGAACCGGGTGACCTTAACCGGCGTCCAATCCACTTGCGCAAGGGGAGACCTTTGGCTATACTCCCGAAGTGCCCAAGTGGTCACCCAGCGGCGCATTTCCGTTGGCGAAAAGCGGGTCACCAGGCGACGGCCGATTTTCGAAAAAGCGGGAATCGAGGAGGCGCACATGCACAGGATGATAGAAACTTTTAAGGCGTTGGCGGCAATCGCCATAATGGGCGCTTTTCTCGGCGCCGGCGCAGCACAGTATGCGCACGCGCAGGGCGCCCAAGCCCAGCCCCAGAAAAAAGTGAAGGATCAGGCTGAATACGATCTTTACGACCACGTGGTTAAGGAGACGGATCCCGCCAAGAAGCTCCAGTATTTAAATCAGTGGGTCGAGAAATATCCGGAGACGGATTACCAGGAAGAGCAGCTGCGTTTTTACGACCAGCTCAATCAGCCCCCCAAAGTTATGGAGCTAGGCCAGAAGATTCTGGCCAAGGATCCGAAGAACCTGATCGCGTTGACTTCCATCGCATCCAACATCCAAAAGATGCCCAATGCGTCGCCAGACCAGTTGGCCCTCGGACAAAAGTCTGCGCAAACGCTGCAGGAGAGTCTGGATTCCTTAAAACCCTCGACTGTTACCGACGATCAGTGGAAACAGGTGAAGCCGCAGTTGGAGGCTCTAGCCAAAGCAACCGTTGATTGGGTTGTGACCAAGCCAGCCCGCGATGCAACGGATAAGAAGGACTGGGCCGGGGCGGAGACGGCTTGGACCAAACTCGTGCAGCAATATCCCGATAACGGCCAATATTCCTATCAGCTTGGCTCAGCGATTGTCTCTGAGAAGAACCCCGACAAATACCCGCTGGCAATCTATGAAATCGCGCGCGCACTCGAAACCGGCGGCATTCCGGCGGCAAACCGCCAGCAGGTCGAGGCCTACCTGAACAAAATTTACAATGCTTACCATGGCCCTGACGACGAGGACCTGAAGAAGCTGCGCCAGTTGTCCAAGGCCAGTGCTCTGCCGCCCGCGGATTTCAAAATGAAGACGTCCGCCGAAATCGCCGCAGAGAAGGAAGAGGAGTTCAAGACCAAGAATCCACAGCTCGCCTTATGGATGAGCATTCGCCGGCAACTCACGGAAGCCAACGGCGAGCAGTATTTCGAATCGCAGATGAAGGGTACCGGCCTTCCCAAGCTGAAAGGCACATTGGTCGACGCCAAGCCGGCCTGCCGCTCGAAGGAATTGGTCGTGGGTCTGTCTGATGCGACACACCCCGAGGTAACCCTGAAGCTGGATATGCCTCTTACCAACAAACCGGAGTTAGGGACGGAAATCCAATTTGACCAGGGAGCCCCCTCGGAGTTCAGCAAAGACCCGTTCAACCTGACGATGGATGTGGACAAAGAGAAGATTGAGGGCCTGAAGGGCGAAGCTTGCGCCGGACCAAAAGCTGCTCCCAAGGGCGTAAAAAAGGGCGTGGCTCCCAAGAAAAAGGCCGCTGAATAATCGCAACTGAGCTTGCTCGCGCCAAGGGCCTTGGTGGGGCCGGCGATCATCTTATCGTCGGCGTGAAGTCCGCCTATTTATCCCCTGGCGTTTCGGCCCCCGCAAGGGCCAGACTGAACACAACGCGTTCAAACGGGGAGATGGCGTTTCCCGCACTCTTCAGGGTTGCGAAGCTTTGCTGGAAGCTCTTAGCCTGGGAAGCCACCCGGTGCCAGAGGTTGGGCTGTCCGGCTACGAGCAGCGCCCCAAGAGCCATTGTCGCGATCGCATATTGCTTCCTCACCATCTCACCTGTTAAGACGGTATTCTCCTGGAGGACGTTAGCGTCCCCCGTCTGGTTAATTGGAGCCAGGGGAATGTCGCGGTCCTCGCTGGCCGATCACTAATCGAATCTGCTATCATTGAACTAAGATTTTTGCGTTATGCCGCTCTACGAATACAGTTGTCACAATTGTGGTGAAAAGTTCGAGGTGATGCAGAAGTTTTCCGATCCGCCGGTAAAGATCCACGAAGCGTGTGGCGGTGAAGTGGAACGCTTGGTATCTGCCCCCGCTTTGCAGTTTAAAGGCTCTGGTTGGTACGTCACGGATTATGCGCGAAACGGTACGGCGAAGAGTTCCGACGGCTCCGAATCCAAATCGGATGCCAAAGCCGATTCCAAGCCTGCCGCTAAGAACGAGACTGCCGCCCCAGCCTCAAAACCAGCGGGCGAAACCAAATAAAGCCGGCTGCTTGTTGCGCGGCCGCCTGCCGTTGAGCGCTTGGCGTTTTCATGCGGGCGCGGGATCAGCCGATGACGGCGGCTTTGTGCAACTGATCGCTATCGCTGAGCGACCAGCGCCGCGGCACCAGTTCGACCGCTCTTCTGGGTTGGTTCTGTGGCACTCGGGCCTGAGTTCGAAATTCGTACTTGTCCACAGTGCAAGCCACCACCTGCCGTCGCGTGCGGACAACGCGTCCTAAGACCACCAGTCGCATCAAACAGGTGTGGTCCAGCAACACCGGCCAACTGATGGATATCTCCATCAGGGCGCCGGGCAGAAGCTTCGTCATTGTTTCGAAAGCCACGCCTCCGCTACTGATATCGAGGGTGTTGCCGATTCCAGTCATGCGGCTCTCGCCATCCAGCACTTTGAAACGAAGCTCCCTTTCAATAGCGAAGCGGTGCTTCGCCCGCCTGTCGTTCTCCTTGCCCGTTTTGTCAGAACCCATATGATGAAGCCTCCGCATTTCACGGGCTTTGAAGCAATCTGTTGTCCGAATAACAAAACCCTTGAAATCAGAAGTTCAGAAGAGAATCGGCGGAGTATTGTCTATCGCCTGGGCACATCTGGAAACCCCCTTATGTAAACCGAATGGACAAACCGCAACTACCGGTGGCTGCAGAAACCGATTTGAAACCTGAGGCCGTCTTTTCCGGAGCTATACTCGATCAGTCGTCATGTCGAAAAAATTTCTTCTCATTCTGCTTGCGTTCGCGATTCTGGCAACGGCGGCGCCCCACAAACCGAAACTGGTCCTGGCGATCGTCATAGACCAGTTCCGCTACGACTATCTCACCCGATTCCATGGCGATTATTCTTCGGGCTTGGACGCCCTGCTTAAAATGGGAGCCGTCTTCACCAGCGCCAGCCTGGAGCATTTCCCCACCGTGACCGCTCTGGGGCACAGCGCATTTCTCAGCGGCGCGACTCCATCGCAGAGCGGGATCGTGGCAAATGAGTGGTACGCGCGGGAACAGCACGACACCGTGACCAGCGTTTCGGATCCGCAGACGGAGCTATTGGGGGCGTCGGGGGAAGGCTCGTCTCCGCACCGGCTCCTGGTGAGCACCGTCGGCGATGAATTGAAGATTGCCGATGGCGGCAAGACGCGGATCATCGGCATATCGCTGAAGGACCGCGCGGCCATCCTACCGTCCGGCCATATGGCCAATGGAGCCTACTGGTTCGACAATGACACCGGCAATTTCGTGAGCAGCACCTACTACTTCCCGGAGCTTCCGTCCTGGGTAAAAGACTTCAATGAAAGCCGGCCGGCGGACAAATTCCTGGGTGCTGCATGGCTTACGCGCACTATGCCGGCCGATCCGAAGCTGCTGTACCCGGCCCTGGCCGCCAGCCCCTTCGGAAACGAGTTGATCGAAGCCTTTGCGGAGCGCGCCCTCCAGGGCGAACAACTCGGAACGCGGGATGTCCCGGACATCCTTGCCATCAGCTTTTCTTCGAATGATTACGTCGGCCACCAGGTTGGTCCCGATGCGCCCGAAGTCCGCGAAATGTCGATTCGCACCGATAAGCTGCTGGGCCAGCTGTTTCAGGCCGTAGACCGGCAGGTCGGCATGGCGAATGTGCTGGTCGTGCTGACGGCGGATCACGGCGTCGCCCCCGTACCGGAAGTCAATATGGGGCGTAAGATGCCGGGCGGGCGCATTCCTTCCGACACTTTCGTGCACGCTGTGGAGCGCGCCCTGAATAGCCGCTATGGTGAGCAACAGTGGGTCCTCAACAGCGCACTTCCCCCGGTTAAGCGCTCAGCGCTCGAAGGCAACATCTATCTGGACCAGTCGCTGATCGCGGAAAAGAAACTCGACCCGGCGGAAGTGGAACAGGTCGCCTCGCGGGCGCTGATGGCGGTGCCCCACGTGTTTCGTGTCTACACGCGCCAGCAGCTCCTTAACGGCAATGCGTCCGATCCCGTCAGCCGCCGCGTGCTGAACGGCTTCTATCCCCGCCGCAGCGCCGACCTGGAAGTCCTGCTCGAGCCTTATTGGCTCTTCTCCGAAGGCGGCACGAGCCACGGCACGCCTTTTGGCTACGATACCCACATTCCGCTGATCTTCATGGGGGCGGGGATCCGCGCGGGGGTCTATCAACGCCCCGTGGCATTGAACGACGTGGCCCCCACGCTGGCGGCGATCCTGGAAATCGAGCCCCCCGCCGGCTCCGTAGGCCGCGTCCTGCCGGAAATTCTGAATCCGTAACACAGCTCGTGCCGGCCGCCGGTACCAGCGGTGATCTTGCCGCCGGGGAAGGACCGGCTGGCTTTGTTTGCGGCTCTTCTGCCTGTGGGGCAGACCCTCAGCCTCCTGCGGGTCAGCTCGCTCAATAAGCGACTTGGGTCGGATCAAAGCTAGGACTCTAGGCGTCAAAGCAGGACGTTAGGCGCCCGCCTTTTTGGCTTTGAAGCCATTGACCCAGGTGTGGCCTACCATCTTGCCAGGAGGCCGGGAGCCAGATATTATTCCCATGCAATAAAATTTACTTGACATCATAACGCTCATATTTTATGATCTGATCAGGTGGGCCGTAACGGCCACCGACAAAAATCTTCAATGAGGAGTTCCAAAACCATATGTCTCTGAGCCATTTCGATCCGCTTGCTAACCTCCGTTTGTTTGAGGACGCCGTTTCGCGGTTCCTGACGGAACCAGCGGCGAATCGGCCCTGGTCGCCGGCCGTCGATATTTATGAGACAGAAAACGAACTGGTCCTGAAGGCGGATCTGCCCGATGTGAACCAGAAAGACATCGATGTTCGCGTTGAAAACCATACGCTTACGATTGCCGGTACGCGCAATTTCGAAAAGAACGAGGACCGTAAGGGCTTCCATCGAATCGAGCGCAGCTACGGCAATTTCGTCCGCAGCTTTGCCGTCCCCGACACGTTCGATACAGACACCATCAGCGCCAATTACCAGAATGGCGTGCTCGTGGTAAAGCTTCCCAAGAAAGAGGCCGCCAAGCCACGCCAGATTAAAGTCGAAGTGAAGGACTGACACATCTAATATCAGTAGCCGGCACTCAGCCGTCAGCCATCAGCTCAGCCACGACGAATAAATGGCTGAAGTTGGTAGCTGACGGCTGAATGCTTAGAAGGGAGAACATGTTTCGACCCGACAAGTTGACCCAAAAAGCGCAAGAGGCCTTGCAACAGTGCCAGGCGATGGCCGAAAAGGCTCAGAGCCAGGTGATTTTTCCGCTGCACCTGCTGGTGGCCCTGGCGGAAGAGAAGGAAGGCGTTGTGCGCCCGGTTTTAGAGAAGATCGGCGTGCGCCCCGACGTCCTTCTGGCCGAGGCGCGGAGGCTCATGGAGCAGCTTCCCAGAACATTTCCCGGTCAGCCAGGCGTGTATCTGTCGCAACCGCTCAATGAGGTCCTGGAGCGCGCATTCAAGGAGGCCGAGCGCTTCAAGGACGAATTCGTGTCCACCGAGCATCTACTGCTGGCTCTCTCCGAGCAGCGCAGCGACCCCGCCGGCCAGCTGCTCGACCGCGCCGGGGCGACGCATGATGCCATTCTCAAAGCGCTGGTCTCGGTGCGCGGTTCGCAGCGCATTACCGACCAGAATCCCGAATCGAAGTACCAGGCTCTGGCGCGCTATGCGCACGACCTGACGGACGCGGCGCGGCAGGGCAAACTCGATCCCGTGATCGGCCGCGAAGAAGAGATTCGCCGCATCATGCAGGTGCTCAGCCGGCGCACCAAGAATAACCCGGTGCTCATTGGCGAGCCGGGTGTCGGCAAGACTGCTATCGTGGAAGGCCTGGCCCAGCGCATGGTGCGCGGCGATGTTCCCGACCAGCTGAAGAATAAGCGCCTGGTCATGATCGACCTGGGCTCCATGATCGCCGGAACCAAGTTCCGCGGAGAGTTCGAAGACCGTCTCAAGGCCGTGGTCCGCGAGATCATAGATTCCAACGGCGAGATCATCTGTTTCATCGACGAGTTGCATACCCTGGTGGGCGCCGGTTCGGCCGAAGGCGCCATCGACGCCGCCAACTTGTTGAAGCCGGCCCTGGCGCGCGGCGAGCTGCGCTGTATCGGCGCCACCACGCTCAACGAATACAAAAAGCACGTCGAGAAAGACGCGGCTCTCGCCCGCCGCTTCCAGCCCGTGATGGTCGGCGAGCCGTCGATCGATGACACGATCGCCATTCTCCGCGGCTTGAAGGAGAAGTTCGAGATCCACCACGGCGTGCGCATTAAGGACTCGGCTATCATCGCGGCCGCAGTGCTTTCTCAACGCTACATCTCGGACCGTTTCCTGCCCGACAAGGCCATTGACCTGATCGATGAAGCCGGCTCCGCCCTGCGCCTGCAGATCGGTTCCATGCCCATCGAAATCGACGAAATCGACCGCCGCATCGCGCATCTTGAGGTAGAGCGCCAGGCGCTCGGCAAGGAGAAAGGCGCCGCCTCACTGGACCGCCTCCGCCACGTCGAGAGCGAACTGGAGAGGCTGCGTGGCGAAGCCGCGACGCTCAAAGAGCGCTGGAACCGCGAAAAGGGTGCTATCTATCGCGTCAAGGAGCTCAAAGAAGAGCAGGAAACGCTGCGCAACGAAGAGGAAAGAGCCCGCGCCGCCGGGGATTGGGAAAAAGCCGCGCAATTACGCTATGGCCGGCTCAACCAGATCGAGAAGGATATACAGGCGGCCGAACAGGAGCTCGAAGCAGTCAAGGAGCATGCGCTGCTCAAGGAAGAAATCGACGAGGACGATATCGCCCGCATCGTCGCGAAGTGGACCGGCATCCCGGTAACCCGCATGCTCGAAGGCGAAATCCAGAAGCTCGTGCAAATGCCCGAGCGCCTAAAGGAACGTGTCGTGGGGCAGGACGAAGCCGTTCGCCTGGTGTCCAACGCCATCCTGCGCAACCGCGCCGGTCTTAGCGATCCCAACCGGCCCATCGGCAGCTTTATCTTTCTCGGACCGACGGGTGTCGGCAAAACCGAACTCGTCCGCGCGCTGGCCCAGTACCTGTTTGACGATGACAAGGCCATGATCCGCGTCGATATGTCCGAGTACCAGGAGAAGCACGCGGTGGCCCGCATGATTGGCGCTCCTCCGGGATATGTCGGCTATGACGAGGGCGGCCAGCTCACCGAGCAGGTGCGCCGCCGGCCCTATTCGGTGGTCCTGTTCGACGAAATCGAAAAGGCGCACCCCGACGTCTTCAACGCGCTGCTCCAAATCCTGGACGATGGCCGCCTCACCGACGGCCAAGGCCGGACTGTGAGCTTCAAAAATACCGTGATCGTGATGACATCGAATATCGGTACCGGGATGGTTGAGAAGAATACGATCGGTTTTTCAGTCCACGCCAAGGACACCCGGACCGACGATACCCGCAAGCGTCTTCTGGACGCATTAAGACAACACTTCCGGCCGGAGTTCCTGAACCGCATCGACGATATCATTGTCTTCAATGCCCTAACCAGAGAGCACCTCGGCCAGATCGTGGACATTCAATTGCGTAACGTGAACCAGTTGTTGCAAGAGCGGAAAGTCCAATTAGAGGTCACGCCGGCCGCCAAAGAACGCCTGATTGCCGAGGGCTACGAACCCCAATACGGCGCGCGGCCCATGAAACGCGCCATCCAGCGCCTGATTCAGGACCCACTCTCGCTCAAGCTGATCAATGGCGACTTTGCCGAGGGGGATACGGTCGTTGTCGATGCCCCGACGCCGGAAGGCGAATTGATCTTCGCCAAGGAGGTCCCGGTCGCCGCATGATCCTGCTGATTTCTGGCTCCCGGCTTCTGCCTTCTCTGTGAGGTACCTATGAATGCTGTCAAAACCGCGCTTCTCCTGGGCCTTCTCAGTGGCCTTCTCCTCTTCGGGGGAGAGGCCATTGCAGGCCGCCAGGGTCTCTATTACGCTCTGTTTTTCGCCGCGATTATGAACTTCGCGGGCTACTTCTTCTCCGACAAGCTGGCCCTCGCCATGTACCGAGCCCAGCCGGTTTCAGAGACCGAGAACCCTGAGGCCTACCGGCGCGTCGAGCCGATAGTACGCAATCTCTGCCATCGTATGGGCCTGCCCATGCCCAAGCTGTGGCTGATTCCGGAGGAGTCGCCAAACGCGTTCGCCACCGGGCGCAATCCTTCGCACGCTTCGGTCGCTTTCACCACCGGAATTTTGCAGTTGATGAACGACAACGAAATCGAGGGCGTGGTAGCCCACGAGCTGGGCCACGTGCTGCATCGGGATATTCTGATCAGCTCGGTGGCCGCCATGATCGCCGCCGCTATCACCATGTTGGCCCGTATGGCTTTCTGGTTCGGCCCCCGCGGCGATAGCGACGACGACCGCGGCAGCATATGGGGCGGCCTCCTCATGATGATCCTGGCGCCCATCGCCGCCGCGCTCATCCAGATGGCGATTTCGCGGTCGCGCGAATATGATGCCGACGCCGCTTCCGCCAAGTACGTTGGGTCACCCTACCCGCTGATCAACGGACTGCAGAAACTCGATACCTGGTCGAAGCGGATCCCCATGGACGCCTCGCCCGCCACGGCCCACATGTTCATCATCAAGCCGTTTACGGGCGAGAGCATCATGCGCCTGTTCTCCACGCACCCTTCGACGGAAGACCGCATCGCCCGCCTGCAGGCCATGCGATGATAATGTGGCGCAGGCAATTGTGTCTGCCGCGTCGAGACTCGTCTCGACGCTTTGTCTAATGAACTCCGTCCGTGTGAACCGCAAGGCGGCCGACCGCGTCGCCTCCGGTCACCCCTGGATCTTTGCTAGCGACATCATCGGCCGCGATGGCGCCCAGCCGGGCGAAGCTGTCACGGTCGTTGATCCGCGCGGCCGTCCACTGGGCACGGCCCACCACAGTTCCACATCTCAAATCGCGTTGCGAATGCTCTCGTCCAAGGTCGAGGTGATCAGCCGCGATTTCTACCTCGCCCGTCTCCGCGCTGCCGAAGAGCACCGCCGTGCGCTCGGGGTGGGACAGGCGCTTTCGCCAGTCGTTTCTCAAACTAATGCCTACCGCGTGGTCCATGCCGAGGCCGACCTGCTCCCGGCGCTCATCGTTGATCGCTACGGGGATTACCTGGTCATCCAAACCGTCGATCAGGGCATGGACGCGGCCCGGGCCGACATCGTCTCCTGCCTCGAAGAAATCTTCCACCCGCGTGGCATCCTGGCCCGCAACGACGTGGCGGTTCGCGCCAAAGAGCAACTGCCACTGGAGTCCGTGATTGTGGCCGGCGAGATCCCCGAGTGCGTCTCCATCCGCATGAACGGGCTCGCCCTGCGCGCCGACCTGCTGCGGGGCCAGAAAACCGGTATTTTTCTGGATCAGCGCGAGAATTACCTGGCGGCGGCACACTACGCTTGTGGCGGCAGGGCCCTCGATTGCTTCACGGCTACCGGCGGCTTCGCCCTTCACCTGGCCCCATATTGCCAGAGCGTGGAAGCCGTGGATTCGTCCGCCGCCGCGCTGGCCAACGCCTCCATCAATGCCAAAGCCAATGGAATTGAAAATATCGTCTTCCGCGAAGCCGACGTCTTCGATCTACTGGCCGGACACGCCGCCGCGCGCCGCGAGTTCTCGTTCGTCGTGCTCGACCCGCCGGCTTTCGCCAAGTCCCGCCGCAGTGTCGCCGCGGCCATCACTGGCTATAAAGAAATCAATCTGCGCGCCCTCCGGCTCCTAGGCCCGGGCGGTATCCTGGTTACCTGCTCCTGTTCCCATCACATCAGTGAAGCCACGCTGCTCGAACTGGTTGCCCAGGCCGCACTCGATGCCGGCCGCACGCTCCGCGTGCTGGAGCGCCGCACGCAGGCACAGGACCACCCGATCCTCCTCACTGTCCCCGAAACCCACTATCTGAAATGCCTGATTCTGGAAGTGATCTGATTTAGCGGATCGCAAGTCTTTCTCTGGACAGTCGAGCTGGGATAAACTGAAGTGCCAAATGGACCTCATCCTGGCTCAGACAGCATATTCAGAGGGAAAAGAATAAACATGAAAACAACATTCCGCAAGTTAATGCGGGCCGCGGCCGCACTGACGATCGTGGCCGGCGTGGCCTCCGCGCAGGAGGACATCAGCAAGTTCGTCATTTCCGATGCAGCGGCGAAGAAGACGTTGATCAAGAACGAGATCAACGCCGAAACCGCGCGCAAGATCATCGATAAGTGCATCGAGATCGCGACGAAGGCGAACATGCCGATCACGATTTTCATTTTGAGCCCCACGGGGCAGATCGTGGCGTCGCATCGCATGGATGGACAGGTGCCGATCAACATTGAAACCGCGCTCCTCAAGGCACAGAGCGTCTTGGTGACCCGCGACTCCACTCATCTGCGGGCGAACATGATCGCCAACAACATGCCACAGCAAATCAAGTGGCACGCGATCGGCGTTTTCACGACCCCCGGCGGCCTTCCGATCGTCGCCGGCGGCCAGATGATCGGCACGATCGGCATCGGAGGCGGCAGCAAGGACGAAGAAATGGCCTTCGAAGCGCTCGAAGCCGTGGTGGGTCCGCAACCGCCGCTGGCACCGACGCTGCCCCCGAAGTAGTGGCGAAACGCTTGGCCAGGTCTTGCTAACC
>CAZKVF010000169.1:0-3954 GCA_964556085.1 uncultured Solibacteraceae bacterium
TTCGTGGCTTCCTGAATGGCGCGCTCAATCTTTTCCAGTGCGGTACGTTCCCAGGCCGGTGGACCATCCTTATATTGATCCTGAATTACGGGCGCACCGTGGGTGTGCGACGCAGTCATCAGCAGGAAGGAAATCCCGCTCGATTTTTTGGCGGCCTGGCGGATTTGATCGACCGCCGCAGGCCCGAAGCAGCGGCCGAGATCGAGTGTGACCAGAGCCAGCCGTTTGTCTCCCGCTTCCAGCACGAGCACTCGCGCCATAAGCGGATCGAGAGTGCCGGTCGCAGGCTTCAGCCGGCTTTCGTAGCCCCACATGGGTACGCTAGCCGACGGCGTGATATCCGCCTTCGCCGTTCCCGCCCGAAGCACGGCGGCGAACGATGGAACAGCGGCAAACCACAAGATTGCCAAAACGAAAAATAAGCGCACGTTTAAAACTCCTGGGTAAAACATATCACTTATCGACAATTCCCTCTCGCGCTCCGGTGCTAAAATGAGCCCCCATGACAACGCGATCTGTGATTATGGCAGCCGTCCTCGCCGCTCTGCTGGCCGGTTCTGCTTCGTCCGGCGATCGCTGGGATGCAACTCCGATTGATGCCGTACTGCAAGGTGCGGTCGAGCACAGTGGCATTCCGGGGGTCGTGGCGATGGTGGCGACACCGGACACCATAGTCTACCGGGGAGCTTTCGGCAAACGGGACGTCAGCCAGGGAGTGGCCATGACCGAGGACAGCATTTTCCGGATTTTCTCCATGACCAAGCCCATTACGTCCGTGTCCGCCATGCAACTGGTGGAGCAGGGAAAGCTGACCCTGGATGAGCCCGTGAAGAAGTTCCTACCCGCCGTCGGCACGGCGAAAGTGCTGGAAGGTTTTCACGACGGCGAGTCGGTTCTCCGCCCCGCCCGGACCGACATCACTCTCCGGCAACTGCTGACCCATACCTCCGGATACGTGTACGGTTTCTCAAACAAGGATCTGCACGATTACCTGGTGAAGCGCGGCCTGCCTCCGATTGCGGCCGCCGACGATGGCCCTCTGGCCTTCGATCCCGGCGCCAGATGGGACTACGGGAGCAGCACCGACACAGCTGGACGGCTGGTGGAGGCGATCAGCGGCTTGTCGCTCGAAGAATATTTTCGACGGAATATCTTTCAGCCCCTCGCCATGAGCGACAGCTCTTTCAACGTTCCTGCCGGCCAGTCTGCCCGCGTTGTGAGCGTTCATCAGCGCCAGGCCGGCGGCAGCCTGCGTGAGAACCCGCGTACGGCTCCTGCTCCCGTGTCAAAATTCAGCGGCGGTGGAGGATTGTATTCGACGGCTCCCGACTACGTGAAGTTCATGCAGATGCTGCTCGAGCGCGGAAGCTTGGGAAAAACACGCGTCCTCCAACCGGAGACGGTGGCGATGATGACTCGCAATCAGATTGGCGATCTTCAGGCGGGGAAGTTGAAAAGCGTGATGCCGGAGTTTGCGCATGAAGTCGATTTCTATCCGGGAATCGTGCACAAGTTCGGCTTTGGTTTTCTCATCAACCCGGTGGCTTATGAGGCGGGCCGCTCGGCCGGATCGCTGGCGTGGGCTGGTCTCGCGAATACGTATTTCTGGATCGATCCGGAACGAAAGCTGTGCGCGGTGATCCTCATGCAGACCCTGCCATTCTTCGACAAGGACGCCATCGCTGTGGTTCGCAATTTCGAGCGGGCCGTTTATGCCGCGGCGCCGGGCCGGTGATCGGCCAGTAAACGCAACTCCTAAAATTTGTAATCCGGCGGCTTGATTCCCTTCACTCGCAGGTAAACTTCCGCTTGTCCCCGGTGGTGGGCGGTATGCGTGAAATAAGCCCACAACCATTCGTAGCCCGTCAGATTGCGCGCCGGCGGCCCCACCACGGTGTCCATGCGTTCCGGAGTCATCCCCGCGACCGCCTGGTTACAAAAGTCGAAGGAATCGTGGAGAAATTGTAGTGCCGTCTCCTTATCCACCTCCACCTTCTTGGTGTCCTTGGCCCACTCGGCGATTTTTGGCGGGAGCGCCGGCTTCGTCATCCCACTGGCGTTGGCGCAGGCATTCAGATTGACGCCCGCAATGTGCGCCATCAACTGCCCGAAGCTCATTTCCTCCGGATTCGGACGAAAGGTGTAACTATCGCCGGGCATGGCATTCGCCACGGCCGTGGTGAATTCGCCGGACGTTTTCCAATGTTTCACCATCGCGTCTTTGACCGTGGTTTGAGCGAACGCAGGGAGCGCCAGCGCAAAGATCGTAAACAGTTTGGTAGTCATGGTTTTCCTCAGGTGTACTATTCATAACCCATGAAGACCCACGAGAGCAACGGAAGCAGGAAGGCTGAGTTTAAAATGGACTTTGAGGAGAAATTCTTTGGGTAAAACACGCACATTATTGGCTGGCGTTCTTGGGTTCTCGCTCGTCTTTGTGTTCTGTGTTCCGGCCTCTGCGCAAGGCAGGGGTGGCGAGCAACATGGTGGCGGCAATCGCGGTTTTGGCGGCGGACACGTTCCTGCGCACGGCCCTGCCCCCGCGCGAGCGCAAAGCCCTTCCCGAAACCAACAGCCTGCCGCCCAGGAAAACCGCCGGTTTGCGGACAAGGCGGGACATCCGGAAGCTCCCCACGTTCATACGAACGATAAGTGGATCGGACACGATTCCGGCCGTAACGATGCCCACTACCACGTCGATCATCCATGGGAGCATGGGCGCTTTACGGGCGGCTTTGGCCGCGGCCATGTCTTCCGGCTCGGTGGAGGAAACCGGGAGCGTTTCTGGTTTGGTGGTTTCTACTTTAGCGTTGCCCCCTACGACTACGGCTTCTGCAATGACTGGCTCTGGGATCGTGACGACATCGTGATCTATGAGGACCCGGACCACGATGGCTGGTACCTGGCTTACAACGTGAGACTGGGCACCTACATTCACGTAACGTATCTAGGGAACAATTAGCCGTTACAGAATATTCGCCAAGGTTGCGGTCGGGATCCGGTTTGAACGCGCTACCTGCAGTTCTCCCTGCTCCACCAGGCGCGACCATAGAGTTTCGGGGTGTGAATCGAAGACTACCGCAGCGCTTGCCGGCAGGATATCCCAGGCATCCATCCCGACCTCCCATTCCAGTTGTCCGGCGTCCCACCCGGCGTAACCGAGGTAGAGACGGAGCGAGTTCGAAGCTGAATTTGACGAAATGGTTTTTTCCAGGCTGGTCTTGCTCGAAATCATGTAGATGTCGGCAAGCACATGCTTGGCCTCTTCCAGCTTGGCTCGGCTTCGAACCAGCGCCATGACGCCTTCGGTTTGCACCGGACCACCCAGATACAGCGGCTCCGACCGGCCTTTGGCGCCCTCGATTTCCTTGGACAGTCGAGACACAGGAATCTTGGTCTGCCGGTTGAGGATCAACCCGACCGTCCCTTCGTCGTCACTGTGCTCGACCAGGAGGATGACGGTCTGGGCGAAGTTCGGGTCTTGCAGGCTACGGCGCGCCACCAGCAGTT
This sequence comes from uncultured Solibacteraceae bacterium, assembly GCA_964556085.1. Taxonomy (GTDB): domain Bacteria; phylum Acidobacteriota; class Terriglobia; order Bryobacterales; family Bryobacteraceae; genus PSRJ01. Next base: position 3,511 of record CAZKVF010000169.1, read on the forward strand.
TTCCAGTGGCCAATTCGTTGGCCAGATCGCCGGCTTGCAGAGGAACCAGCAGCCGCCGGCGAACTGCGGGCGCCGCCGAGGCCGCCAGAACCACAAGGGCTGTGACCAACAAGAGGCGAGTGGCCATCAGCCTGGATTCGCCTCGCCGCACCATGGCCCCAATTGTATCCCTTTTCTGGCGACCGGATAGCCCCCGGTGGTGTCGAAGAAGAATACGTCAATCGCGCGCGCTCTCTACGGCGGACCACAGGTCATCGTGGCCGCCGTAAACGACCTGAGTGTGCGTGTAAAAGAGCGGATCGCCCTCGCCGTGTTCGGGTGGACCGGTCCCCGAGGCCTTCCAGCCGCCGAACGGCAACGACACATCTACACCCGCGGTGGACGCATTGAACTTGAGTATGCCCGCTTTGCCTTCCTCCAGGAATCTTTGCTGAAGTTCTCTGG
>CAZKVF010000170.1:0-6682 GCA_964556085.1 uncultured Solibacteraceae bacterium
TAAGCATCGCCCTGTGAATCTGGCTCGTAGAAATGCCACGCCGCCACGTGCAAAGCACTGATTCCAGCCTTGCGCCAGCGCTGAGCGAAATAATCCAGATCCACCCGCGCACGGTAGCCGGAATCGAAAAATACCCATAAACCCGTCGCCCGAAACGGCGGCTCCACTCCGAGATCGCACAGGGCCTGGATCAAATATGGGAATCGCTCGTAGCCGCGCTCCCCAGGCGGCACTGCCATCCAAAGCACTGCTCCGGCGCCGCGCCTTGCGCCGGCAATCATCGGAGCGCCTGTCCATCGTTCTTTGGCGAAAGCTCGAGCCCAATCAGGCACTTCAAAAACAGGGAGCTCAAGCCCCTTCTCCCACACGATGCGGAGCTTTGGGTTATGCACGTCTGTCAGGCTCGAAACCCGAACATTCTCCTTGCCGCGCCGGAACCCGAACGACTCCGCTAGCGAAGACTCGCCCTCCAGGATCAGAACCGCGCCGGCTTCCACTCGGGCGGACCACTCGCTCGATCCGGGCGCGCCCGATCGCGCCACGAAGATATGCGCAAGCCCCACCGGTTTCGCCTGAAGGCCAATGGACGAGAGGATTTCCGGCCATGCTCCCACGTCGTCTGATAGGACGCTGAAGTAGGGCAACGGCGCCGCACCTGCCAACCCGCAGATCAGCGCCAAACTAACGGGTAAACGCATACCACACCCCTGCGCGCAAATCCGAAAAATGGGCCACGGGATACGAGCCATGAATCAGGTAAGCGCCCTGCATCGAGTCGAGCATCAGGTACATGGAAGGGGGCATGAGCACGGTTCGCAAACGGATTCCAGGACCTAATTCTATGAAATTGGCCCACCCCTGGTGCTGATCGTCTACCGTGAGGTTTACGTTCCAATAGAACTGTGTCCGGATCAACTTCGGTCCCCACGTGTACCCGAAACGCGTCTGCTGATAAACCAGGAAATCGTTCCCGAAGCGGCTGATGAAAACGCCGTCCGTATTGGTCGCTGCGAACAAGCCTGGGGATTCCGCCGCCAGAGATTTGCCGAAATTGCGCGCCATGCTGACGCCGCCTCGATAATCCGGTAGCATGTGACCGGTCACGTAGCTCATTGCGGAGCCGGCCTCCGCCCAACCAGTGATTCCATGCCACGGCGCGGTCGTCAGACCCAAACCGAGAATAAACGAGCTTTCCGACAGGAACTGCGGCGATATTGCGCCAATAGTCACCCGCGTGTCGCCCACAAAACGCACGCTCACGTAGGGGTGAACGGGAAAGCGCGTGCGCCATTCCGTCTTGTACTGGGCATAGGAAAACAAGTCGTGCCAGCGGGTCGAGAATACCGGAACCGCCCATAGCGTCGTTCGAAAGCGCGATTGCGACCTACGCAAGTTCTGCCACGCTTTCAGTGCCTCGCTTGCGATCTTCGGATCGGTGCTGCGCCGTGCCAGGTCGAACCACCGCACGGCCTGATCGTCGTCGTGCAGAATGTTGTAGGCCCACCCCAACTGCAGCATGACGCCGAAATCGGCGGGTTCGGCTTCGTGGGCGACCTGGAGGTACTTGAGCGCGTCCTTCATGTAGCCAGCCTTCATGCTGCGCTCGGCCATCACTCTCGCGTCGATCGAAACCGGCTTGCTCTCCGTCGTACGCGAATGCAGCACCTGCGGCAACCGCAACACAGCGCGGACCCGGTTCGCCAGGTCCTCATCCGGTCCGCCCAGCACCCGCTCGAAGAGCGGCATCGCCCCTGCCGCATCGCCCCGGGCGATCAGGAGAAAACCGAGCTGCGTCGCCGAAAGCATGTCGTCGGGGGCGGTTCTCGTCAATATCCAAAACTCCTGCTCGGCCTCCCCCTGGTGGTCCATGCGAAGCAGCAGGTACGCCAGCTCGCGCCGCAACTCCATATTCGCCGTGTCCAACTCGAGCGCCCGGCGAAATTCGGAAACATATGGATAGCGGTCCGGCAGCAGCTCCCGCGCCATCTCCGCCGCGCGAGGTTCTCCCCCACGCGAGGCCGCCAGCAGCGCCGCATCGGCATCGTCGATGCGGTTGAGCGCCTTCCAGGTCCGCCCCAAATCCACCAGCACGGTTCGTTTTTCCGGAGAGATGCGCCACGCCTTTTCGTACTGTTCTGCCGCCAGTTCCAGCTCGTCCCTTTGTTCTGCCAGGGTCGCCAACTCAAAATGCGCGCTGAAATTGTCCGCCCCATTCGCGATGGCTTCTTTCCACCGTGTAATGCCCGCTGCTAGAGGATCGTCGATGTTGTGGTAGGCCTGTTCGGCAACTGCGTTTCCCGTCTGCCGGATGCGGTCGAAGATCCGCCGGGCCTGCGCCTGTTCCTTGGTCTCATAGCACAGAAAAGCGTACTCCATCGCCACCTGCACGTTGCCCGGTTCCAGGCGCATGGCCTCGCGGAATTGCTCCCGAGCCAGCTCATTCTCACCGATTTTCAGATATGTATAGCCGAGATCGTTTCGAATGGAGGCCCTGCCGGGGGCCAGTTCGATCCCTTGCAGAAGATTTGCTACAGCACTATCGTAATCGTGCGCTTTGAGCGCCTCGTACGCTCGTGACAGCGGCTCATAGGCAGAATCCGGAGCTTGAGCGAACGCGAGACCGCAGGCGGCCAATAGGGCAACTGCGCGCATATCCCTGGAGAGAGATAGTGCCGCGGCAGAGCAGAATTTCGCAGAATTGCGGATGTGACGCTTGGCTGCGCCCGCGATCCGGTCTCGGTGGCGCCGGTGATCTGGTCACCAGTGTTCTGCTACGCGAACATCCCTAACCCTTCGAATTCCCCGTTCAGCAGGGTCTTAGTGTCCCGGTATCCTAGCCAGCCCTGAATCATGGTGGCGTACACGCGGCGGAAATCGGTCGTGTAGACCAGGTTGTCGCCTTCATCCAGTTTCGTCAGACTGGCGATCTGGCCGTAATGCCCGCCCTTTACCTTGGTGCCGGCGACAAACATGAGGTTCGCGGCGCCGTGGTCGGTGCCCAGGCTGACGTTCTCGGGCACACGCCGGCCAAATTCCGAAAACACCATAACGATGACATCGTCCGCGCGGCCGATCCGCTTCAGGTCCGTAAGGAACGCCGAAACCGCGTCCGCGGTGTAGGTCAGGATGCGCTGGTGGACATCATTCTGGAATACATGCGTGTCGAATGCGTTATTTCGGTATGACGTGTAATACAAGCGCGTCGGGAAGCCCGCTTCGATCAGGGCCACTACTTTCGGCAGGTCGAGACCGGTCACGCCATAGTCCACCGGCGAATGGTAACGGCTCCAGGCCTGCTGCACGAGCACCGAAGCGTCCTTCGCGCTTTGCGCGATATCGAGCAGGAACCGCCTCGACTGGTTCTCCACCTTAGCATTGGGTGAAGCGGATGCAGCCAGCACTTCGCGCTCCTCGGCGAACGACTCCCGGGCGAATTTGTTCGGATCATCGAATACCACCGGCACATGCCTGCGGCTGCGCACCGCCAGCGATTGCTGCGCCCCGATGTTCACGAGGTAGTTCGAAGGCGCGGCCGGCGCCATGGCGTCCGCCAGCCTTCCGACCCAGCCATACTGCTCGCCGCTGTTGGGCGCCGCCGTCTGCCAGTACGCCATGGAGGTGAAGTGCGAGAAGGAAGGATTCTCGTAACCGCACCCGTGGACGATGGCCAGCTTGCCATCTTTATATAAGCGCTCAAACCCGACCATGCCGCGGCTGAAACCGAAATGGTCGTCGATCACGCGGAGCGATTTTTTCGGAATGCCGATGTTCGGCCGCCGCTTGTAGTAGGCATCGTCACCGTAGGGTACCAGCGTGTTCAGCCCGTCGTTCCCGCCGGAAAGCTCGAGTACCACGAGAATCTTGCCGTTAGCATCGGCTTCGGCTGCCAGGGCCGCGGCGGCCCGCCCGAACACGCCCACTCGCAGCGCCGTCCCGGCGGCTACGCTGATCCCGGACAAGCCGGCGCGCAAAACATCCCGCCGGCTGAGCTGACTGAGGCTCTTCTTCATTTCTACGCTCCTAAGAAATCATTTAGCCACGGATAAACATCGGTGAACGCAGATAAAGATCCGTGTTTATCCGTGTGCATCCGTGGCCCAAATTGGTTGTTTCCCAGCCTCTCACGGCCACAATTCCTGGACTAGCTGAGTTGATACTCCGGCTGGCTCATCACCAGGTGCAGAACCAGCCGCAACGAATCTTCCATATACGTCCGGGCCGCCGCGACGTCGCTCGTGCCCAACTCTTTGTTCAAGAAGACGATCATCTTCTGGCGCGCATCCTCGCCCGGGGGCACCCGCATGAAACGGCGAGTGAGGTAATCCACCACTTCGGTCGTGTTCTTCGCCTCCGACGCCACGACCATGCCGCTCAAATCCAGCGAAGCGATATCCCGCAGAATAGGCTTTACCTTCTCGATAGCCATCTGCCAGCCGCGGAAGCTGCCGTAACGCGTATTGAAATCTTCGTCGCGGTCGGCCAGCATATTCGATTCCGCCATTACTCCGCTCTTCTCGTCGGGCTTGGTCGCTGCCGTGATATCCATTCCTTGCCGGATCCGGTCGGCCACGCTCCGGATCTCACCGTTGCGCGTATACCGGTCCGGCGGGAGGAAATTAATATCCGGGAACAGCACGTCGCGGCCGAAATTGCCGCGTTCCAGCAGCAGCCCGGGCGTGATCCAGCTTCGACCTCCGGCCCAACCCGCCACGGTCGGCGGGGAAAAGAGCTGCTGCCCTAAGGCGCTCGTCACCACGTTGAAATCCGGCACGCCAGGAACGCTTTTGAGACCCAATTTCCGGTACGTCGAAACCGCGAGCTGCACCGGGCTCTTAATTTGCGTCCCTACGGACGCCGGGCTGTAAAAATCCCGCGAGAGAAAGACCGTTTCCAGCAGTGGCGCGATTTCGTAATTCGATTGCCGCAGCACCGAGCCCAGCTTCTTCCGAAGCTCGGGCGAAAGCTCCTCGCGTACAAAAAAGCGGTAGATCTTGCCGGCGATGAACTCCGCGGTTACCGGCTGATCCATGATGATGTTGATCACATCCACGCCGTCAAACCGGCCGCTCTTCCCCAGGAATGTTTTCTCGCCGTCGTCGTGTTTGTCCTTGTTGACCAGGAATTGGAGATCGACGTAATTCCAGCCCGTGAACGCTCGCGCGCCTTCGCGGACATCCTTCTCCGTGTAGTTGCCCACGCCCATGGTGAACAACTCCATGATTTCGCGGGCGAAATTCTCGTTGGCGGCGCCCTTCACATTCACGCCGGCGTCCAGGAAGGTGAGCATCGCCGGATCCTGCGCCACCGCGATCATCAGCTTGCGGAAGTTGCCGGTTCCCTGCTGCTGAAACAGCGTCAGCTCGTCCCGCAGCTTGCGGTAATCGCGGACCTTGGCCTCATTCACCGCGAAATGGCCGTGCCAGAACAGCGCCATCTTTTCGCGTAGCGGTTGCGGGCTGGCCACCATCCGGTTGGCCCACCAGTACGCCAAGCGGTTGGTCTCGAGGACGCTCGCCCGGAGCCAGAAGAAGAACTTATCCACGACCGGCTGCAATCTGCGATTGCCCGAAGGCTTCACCTTAATGCCCAACGCCTCCCCGGTCGCTTTCGCCTGATCAGTGACGGCGGGCCGGCTTGGCGGAAACGGTTCCAGTCCCGGGTCGTGAACACCGGAATCTTCGAAAGGCGGGAGGCCGCTGGCATCGGTCCCTTCGAAACGAACCAGGCGCGCCACCGCCTTGGCGGGGGTCATCTTCGCCAGGGCCGCGATTTCCTCCGGCGTGCCGCCGAACCCCGCCCGCTCGAGCAGGTGAGCCGCGTTCTCGTAATTCCAATCCGCGGCGCCGATCGGCGTCAGGTCATTCTGCCAGGAAGTTTGCAAAGAGGCGGGCATTCAAGCTCCTCCTGATACTGTTCTGAAGATATATCATGAACGCCGCCCCAGCGCCACGGGTAACGCCGGAGCTCTTAAGCGGCTCGTTCCCATTTCGGTTGCGGTCCGGCCTGCACTATTTGCCTGGTCGTCACCAAGGTCGCCGGCGGCCAATTGGTGTACATGACGGCCATCGGCGGCTTCGTGTTCGGTACGCCGCAATACTCCGGATGGTCCGAGCAATTTGCCATGCGCGTCGATTCCAGCGGGGATGTCTTTCTCGCCGGGGGCTTTGCCAGTTCCACTTTTCCGACGACTTTCGGGGCGTTCGAAGCAGCCTCCGCCATCGGCAGCCCCAAAATTGGGTTCGTTCCGCAATTGTCCCCAGCCGGCCAGACCGCCCGGCGAACTCCCCACTACAATAGGAGATTACCCAAATGGCCTATAAGGGCGTGGATTACTTCGCGGTCGACTCGCTGTTCAGCGAGCAGGAACTCCTGGTCCGGCAAACCGCGCGCCGCTTCGCAGGCGAGCGCGCCGTGCCCCTGATCCGCGACTGCTACCGCGACGCGCACTTTCCCCGCGAGCTCGTGCCCGAAATGGCCGAGCTGGGATTCCTCGGCGCCAACCTCGAAGGCTACGGCTGCGCGGGCATGAGCAACGTGGAGTACGGCCTGATCATGCAGGAACTGGAGCGAGCGGATTCCGGACTCCGCAGCTTCGTCTCCGTGCAAGGCGCCCTGGTGATGTATCCCATCCTCGCCTATGGCTCCGAGGAACAGAAACAGAAGTGGCTGCCGGCGCTGCAGA
>CAZKVF010000171.1:0-8129 GCA_964556085.1 uncultured Solibacteraceae bacterium
TTAGTACTAATTAATTAGTATGCGTCCCCGAAACAAGACTCTCACAGCGCAGGAGCTGGAAATCATGAAGATCGTATGGGAGCGCGAGCGAGCCACCGTCCGCGACGTGTACGAAGCCCTGCTGGAGCGCCGCAAAGTTGCCTACACCACGGTTATGACCATGATGAAGATCTTGGAGCAGAAAGGCTTCCTCAAGAAGTCCCAGGAAGAGCGTGCTCATGTGTACCGGCCGGCGCAGCCACAGCGCCAGGTGGTGGGCGCCATGGTGCGGGAATTCGTCAACCGCGTGTTCAACGGTTCGGCGGAGCCCCTTCTGGTCCACCTGGTAGAGGAGCATCATCTTTCGCCAAAGGACCTGGAAGAGATAGCCCGCTTGCGCAAGAAATAATGCCGCGGAGGTAAATCATGATTCTAGATAATGCCTTGGCATGGAGCGCACAGATCGCCGCGCTTGTCGCGGTGGGCGCTATCACATCGGCCGCACTTCGGTTGCGCGCGCCCGGCGCCCGCCTTCTCTTCTGGCAGATCGTACTGGTGGCCGGGCTCGCCTTGCCCCTGGTGCGCCCTTGGAAACACGAACTGGCCACGGCGGACGTCTCTTTTTCCACCGTCCTCATCGCGCAGCACGCAGATCGGGCCGCTCGCCACCTGCCCTCGTTGCGCGAACTGACCTTGTTCGTGCTAGCGGCCGGAATCCTCGTGCGGGGCCTGTGGCTGGCCGCCGGCTTGGCGCGTCTCAGCCGCTACGGCCGGCACTCGCGTCCGTTCGATTTCCGCAATGGCGCCCGGCTGCTTATTTCCGACGCGATCTCGAGCCCCGTTACCTTTGGCGCGCTGCGCCCGGTCGTCCTCTTGCCTCCGCAATTCCCCGAACTGGAGCCGCAAGTACGGGAAGCCGTTCTAGCCCATGAATTGCTGCACGTGCGCCGGCGCGATTGGCTCTTTGTGCTGGCCGAGGAAATGGTGCGCACCGTCTTCTGGTTTCACCCGGCCATTTGGTGGCTGCTCAGCGAGATCGGGTTGGCCCGCGAGCAGGAAGTGGATCGCCGGGCAGTGGCGGAAAGCCGTCTCCGCGAGGAATATGTGGATGCTCTGCTGGTTTTCGCCGGCGCGCAGTTGGATCTCGCGCCAGCATCCTCGTTCCTGCGCCGGCGGCATCTGAAGCAGCGAATAGTTTCGATTCTGAAGGAGGTTCGAATGTCCAAAACGCACCTGTTCTCTTCAGTGGCCGCCGCGCTAATAATCCTTGCCGCGGCTGCTTGGATTGTTACAGCGGCCTTTCCACTGTGGGCTGCACCCGATGTAGTGGCCGATTCGCCCGGAGTGGCCGTAGATATCGGCGGAGCCGCGCTGCTCCACCGTGCGCCCATCGTCTATCCCGAAGCCGCGCGCGAGCAGGGAGTGGAAGGTACGGTGGTTCTACAGGCTTCGGTGGACGCGCGCGGCAACGTGACCGAAGCGCAGGTCTTGAGCGGGCCGGAGGAGTTGCGCAATGGCGCGCTCCAGTCGGTGCTGCGCTGGCACTTTGCGCCAGACCCGGGCGCAAGGACAAGGCAGGTGAGCATCACTTTCCAGCCCGGCTATGCGCAGGGTCCCCGGCAGCAGACCGACGCGGCATCAAAAGGCCAGACGCCTGCCATATCGAAAACCGTAACCATCCAGCACATCAGTGTCCTGGGTCTTTCCGACCAGGCGCGGGCGGATCTGCTTTCGCGCTTGCCGGTTCGCGAAGGCGATTCTATCGATACGGCCAGGTTGGCCGAGGTGAAGCAGGTGGTCAAAGAGTTCGATTCGCACCTGGCGGTGATTTATGGAGCCACCGGTGGCGAGGCCGCCCTGACGATTGCAATCGAAGATCTGGTGCCGAAATCGAGCCCGGTGCTCCGGGTTGGTGGCAACGTGCAGAGTACCAAGCTGATCAGCCAGCCCCGGCCAACTTATCCTATCGAGGCCAAGCAGGCCCGCATTCAGGGCGTGGTGAAGCTCTACGCCCTGATTGGGAAGGACGGCACGATCCAGAATTTGAACGTAGTCAGCGGCCACCCGCTGCTAGCCCAGGCGGCGCTCGAAGCCGTCAAGCAGTGGGTTTATCAGCCCACGCTGCTCAACGGGAATCCTGTCGAGGTGGAGACCGAGATCGACGTGAACTTCACCCTGGCACAGTGAGGAAGTGCTCCATGAGACTGAGTGGTGTGAAAGAAAGTTGGCAGGCGAAAGCGCCTGCCACACCCAGGCGCTCCCTTACGGTCGCGGCTCCGACTGGGCAAGGCCAGCAGGTACGGTTTTTCCTATTGTTGGCAGGCGAAAGCGCCTGCCCCACCAAAGCCTGCCTCACCTACTCGTATCTGAGCACTTCGGCGGGGGAAATCCTGGTGGCATTTCGCGCGGGATATAAAGTCGCGAGGAAGCTCACCAGGATGGCCGCTGCCGGAACCCAGATCGCATCGATCCAGCGCGGCTCGAATGGCACGAAGCTCATCGAGTACACCGCTTCCGACAGAGTGATCCAGCGGTATTTGTTGGCGAAATAGCTGAGGCCGAATCCGATCACCAGGCCTATCAGACTGCCCACAACCCCGATCAGCACGCCCTGCAGCATGAAGATGCGGCGGATCTGCGCGCGCCGAGCGCCCATCGACATCAGCACGCCGATGTCGCGATATTTCTCCATCACCATCATTACCAGCGTGATGAATATATTCAGCGCGGCCACCAGTTCGATCAGCCCGATGGTAATCGTGGTCACCCGGCGTTCCATAGTCAGCGCGCTTAGCAGTTGCTTATTGCGCTCCTGCCAGGTGGTGGTCGTGAATTTCGGGCCAACGGCTTTCTCCACCTCTTTAGCGATTTCAGGCGCGCGGTCCAGGTCATCTACATTGAGCTCGATCTGGTTAACCACGTCGCCCAGCCCCAGCGCCTTCTGCGCCGCGGGGATCGAGGTGTATGTCCATTTGTCGTCAAAATCGAAGAAGCCGGTCTCGAAAATGCCGCTCACCAGGAACGTCCGGATGCTTGGAGTCGGTCCGAAGAGAGTGAGCCCACCCCCTTGCGGAAAAACGACCTTCGTGCGCGAATGCAGAATCATCCCGCTGTCCTCGACCATGCGCGCGCCCAAGAGAATGCCCGGCGGATCCGCATTGGGATCGCGCAGCCTGTCGATGGAACCTGATTTCAGGTGCGCCAGGGCGCTGCTGATGCCCAACTCCTCGTCGATATTCACGCCTTTTAGCACCGCGCCCGAGCCCTGCGGGCCGCCCGTCATGAACACTTCCGAATACAGCGCAGGGGCCGCTGCCGTCACGTGCGGCAATTTGCGAAGGCGCGCCACCAGGTCGCTATAGTTCTCAATCCCATAATGCGGATCCTTCTCCATGACGTTGATATTGGCCATGGCCCCCAGCAGGTTCCGCTGCAGCGTGTTACGGAAGCCATTATTGACCGCGAGTGCGATGATCAACGCCATCACGCCGGCCGCCACGCCGGCGATGGAAATAACGGTGATTACAGAGATGACCTTCTCCTTGCGGTGTGCTTGCAAATAACGCCGGGCGACGAAGAGTTCGAAACTGGTGCCTGCGGGCATGATTCTGGGGCAGGCGCTTTCGCCTGCCTAACTTACAGGCTATCGTACTCGCGCAGCCGTTGGACCAAATCGAGCGGGCCCTCAGGCCGCAGAAGCGGGAACAGAATCACATCCCGAATGGAGCGCGAGTTCGTAAGGATCATAGTCAGCCGGTCGATGCCGATGCCTTCGCCTCCGGCTGGGGGCATCGCGTAGGCTAAGGCCCGGACGTAGTCTTCGTCCATTTGGTGCGCCTCCTCGTCGCCGCGTTCGCGCATGGCCAGCTGCATTTCGAAGCGGCGGCGCTGCTCCTGCGGGTCGTTCAGCTCGGTATACGCGTTGCCGATCTCCATTCCCGTGGCGTAAATCTCGAACCGCTCCACAAACGCCGGGTCCTCCGGTTTGTTCTTGGAGAGCGGCGAGGTTTCGACCGGATAGTCGTAAATGATGGTCGGCTGGATGAGTTTGTCTTCCACCGTTCGCTCGAAAACATCGGCCAGGGCCTCGCCGGGAGTGCGCTTGTCGGAATGGTGCAGCAGCCAGGCGGGATCGGAGACCTGATCCAGGGTTGGCCGGTCTGGGCCTTCCCAAAAATGCACGATAGATTCCCGCATGCTGAATCGCGTAATGTTAGAAAAGTCCAGCTTCTGCCCCTCGTATTCCACCACCGGCGAGCCGGTAACATCTTTTGCCGCTTGCGCCAGCAGCTCCGCTGAGAGGTCCATCATGCCGCGGTAATCCGTGTATGCCTGATAAAACTCCAGCATGGTGAATTCGGGATTGTGCTGAGTGGAGAGACCTTCGTTCCGGAAATTACGGTTGATCTCGTATACCCGCTCCAGTCCACCGACCACCAGCCGCTTCAGATACAGCTCCGGCGCGATCCGAAGATACAGATCGATATCCAGAGTATTGTGATGTGTCACGAACGGGCGCGCCGCAGCTCCCCCATAGAGCGGCTGCATCATGGGGGTTTCGACCTCGATGAATCCGCGCGCTTCCAGTTGCCGTCGCAAAGAAGCAATCAACCTGGCGCGGGTCACGAAGACTTTGCGCACTTCCGGTTTAGCGATCAGGTCGAGGTAGCGCTGGCGGTAGCGTGTTTCCACGTCTTCCAGGCCGTGCCATTTCTCGGGCATGGAGAGCAGTGTCTTGGAGAGGAACTCGATCTGCTCCACGTGCACGCTCAGCTCCCCGGTGCGCGTTCGGAACAGGTAGCCCTCCACGCCCACGATGTCGCCGTTGTCCAGCATTTGGAAAAGCTGAAAGCCGCCATCGCCCACCGCGTCCTTTTTCACATAGATCTGCAACCGCTCGCCATCCTGCTGCAGATGTGCGAATCCCGCCTTGCCCATGAGCCGCTTCGTCATTACCCGGCCGGCCACGCGAACGTGGGGCGCACCCTCCGCCGGCCCGATTTCTTCGGCGTTTTTCGACCCGTACTCCGCGAGGATGTCGGGAATCGTATGCGTGAAATCGAAGCGCCGGCCATAAGGCTGGTAGCCAAGCGCTTCGATTTCGCGGGCGCGGCACAAACGCTGCCTCAACAGTTCGTCTTCTAGCGACAAAAAAATCTCCTTATGCGAAACACGCTATTATAAGGCTTCAGTTGCGACGATCTGTCTCCATTATCATTCCGGCATACAACGAAGAGAAAAGGTTGCCGGCCACGCTCGAACGGATTGGCAAATATCTTTCCGCGAATCCTTGGGAATTCACTGAGATCGTTGTGGTGGACGACGGCTCCCGCGACACCACCCGCGAAATTGCAGAGAGGGCCGGCGCGCGGATGCTGTTGAATCCGGGTAATCGCGGGAAAGGCTATTCGGTGCGACATGGCGTGCTGGAGTCCAAGGCCGATTGGGCTCTGTTTACTGACGCGGATCTCTCGGCTCCCATTGAGGAACTCGAAAAACTGTGGAACGCGGCCGCGGAAACCGGGGCCCCGGTGGTTTTCGGCTCGCGCGCCCTGGACCGGCGCCTGATCGGCGTCCGCCAGCCGGCCCTACGCGATTTCAGCGGGCGTTTTTTCAACCTTGTGATGCGCCTGGTCACCGGACTGCCGTTCCGCGACACTCAATGCGGCTTCAAGCTGTTTGAAGCCCGAGCCGCCCGCGAGATCTTCGCGCGGCAGCGGCTCGACGGTTTCGGTTTCGACGTCGAGGTGCTATACATTGCGAGTCTTCTCGGGTGCAAATGCCTCGAGATTCCGGTTCGGTGGAATGATGTGGCCGGCAGCAAAGTGAGTCTCTGGCGGGGCCTGGGGGCTTTCTTAGATCTGTTGCGCGTCCGCTGGAACGCTATCACCGGGAAATACTACTTCAAGGCGCCGCTGAAATCGTTACAAGTGAGGTAGCAGCGGGGAAGCCGTTCGCCGAAAAACGCCAGGAATGCGCCAGTCCGTTCTTAATCGAGAAGTGGCTTAACTAGGCGCTCCCTTACGGTCGCGGCTCCGACTGGGGAAGGCCAGCAGGTACCTTCTCTTATTGTTGGCAGGCGGAAGCGCCTGCCCCACCTAGTTAAGCCGGCCTTGTCCGGCTTTGCCGCCCTAGTTCCCGCCCGGCGGCGGCCCGCCACAGTTCTTCTGGCACTTGGCGGGCATTACGAACTTGTCCTTAATCTTGTCGCGATAGGCGGGGTACATGGTTTCCGCCCCGCCCATGGCAGCTTCCGTGGGAATGCCGTAAAGCTTGGTCATCTCGTCAACGAAAGGATTCTTGCCAGGGAGATAGTGCGGCACGGTGCCCGATTGCACACCCTCGTCGCCGATGATGCAGGGCGGACCATCGGAATTCATGACGCCTTGTGATAATACATAGCTGCGGGTGATGTAGTAAGGCTCGGTGAGGTAGATCGGATCGTCGATGTAGGAGGCCAGTGTCATCGTGTCGCCGTGACGGATGAAGTGTGTGGTCATGGTGGCCTGATCGCTGGTCATGACGCCGTTGCGACGCAGGTAGCCGGTGAGCATGTGCGTGGTGTAGGCGGTTAGCACGTCACCGTCCCAGGTGCCGGTGGTGAAGCCGGCCTGGCTGTGCGGCGCGTTTTTCGAAGGATGCGGACGGCCGTCCATCCAGATGGTCATGGGTGCGCGATCTTCCCATGCGCCGACAACCCAGGCGATCGTACCTCCCTTCAGGGGATCGGGCACATTCCAGATCTTCATGCCGAAGGTCCCGACCATCAGATGCCACTGGGAGTAGAAAGCGCAGATCCGCTCCGGCATCGAGATCTGAGACTGCACGTAGCTCAGCGACTTGGCGCGGCCAGACTCATTGAAGGGAATTCCCGTGAAGTCTACGGGGTTGGGGCCGGCGCCGCGTTCCAGGGCGTCTTCGTGATTCTTGGATGTCCAGGTTCCCGACAGCTCCACCTGCGCCAGGGCAGGAAAAGCGGCCCACAGCAAGATGGCCGCGGAAAAACCGATTCGATTGCGAGTCATGGTTCGTCCCCTTTCCTTACCACCTGACCGAGCAGGGCGTGGGTTTCCATCCGGCGTCGTTCGCCTGCTTCTTGAAGTGGGAGGTGATGATAAACGGTTCGCGCAGATACTGGGGGTCGGTGACGGTTTCGGTGACCACCAGCATTACGTCGCCAGTACGTTCCTTGATCATGTCGTAGTATTCGGTCATCGCCGCATTTTCGCTATACGGCACACCGTTCTTGCGCAGATATCCGGCCTTCAGGTGCGACGTGGTCACTTTCAGCGAGCCTTTCGATTGCGGAGACTCGTCCACCTGTTCGAGAAACGGCGCGTTGGGGTCGGGCCGTGGAGCACGCCCTGCGCCGCGAGTGATTTCCCAGGCCGCCACCGAATCTCCCTGTAACGTGGCCGGGCCGGCGGCCGCCTTCCAGTTTCCAAAGTGAAACAGGCGGGTCTGCGTTCCAGTGTCGGTATCCATACGCAGGGTCTGGTCGTCCTGCCAGGTGAAATGTAGATGCTCTGGCTGGCGCAATATCGAGGGCGCTCCATAAGCTTTGCATAGCTCACCGGCCGCTTCATCCTTGGCCGGGTCCCACGCGTCGGCGACCCGTTTCGACTCGGCAGTCATAGGGACACCCATGTAATCGCCCGGCGGCGGCACCACCATGCGATAACGCCAGTCCTCGTCCACCACCGAAACCCAATATCCCGTAAGGTCGATGGGGGCTGCGGCCTTTGCCGGCTGCGGCGGTCCACCGCGCCCGCCACCAGGAGGCTGTGCAAGCAGGGGCAGCGTTACCGCCATTGCCAGCATCGATAATCTAATTGCGATCGGGTATACCATGCTTCCTCTCACAGGCGGCGCTATTTCTTGCCGGTCAAACTCTTGTAAACAGACTCAACGAACTTGCTGGTGGAACCCTCTTCGGTGCCGTACTCGGTTTCATAAGGTCTGGCCGGGTGTGCCGCTTTGATCTGGTCGAGCGTCATTCCCTGCTTGATCATATCCGCGATGACGTCGCGGACCACGACCACCATATCCCGGTAGTCCACGACATCCAGTTGCTCGCAGGGCCGTCCGTGGCCCGGAATCACGTAGGTGCCCACATCCTTATATATATAGGGCGTCGGCGCGATGGTCAG
>CAZKVF010000172.1:0-5715 GCA_964556085.1 uncultured Solibacteraceae bacterium
CCCGAAGTCATTGCGGCATGCCGCGCCCTGCGCGACAAAGGATACACGCTGGCGTTGGATGACTTTAGCCCCGCTAACGGCTGGAGTGAGTTCACCGATCTGGTGAGCATCATCAAGGTCGACTTCCGCGCCACCTCACGCGGGGAACAGCGAAAGCTGGTGAAACATTATGCGCCGCGGGGAATCCGCATGCTAGCGGAAAAGGTGGAAACGCAGGCTGAGTTTCGGGAGGCCTGCCAGATGGGCTATGAGTACTTTCAGGGCTATTTTTTCGCCCGCCCGGTGGTCCTTGCCCGGCAGGAAATTCCAGTCTGCAAGCTGAATTACTTGAGAATCCTTGAACAAATCCACAGGCCGGAACTGGATTACCCCGCCATCGAAAAGCTGATCCGGCGCGAAGTTTCTCTGGCCAGCAAGCTGCTGCGGTTCATCAACTCAGCTTTATTCGCGTGGGGCCAACCGCTGGATTCCATTCTTCAGGCCCTGACTCAAATGGGAGATCAGGGCATCCGCACGTGGGTCTCACTGGCATCTCTGCCGAGTCTGACGGTGGACAAGCCCGATGAATTGATGCGTACGGCTTTAATACGCGCCCGGTTTTGCGAGCTGCTGGCGCCTGTCGCGGGGCTCGGCGATCGCAAGGCGGACCTGTTTCTGATCGGCCTGTTCTCGCTGCTGGACGCGATGCTGGGCCGCCCGCTGCGAGAGGTGCTGGCGGAAATCAGACTGAACGGGGAGATCGCGGCAGTTCTGCTGAGCAAGGCGGCGCCCGAAAACCGGCTCGCACCCGTTTACGCCTTGATCCGGCTGTACGAAGCGGGCAAATGGGATTCGCTGGGTGCGACCGCGGACCAGTTGAATATTCCCAGAGACACCATCCCCGAGCTTTACCTGGTTGCGGTGGCGTGGTCGGAAAAGGTCTTTCGGTGCTGAGTCACGTCTTGAAACGTTCGTCGATTTCCACCTGATATCCGCTGGCGAGACGGTTGGTCTCATTGGCCATGCCGACCACGGCCATCAGCTCCGCCAGCATGCCATCCGTCATTCCCGCCTTGCGCGCGGCTGCGGCGTGCGAGGCAATACAGTAACCACATTGATTCGTCGTACTTACAGCTAAATAAATCATCTCTTTCGTGAGGGCATCGAGCGCCCCCGGCCCCATGATCTCCTTAATAGAGTGCCACGTGCGCTGCAGAGTTGGCGGGTCGTGCGCCAGCGCTTTCCAGAAATTATTGATCCAGTCGGTTTGGCGCGTGGCCATGATGTCGTCATAGATGGCTCGCACCTCGGCCGTGGCGTTCTGGTATTCGATCAATCCACAGGTTGCCATAGGGGCAATCTAGCATTCTCTCGGATACAATTTGCGGTATGCGCAAAGTGTGCCTTCTTGCCCTGGTGCTGGTTCCGGCGATCTTAGCGATCGAACAGAATGACGTGGAATTTGCCCGGCCCGGTGGTTTCCCGCTCACGCTCGACGCCAAGACACCAGACGGAAATGGTCCTTTTCCGGCTGTGATCATTGTCCATGGCGGGAGTTTTTCCCACGGGAACAAAAGAACGTACGTTACTCCGCTGTTCGAGCTTCTGTCGAGCGCGGGCTTCGCGTGGTTCACCATTAATTACCGGCTGGCACCCGATTATCAGTTTCCGGCAGCGGTGGAGGATGTGGAAAGCGCCGTTCGATGGGTTCGGGCTAACGCGGCGAAATATCACGTGGACGCGAGACGCATCGCGCTGGCCGGCGAATCGGCGGGCGGATATCTGGTAGCGTACGCCGGCGTGAGATCGAAGGGCGATGCGCGTGTCGCGGCGGTGGTGGATTTTTACGGGCCCAACGACCTGGTGTTGCAAACGGAAGCGCGGCGAGCAGCGCATCCGGACCCGGCAAAGACAGGCCCGGGCTTGCTGGAGTTCATGGGATTCAAAACGTGGCGGGATGCGGGCTTAGTGGAGAGACTGCGAGCGGTATCACCCACCACGCTCGTTTCGAAAAATATGCCGCCGTTCCTGTTTATTCACGGCAACGCGGACGAGCAGGTACCGTACGAGCAGTCGCCGAAAATGTGCGAGCTGATGCGAAACGCCGGCGCGAAGTGTGAACTGATCACCGTAGAGGGGGGCCGGCACGGCATGCTGACCTGGGAGAACCATCCGGCGATGGCGCACTGGAAACCAGAAATGATGGCGTGGCTGAAACGGACGTTGAGCGACTGACTAACGCTTGCTTCGCCGGTGGACCACGTGGTCCGCTTCAGCTTGGTTTTGGCGGACATCTGCTCGCCGCCGTTGCCGGTTCCCCGGACATTGCCCTCAATGCTGAAGCCATCGAAAGTGAGATCGAAGACCAGCAGGCCGCCGTCCTCCATAGGAACTTCAAATGTGAGCTTCTGTCCGTCAAGCTTGCCTTTCTGAATGGACCACTGCTTTTCGGCGTTCGGGCCGGCAGTACCGGTGACCTGTCCGCCGTCCTGTTTGAGACTCATGTAGGCGGTGTCGGCCTTGGTTTCTCCATCGGAATTGGTGATATCGAAGCTGCCGGACCACTTGCCGGTAAGCTCCGCGGCGCCCAGTGCCAGGGCAGAAAACAGCAACGAGCACAAGAGTTTCTTCATTCGGTTCCTCCACAGAATCTGCACGCTAGTCTGCACAGACGTAAGTGGAGCTCAATTTGTTCCCGCAAGAACGCAGCGCCGCCAATGACGCGCTGATGGCTGCTACCAGGGCGCTCTTGTAGGCGCCTTCGGGCATCCGCCGCACCACCTCCAACCGGTACCGAAGAAAACTCTCGTCGCTCATGATTCACGCTTTCCGTTGTGATACTGCGTTAGGGGAGTGAGACGTTTCGCTTTTGCTATTACTGCCAAACTGGCGGGTGAGGCGGGGCGGGCGCATCGAAAGAATCGATGCGCCACGCTCATTTGAGGGTTGTTCTTGAAGTGAGGTTGTTGATGGAATAGTGCGCCGGCGGGGCCGAACGTTTCGTGCGGCAGCAGCGCCAGATGGATTAAGCTTGATCCAGGAGGGATGTGCCGGTGAAGAAAAGACTGCTTTTGGGGATGATGCTCATTGCGGGATCATTCGCGTTCGGCCAGGTCTCGATTGGAATCGTGATCGGACCGCCACCGCCGCCGAGAGTGGTTCGGGTGCTCCCGCCGAGCCCAGGCCCGGAATTCGTCTGGGTGGAAGGATACTGGTATCCGGTGGGACACCGTTACAGGTGGCATTCCGGATACTGGACTCGTCCACCCTATGCCGGCGCACGCTGGATTGGGCCCCGCCACGACGGAGAGCGCTTCTTTGAAGGGCACTGGGATGGCGACCGCGGCCGGCGCGAACACGACCATCACTGGGACCGCGACCGTGACCGCGATTATCGTGAGCGCGAGCACGACCGAGAACACGACCGCCATTAGCAGCGTCACCTCCCACGAGGCATCCGGATCAGAATCGCACCTTCAAGGCGAGCTGTATCGACCTCGGTCCGCCGATCTGATACAGCGGACTGGAGCCGCCTCTTTGCCCACCGTTTCCTAAACTTCCAGCCAGCATCTGAGTCGACTGGCCGAATAACGGAGAAGTGAGATAGTTAATGGGATTTCCGAAGTTCGGGTGGTTCAAGATGTTAAAGAAATCTGCCTGCACTTGAAGCCGCAGCCGTTCGGTGAAAGCGAACCGCCTCCGCAGAGTCAGGTCAAGCTGGGAGGCGGCGAATCCGCGGAGAGCGTTTCGGCCTAAGGTCCCCTGGCGGGCGGTGGCCGGCACAGAGAACGCTGCCGGGTTGACTCGCTTCCCACCGGCCACATTCGGATCATCGATGTAGAGCGTAACTCCCGGAATCCGGTCCGGTCGAACCGCGCCGTTCTCGCCCGTATATGCGCCGAGATGGTAACGATCTTTTCCGGTCACGACATTGACGGGCGCAGCAGTCCGCGCATAAAGGATCGAATCTACCGACCAGCGCCCGACGATCGCATGCAAGACGCCGCCAGTGCGCGGTCGGGGGATGTCGTATGAAACGGCCGCCGACAAGGTCTGCCGGATATCGAAGTCCGACGGGCCGCGTTCCAGAGAAAGGTGCGACTTGTCATCCAGAACGCTGGCGAGGGCGGTATCACCGGATGCGTTGTCGTTGGAGTGCGCCCACGTGTAAGAAATCAAGGTCTGTACGTCATGAAACAACCGTTGGCGGAATTGCGCCTGGAGCGCCTGATAGCTCGAGCTGGCTTCATTCTTCCGGGCGTCCACCTCGAAGAAATCGGGATTCGTTGACGAACGTGTCGTTCCGCATGAGGTCCCGGCCGGCAGCGCCAACGTAGCTGAGCGTGCCCACCTGCGCCTTGCCGAATGATCGTTCGACAGCGGCATTCCACTCGTACGTCCTCGGCAGCACGTGATGCGGGTCGATTACGACAATGAGAGGGACTGGTGGACTGGTCGCAAAAGGAGGAGGAGCCGCCGCAGCGGCACTCAACGGGAACGCGATATTGGACAGCACTTTGCCCGTTGCATACGGGAAGGCTCCGGTTCCGTTCGCAATATCGGCATAACCAAGATCGTAGAAAATGCCCGCACCGGCCCGGAGCACCAGGTTGGGAGTGGCGCCGAAAGCCACGCCGAGCCGGGGCGCGAAATCTCCGATCCCGGGATTCCACAGCGCTGTGCCCGGGGGAGCCAGCTTCATGGTGGCAGGATGGTCCAGGCCAGTTACGGTATAGGGAAGGCGGCCATGCGCTTCCGACGGCGCTCCATTGTAATCCCAGCGCACTCCATAGGTGAGCGAAAGTTTTTGCGTTGCCTTCCAGGTATCCTGCGCGAACGCGCTCCAGTTGGCAAAAATCAGTTCCAGGTTAGTCGCACGGGATGCGAGGAATACGGCCGAAGCGGCTCCGCTTGATACGCCATCCAGCCCGTCGAATAGATACTGAATATCGTAGGGCCGCACTCCGGAGAGTGGCGCCAGACGCCGGTAGTCGAAGCCGAACTTGAGTTGATGGTCAGCAACACTGAGCCAGGCGTTGTCGACGGCGTTGATCTGGCGCTGGCGGTTATCTCCGTTTTTGCCGGAGTAATAAATAAGGCCGTTCGGGTTGAAATCGGCGAAGAATCCGAAGAGCGCATCGTGGGGCGAGGCGAAGGATGGCAGCAACAGCGACTCGGAGGGAGGCACGGCTCCCCCGAAGTCATCGAGCGCCAGGAAGCTGGCGCCCCGGCTCTGGCTGTAGTTGAAGCGATACTCGTTAACGAGCCGTGGTGCGAGCACCTGATCAGCGCCGACAGTGAGAGATTGTGTCCGGAATTTGGTTTGTTGGACATCGTTGAAGTTGGCCTGCCCGCCTGCGCCGCGGTCGTCGATTTCGGAGGGCGCTTCGCTGTACCTGCCAAACAAGGTCAGGGAACGGAACGGAACATAATCGAAGCGGACGCTACTGGCGTCGAGCGAGGATGGATCGGAGAAGCCGGCGGCGAAAATTGCTGTGCCGTTGCCGAGGTCCGGGCCGGTTGGGCGAGGAAAAGCGTTGAGTAACGGTTGAACGGCTGCGGGCGCGGTCTGCCGCACAGCTAGTGAAGGAACATAGGTATTGGCGGTCTCGGGTTGGCGCAGGCGAAGCCCCTCGTAAGAGCCAAAGAAGAAGAGCTTGTCACGGATTAGCGGTCCGCCGAGGACTCCTCCGAAGTCGCTCTGACGCAGGGCGGGCTTGGGCAAGCCCATCTGGT
>CAZKVF010000173.1:0-7473 GCA_964556085.1 uncultured Solibacteraceae bacterium
TCCAGGAACTACGGCGGGGCCGCGCTTGCCACCTTTTTTCATGCCATCGAGAGTGTCGAGACGCAAGCCGCCGAGCTGCGAGTTAGTGTGGCAGCCGAAACAGCTATTGGCGAGAATCGGACGAATCCTGTTCTCGAAAAATTCGGCGCTGCCGGCGCTCACCGTTTGCGCAGAGGCTGCTTGCGCTCCGGCAAGCAAGATCGGCAGCAGGCATCGCAATCGGCTAGGGCGCATAGTCCGGTAACCTCGTGATTTTCGGATGAAAACAAGAACTTGGCAGACGCTGCGAAGAAAGGCCAGACCGGGGCCAGATTGCGGCCGCTGCAACGGGGCGGCGCAAAACTTAATGGGATGATATCACATCAGAAGTGGTTCGGGGCAATGCGCCAGATGGTGTGGGCGTGCAGGTTTGAGAGCCAAACGGAGCCGAGCCCGGCGCGAATGGAATCGCCGCCGTCGCCGACCCATTGGCGGACCACCTGGTTGCTGGCGGGATCGATTTCGGAGATAGGGATGTCGAAGACGGTGGCCCAGACGCGGCCTAAGCCGAAAGCGATTTCGCCGCCAGAACCGGGGATTCCCACCTCGACCGTGGCTGTCACTTTGCGGGTTGTCGTGTCAACTCGGGAGATGGTGCCGTCACCCTGATTAAGGGTCCAGACAGAACCAGCGCCGACAGTTTCAAAGCGCGGCTCTGGTCCGACGGAAATGGAGTCGGTGACCTTGTTGGTATTGGCATCGACGCGGGTCAAGAGGTTTTTGGCCGGGGTTGTCACCCAAATTGCGCCATCGGCAAAGAGAACTGCCGCGGAACCAGGAGGCACATCAACGGCGGCAGTAGGGGAGTTGCTTTTGGGATCGATGCGGGAGAGCTTTCCCTTGGGATCAGTTACAAGCCAGATGGCATCACCGCTCGCCGCGATACCACCTTCGCTTTCGGCGGGACCAGCGGGAACGGTTGCGACGACGGTGTTGGTTTTGGTGTCCACCCGAGAAATGGTCTTATCTGCGCAATTGGGCACCCAGACGCTGCCGAAGCCCGCAGCCAAGCCCGAGCAGGGGCGCTTGCCCACGGTGATCGTGGCCGCGATTTGGTTCGTGTGAACATCCAGGCGATGAACGGCGTTGCGCGGGCTATTCGTGACCCAGAGAGCATCATCGGTGAGTACCTGCCAATCGGGCGTGCCGGATCCGACATCGAAAACGGCGACGGGATGGATGGTGGACAACTTGCGCTTCACCCCGGGCGTGCTGACGCCGGGGCGGGGCGGGTCTTTTTTGGCAGGCTGCGGTTGGGCAAGGAGCGAGGCTCCGAACGAAACTATCAGGACCAGCGGGATTCTCATGGCATTTATTCAGGGATGGTCGCCAGGACGCGCTTGGGATCGATACGGACGATGCTACCTTTGACGTTGGCGAGCCAGATGGCGCCGGGAGAAACCGCGATGGCTCCGCCGCCTTCACCATAGAACTGCTGGATGACGCTCTCGGAGGCGGTATCGATCCGCGTGAGGGGGAAGCCAGTCTGGGTCGCCCATAGGAATCCTTCTCCAAATGCGAGTGCGCCATCGGCATTGGGTACGCCAAGATCGATCGTCTTGGAGACCTTGTTGGTTTTCGGATCGATGCGGTCGACCTTGCCGTCTTTACGGCAGAGGGCCCAGACGGACGCGGAGCCGACGGCAAGGGCTTCCGGTTGAGCAGCCACCTCGATGGCTTTGTCGACGAGGTTGGTTGCGGGATTGATGCGCAGAACCTTGTTTTCGGCGGGACAAGCCAGCCACAAGGCGGCCTCTCCGAAGACTAAACTCCGGCAACCTGCCGGGACGCGGATTTCGCTCACGACGAGGTTCTGATCGGGGTCGATGCGCGCGAGGGTGGCCTTGTCGTCGCTCAGGAGCCAGATGCTATCCGGCGTGGCTGCGATGACCCCAGGCACGCTCGCGACGCCGGTCGCGATAGTGTTCATCACCTTGAAGGTTTTGGCGTCGATGCGGGCGAGTGAGGATGTGGCGCAATCGGGAGCCCACAAGCTATCGAACGCGGAGGACATGCCACCGCAAATCTTCTTCAGGCCAGTGATGGGATCGAGCTTCTGGTTAGTTTTGGGATCGATTCTATCGATACCGTCCTTGGCCGGGGCGAAGGCGGTGTTGGCGGAGAAGAGCCATTCGGGTTTGGCGGAGGTTTCAACTTGCGCTTCCGGCTTCAGGCGCGCAAACGGGATCTGAATTCCCGGTGTTTTGATGCCAAGCTTCGGGAGAGGAGTTTCGGTGGTTCCGTGCGCCGGTTTTTCGGAGTTGCCTGCCGCGGCGATAGAGAAAAGGGCAGCGAAGCCTATGAGGATACGCATCGTATCAGTGGTTCGAGCAAGTAGCTAATTACGGATTTGCACAGCGGGGTGCGGGGCGCGGCGTTCGAGCCGGCATATCACGACAGTATGGATGATGGCATAGACACGCGGCAGTCTCAATAGCTATTTGATGTTTGGCCCAATAAGAAATTCCTTGTGTGAAGCCGCGAACCGCGAAGCTACAATTGAGTCTCGCGAGTCGCACAGGAACACGGCTTGATTATGAAAGCGGCGGGCACACTCACTATTGTCGCGGCTTTGTGGGCGGTGGCTGCGCGGGGGCAGGCGCCCGAGCCAAATGGCGCCGGCCTGAAGAGAGGTACTTTTCCATCGCAGTGGATTACCGGCGGCCCGGACTGCGCAACGGTACCGAAGTGGCAGGTACACGCGTACAATGCGGATCTCTACATTCTGCGCGAGTCGGGTTGCACGAACTACGAAAAGCCGTTTCTGTATCTTTTCTTCGGACAGGAGCGAGCCCTGCTTCAAGACACGGGAGCCGGAGAAACCAATGTAGCGGAAATTGTCGATCAGACGGTGGCGGAGTGGTGCCGCCGTACCAACCGCCAGTCGATCCCTCTGGTGGTGGCGCACTCTCACGGGCACGACGATCATACCGCCGGAGACGCGCAGTTCGCGGGAAAGACAAACGTGACGGTAGTGCCGCTAACGCTGGAAGGAACCGAGAAGGCTTTCGGGATCCGGCGGTGGCCCAGCGATGTCGGCGCGATCGACCTGGGCGGGCGCGTCCTGGATGTGATTGCCATCCCAGGACACGATCCTCTCAGCGTGGCGTTCTACGACCGCCAGACGGGCATTCTTCTGGCTGGCGACAGCCTATATCCCGGACGTCTGTACGTACACGATTTTCCGGCATTCCGCGCAAGCATCCAGCGGCTGGTGGATTTTACGCAAGACAAACTGGTGGCTCACATTCTTGGCTGCCATATTGAGGAATCGAAGACGCCATTTCTGGACTATCCGATTGGCACGAAGTATCAGCCGGAAGAGCATGTGCTGGAGCTTTCGCACGCCCACCTCATCGAGCTGAATGAAACGCTGAAAGCGATGGCGGGACGGCCGGTTCGATCCGCCATGCGCGATTTCACAGTCTGGCCGCGGCCGCCGGAATAGGATTAGCGGCCGGCGGCGTCCCCGGCGACCGAGGCGGTGGATTCCGCCTCCTGCGGTTTCGTTTCGATCTGCGCGGCAGCAACCTCCGGCCTTGAAGACCTGGCGGCCCAGGCCCGGAGCCAATCTGTTTGCTGTCGCGCGAAAGCGAAGGCCGGCGCCGTCAGTTCGCCACGAGTATGGGAGGCGCGTGCGATTCCGCGACGGGCGTGTTCTTCCGATCCGGTTAACATGTGATAAATTTCGTGCGCGCTGACACGTGCGATTGCTCGTCCCAAAGCGGCGTTTCGCTCTTCAGAGCGATAGGACCGCAGCGCGAGCGCGAGGAAGCGCCGCAGGCGATCGCAATCCACTGACCCGAAAGGAAGCACGTGACCATTGGCAATTTCGGTTTCGGCCAAAGACTGGCCCGAAAGATCGGAGCGGCGCTCAGTGGCAGCGTCCTCCGGTACCCAAGAGCAGACGCCGTGGAACCGGAGGAATACAATCCCAGGAAAATCTTCGCCGTTTCTGGGCGATTCGATGGCACGCCAGGCAACCCGTATGCCGGCATCACCCATGACGCGATTCACTTCGGACTGCATTTCTGTGACTAATGCGGCGGAAGGAGGGTTGTCGAAGACGTAATAGATAGCGAGCGGCGCGCCGTACAGGCTGGCAGAGTGCACACACGCAGGGATAGACATCGCCAACAGGGCGATCGATCGAATCTTCATGGATAGCGACCGTCGAACGGAACACCAACGGGGTGCCCGCGATTACGGCAAATATTTTATCAGAGGCGCCAGACGAAAAAATGCCCGGTCCCTCACATGGCGGAGGGCCGGGCGGAGGAATGGGTATCTTGCAGTTCAGTCAGAAGGAATAGCGCATGCTCAACTGCATAACACGCGCAGGCATGGCAGACTGGAATTCTCCGAACTGGCCGGTATTGTAGACATCCAGAATAGGGTTATAGAGGTTCACATGATTGAAGGCGTTAAATGCCTCGCCCCGGAAAGATATGCGATGGCCTTCCCAAGGTAAGGCAAAACTCTTCAAGAGAGCGATATCGATATTCGACACACCGGGGAGTCTTACGATCGCCCTAGTACCTGTGGTTCCGCCGGACTGCTGGAAGTAGTTGTTGGCAGCAGAAGTGTTGGGGAACATGCTGGGGACGCCGTTATTGTCGTTGAACTTGCCGTATACGTTCGAAGCGCCTGGCAGCAGGTTTACCAGCGCGCTGATCTCATAGTTGGTCGGGTACACACCCTCGGCGGAGATTGTCGACGGGAGTCCGGAATGATATCGGATAATCGTCGAAAGCTGCCAACCCCCGATGACGGCGTCAACCAGCTTGCTTGCGTGTTGCGCGAACCGCTTGTTCCGGCCGAAAGGCAGCTCGTAGAGCGCATCCGCTGTGATGTTGTGGCGCATGTCGAAATCCGAGGAGCCGCGGAAAGCATTTACATTGAAGGCATCCTGCAGGACGGCCCCCGATTGACCCGCGCCGGATTCCGCGCCGGAGGAGTTATCGATCGAGTGCGACCAGGTATAGTTGAAATCGAAAGCAACACCGGACGAAAGCGGGTGCCGAAGAGTGACGGTCAGGGCATTGAAGTCCGCATAAGCTGCATTGGTCCAGGTGGGCAAGCCGGCGGCCTGTAAGGGGTAAAACGTGTTACAGCCGGTGATCGTGTAGCATTTGTTGGTTCCGGAGATGCGCTGGCGGTCCATAAGATTGAGGTTGTCTTCATCACTCAACCCATTGATGACCGCCCATCCATAGTAATAGTTCTGGGTGGCGCTTCCTGGGACGAAAGCGTTCGCCACGCCCGGAAACATATTCTCGATAAATGGCACCGGAGCGACGGGTCCATAATTCTGGCCTGCTGCGAGGTAGTCGCTGTGAAGCACGGCCACTGCCTGCGCCCACGTGGTGCCCGACTTAGTGTCGAGGAAATTAGTTAACGGCTGGTCGAAATCCTGCTGCACGAGTCCGCGGCGGTAGAGCCGGCTCGCGTAGCCGAGTTCCAGAGTCATTTTGCCAGGAAGCGGCTTGGCATAATTCACGTTGAAAACGAGCGAATAAGGCGCCTTGAGGTTGGAGGCGACTCCAACGCCCTCGTCAAAACCGCCAGTGATGGTTGGCGGGGTGAATGGAAAGCCGCCTTGGGCGGCGGCCGGCAAAGCAGGCAGTACACCGCCGTAGCGGGCCGAAGTTGTGAAGTTGGTGTTTATCGGTTGCGTGACGCTGCTGGCTAAACCAGGGGAGCCACTCTGGTCGATGTTAAACACCATGTCATTACCATACTGGTCGTACAGCACGGCGAAACTGCCGCGCAGGACGCTGCCCTTTCCCAGCAATTTATTGAAAAAATTATCGGTATTGTCGGGCGCATAGGCTACGGCCACGCGCGGGCCAAAGTTCAAATTCGCGCGGTCATACCAGCCTGTTTTGCCGTTGGCCGACCCCCCTAGGGCATAAGTTAAAGCTGCATCCTTGATCTGGTTGTTCGGAATGCCCGCGTTCATGGCTGCAACGCGTTCAGCGAAATATGTCTGCAAAGGAACGGTCGTTACGACCTCCGTCCCATTAACTTCCCAGGGGGTGCTTGCGTTGCTGTAACGCAGGCCGGCAGTGATGGTCAGGCTGCGCCGAACTCGCCAACTGTCCTGGATGTAACCCTCATAATCGTTCACCGCGTATTCGCGCAAGGCCGGCGTGCCGAACGGAAGGACACTACCCGTCTTTGTGTACTGATACTTAGCGCTGTACTGATTGATTAGCCCCAGCAGATCGCCCAGCCCATCAATGACCGCCGTTTGCTGCGTCAGTTTAACGTCGGAGGTCCCCAGGAGCTGATTGACGTAATTAGTTACATCCGTGGTGGCGTCGCCGCCCAACCCGCCGAGCGTATTCTTGGTGAACGAGTAGGACGGGAACGAATTTATATAGTTGCTATGGGTGTTGCGTATGAACCGAAAGTCGATGCCTGTGGTGATCGTGTGTTTGCCCTTTGTCCAAGTGAGATCGTCGCCAATATTGTGCGTGGGCATGATTTGGATCGAAGGGCGAATGACGCTGCCGTTCAGGATTGGCTGGGTCGATGTGATGCCGGAAAATGACAAAGCCGTTCCAAGAGCACCGGACTCATTTAGCCCAAGCCGCGTGATGCCATACCGCAACGAATTGATCAAGTTCGGCTTGACGATCCAGGTGTAATTCGCAGCCAAACCCTTACTGTTGTCCACCAGGGCTTGCCCTGCCGGAAGGCCAGGGAGTGGCGACGGCACAAGGTCTTGCGCAGCATCGTTCAACGTGCCGCGAACGGAGATTTTGTGCTTTCCGCTGGAATCGATGTTGTAATCCAGCTTCGCGACATAAGCAGATTGATCGAGGGTGAGCGGCGCGTTGAAGCGCAAACCGTCAAAATTCAGGTTCTGATCGAGTCCGAGCGAGGGATCGTTTCCCATGGGAAACGAGTTGAGATAGGTTTTCATGGCCGGGTTAACACCGAGATGCAGCGGATCGATGTTCGCCACGTCGTTGGGCGTGAACGTTTGCACGTTTCCATTGCTGAGCGCGGCGAGGAGATCGCCCTGGCGCAGAGTGGCACTGGGTACGGTCGCGGTAGCGGGGGTGGAACTGGCGTCTATGCGTCGTTCCCAGTTAGCGAACAGGAAAAGCCGATCCTTCTTGATCGGCCCGCCCAGCGACGCTCCGAATTGGTTACGCACGAGGGGAGAGCGGGCGATTCCCGCTTGATTATTGAAGAAATCGTTGGCGGCCAGGAGCGTGTTCCGGTTGTATTCGTAGAGCGACCCATGAAGAATATTTGTGCCGCTGCGGGTTATCAGAGTGACTTGGCCGCCGGACGACCGCCCCTCATCGGCCGTTTGACCGGCGACCGTGACGCGAAACTCTTCTACGGAATCAAGGGGAACCGGAAGCGCTGCATTAAAACCGGGAGTATTGCCTTTCTGGCCGGCCGAGCCATAGTCGG
>CAZKVF010000174.1:0-11272 GCA_964556085.1 uncultured Solibacteraceae bacterium
GCGGTGGATAGAATACCTCGCATTCCTGCTAATCGTGTTAGGGCTCGCCCGACCGGTGGGCTTGTACCTGGCGCGTGTCTGCGAGCGCAAACCCACCTTCCTTGACCGGGTGTTGTGCCCTCTCGAATTGAGGCTTTATCGATTTCTCGGTGTCCGCCTCGATCAAGAAATGACAGCAGGAATCTATGCGACATGTTTCGTGCTATTCGGCGTGGGGTGCACGCTCCTCCTGTTCCTGTTGTTGGTTTTCCAAAGATTGCTGCCAGGCGGTCCGAGCGATGCCTACTTGACAACGCCAATGACGCCCGAGCTCGCGGCTAATACAGCGGTCAGTTTCGCAACCACCGCCACATGGCAGGCCTACGGCGGAGAGAACACCCTCCGCTATCTCGCGCAGGTGATTGGACTGGTAGCGCAGAATTTCCTTGCCGGCGCCGGCGGCTTGGCAGTCGGGTTCGCCTTCATCCGCGGAATCGCTCGGGAGCGCTCCGCGACGATCGGCAATTTTTGGGTGGACCTGACGCGCTCGTTCCTGTGGGTCCTGTTACCGCTGGCGCTCCTCGGCAGCCTGGTTTTGGTTAGCCAGGGTGTCCCGTTGAACTTGGCGCCGTACCAACTGGCGCACACACTGGAGGGCCCGACTCAGGTCATTGCTCAAGGGCCTGTTGCCGCGCTCGAATTCATCAAAAATCTGGGTACCAATGGCGGAGGCTTTTTCAACGCGAACGGCGCACATCCTTTTGCGAACCCCACGCCTTTGACGAATTCTCTGGGCCTCCTTGCGATTGCTGTGCTGCCTGCATCGCTCATGATCACGTTCGGCCATCTGGTGCAAAGACCGCGCGCGGGCTGGACCTTGCTGATCGTCATGGTCACTCTGTTCATGGCTGGGCTGATCGTCTGCGATTGGGCGGAGACGACCTCGCCACCCCAGCTCAACGGCCTCCACCTAACCGGCGGCAACATGGAGGGCAAAGAAGTGAGGTTTGGCGTCGGAGAGTCGGTGTTAACCGCCATCGTTACGTCGAACGCCGCGACCGGCTCTTACAACTCGATGCACGACTCCTATCAGCCGCTGGGGATCCTGCCTCCGCTGATTTTCCTGTTGTTAGGCGAAGTGGTATTCGGAGGACTCGGCACGGGCGTATTCAGCATCATCGTGCCGGCGCTGGTAGGTGTGTTCCTGGGCGGCTTGATGATCGGCCGGACCCCGGAATATCTTGGTAAGAAGATCACCTCTCTCGAAACCCGCTGGATTGCGCTTTATATCCTGTTAACACCAATGGTGACGTTGGTGTTGACCGGCATCGCCATCGCTTCCGGCGCCGGGCGTGCGGGGCTGGTAACCAATTCCGGTCCTCGCGGCCTCACCGAAATTCTCTTCGCTTATGCTTCCTGCATGGCCAACAACGGACAGGCGATGGCTGGGCTGAATGCCAACAGCCTGTTTTACAACGCCACGACCGCGATTTCCATGCTGGCCGGGCGTTTCGGACTGGCCGCGTTAGCGTTGACCTTGGCGGGACGGTTAGCCAATCAAGTCCGTCGGCCCGTCACGGCAGGCTCCCTCACGAGCGACACGCCGACTTTCGGCGTGCTGGTATTCGGTACGATCCTGTTGGTCGGGGCGCTTAGCTTCCTTCCTGCTCTGGCACTTGGGCCGATAGTGGAGTTTTTCCGGCAATAATGCTCAGACCGCTCTTCGCGATAGCAGCGTTCTTACCACTCGGCTGCTCCCAGGCAGCCGCAAGCGATGCCACAGCAGTTCCGATCGCGACAGACCGGCCTGCGGTCACTGATTCCAGTGTGGTTGTCCCGATCGGCAGCCTCCAGGCCGAGAACGGGCTGGCGGAAACGGTAGGCCAAGGCCAGCGAACGTTTGACGCATCCGAGACGCGGCTTCGCTTCGGCGCAGGACCCAACACCGAAGTGCGCCTGATCGTTCCAGACTACTTTCGCAACGCGGGAATAGGTTCAGGTTTCGGCGATCTGGCCGTCGGAGTCAAGCGACAGCTCGGCCCGGCACATGGCTTCGATGTTTCGCTCGTTATATCGCTAAGCCTGCCGACTGGCGCCAACGCTGTTTCGAGTCACGGCTATGATCCATACATCCAGCTGCCGTGGTCTCGCGCATTGTCTCCGAACTGGACAGCCGCGGGAATGCTCTCAGTGTACTGGCCGACCGAGCAGGGTCGACGGAACACGACCGGTGAATCCACGTTCCTGATCGATCGCCAGCTGAGGAAACCGTGGGATGCGTTTGTCGAGTACGCAGGGGATTTTCCGGGGGAGAAGGGCCCAAGGCAACTTTTGCATTTTGGTACAGCCTACAAACCATCGGCCCGGCAGCAGTTCGATCTCCATGTCGGAATCGGGCTGTCATCGGCTGCTGTGGATCACTTCGTTGGTATCGGCTATTCCTTCCGTTTTCGTGCACGATGAATGTGTCGGCAAGGTTGTGGAGTATGTGGAGTGGAATCTGACGTCCCCACTGGCTGCCACTCGAAAATGCGCATAACCCCTGATCCCAACAAACGTGGCCCCGCGAGCAAAGTCGTTACGGTCACGAGGGCATTCAAGTCCGGAACTTCGCCCAGTTCTCCAGCCAGTGCATGGAGGGATACTTCGCCTTGAAGGACTTTCCGCATCGGGCGTACAGTCCCCTCCGCAGATCACGGCATCATCACCGTCGAGATTCGACGCTACGAATTCCGCACGAGGGGCGCGCGCTACGGAATTGTGGGTCAACCTGTTCGCTCGAGAGCTCATCCGGCAGGCGCCTGAATCCCTGCGAGTGGGTTCGAGAAGGTCTCTACTCGGAAGGCTACCCGACTCTTGAATCCAAACTGAATCTTCGCGCTCGGCCGGAAATCGCCCGACGCGCCGATTCACCCATGGCGACGTTATCTGAACAGAGAGCGAGCCATGTGTTGATGCTCCACCTGTAAACCTGCGGGCGGAGATTTTCGCAACTTCTGACCGCGTCCCCAGCCGAGTGTCAAAAACAAACCGAGTGGTTAACACCCCATCTATTTTGCAGTTGCGGATTTTGAGGAGCAGGAGAGCTGGGTGACACGGACTTATTGGGGACGATAAGGACGGACATCAGGGCCTAATTGATAGCTCGAACGCGCTCGATGTATGAGGGACGATAATCCCTCAAACGCCCGGCAAAACGTGGGCCGGCCTGATTCGGTGGGGATTCGGCCCGGTTAGCGCTTTTCATTTTCCCCAGAGCCGGTGTCAACAGGCCTGGGACAATGTTTCCGACGCTCAGTTTGCGTTAAAAGACACGCGTCGCCGCAATTCATCGAAGAAATTCAGCAGGAAGATCACGCGGTCGTGGGGCTCCTGGGGAGTGTCGGCCGGCATCAGTGCGACTACCCTTTTGCCGTCCGGCGCCGGATCGTAGCTCCTCGTAGTGCTGAAGATTGCTGGTATTGTTTCCGACCAGATGCGGGGCTTTTCCGCGAAGAACGAATCGCCGCGCTCCTGATACGGCGCTACCATCAGGTGCCTGTGGACGCCAATCTGCCAGAAGAACAGTTCGTGCCCGTTGCGAGACCACGACGGATAAGCACCGCCGTCGCCGGAGATTTGCCGCTTGCCATGCTTGTCCGGGAAAGCGATCACGTACACGTAATACTTGCCCGACTCGTCGGACCGATAAGCGATCCAGCGCCCGTCTGGAGAGAACATTGGGCTCCTTGTATTGAACCGTGTCTGAAGGAAGACCTCCGGCTTACCTGCTCGCAGGCCGGAGCTGCCGGTTTCCACGGGCACGGTCCAGATGTCCGCCTCCGCCCCGGTTGCGGGATTCACTTCTACAAACGCCAGACGCTTCCCGTCTCCTGTAAAGGACCACGGGATTTGCTGAACGTTGGTCGGCAACAATGGCTGAGTCTGGCTGGTTCCATCGGCACGCGTCCACCAAACACCGCGCGCCGCCCGAAACACGATGTAGCGGCCGTCGGCAGTCCAGAGCGGGTTCCCGTAACCACCGCCGAACGTGAGCCGGGTCATGCTCCCGCGCCCCAATTCATACACCCAGATATCTCCGGCCGAAGTCAGCGCCAGGCGGTTCCCGTCCGGCGACAGGGTGGGAGACAAATAGCTGCCGGGAACCGGCAGCAGCGGGCGGGTGTTGCCGGAGTCATCCAGCCATTGCACCGTCACCAGCCCGGCTGCCACCTTGCTGCTCCGATATACGAGCGTACCGTTCCGGGAAAAATCGATCTGGGCGGCGCCCGAAGCGGCGCTGTATTCGACCTCCTCTAGAACCGGCGTGGGCGTACCACGGATTTCCAACCGGTCCAGGTCAAAAGGAACGGCAGAGAGCGTACCCTGGCTGAGATAAACCAGGTGACCGCTGGCCAGGTACCTGGCCCAGGCGCCGCCGTGCACGAGCGTCTTCCGGCGGCCATCCCGCAGAGACAGGACTTCTATAGTGGCCCCATCCAACCCGGTCAGGGAGCGATACGCGGTGAACAGAATGGCTCTTGCGCCAGGCAGGACTTGGGGCCAGCGATGGGCGATCTCGCCGGGCGCCAGTTCCGTCACGGGCGTGGGAGTACCGCCGGCGGAGGGGACTCGGGAAAGGCGAAAATTCAAAGGAGCGACGATCTTGCCGTCATCGCCCCAACTGCCGGTACCGCCGAGGGAGTCAACGGACAAGGCGATCACCGGGCCGCCCTCGACGAAAATCTTATTCAGCTTTCCCCCCGCGGCGAAGGCCACCCATTGACCATCGGGTGAGAAGAACGGAGCCCGTGCTCCTTCCGTGCCGGGCAATTCGGAGGGATTGGCCTGATCGAGGCGCCGGGTGAACAGCTTCGAGTGGGAGACATAGACTAGCCGCGTGCCGTCGGGCGAGAGAATGGCGCTGGCTCCGCTCAGCGGGGCAGGCGCGACTTCGTCTCCCAGATCGAGATCGAGGCGCATCAGCGGCTGGAAAGGCGCTGCCGAAGTCCGCAGCCCGCGCCCGTAGTACCATGCGCCCGCCCAGACCATCAGGCCTGCAACGGCTAACAAAATGGGGACGACGATCCGCGGATGGAGGTATAACGCCGGGCGGTGAGGGGCTGGCTCCCCCGGCGGATTAGGGAGGTCCGTTTCGGGAATGGGGGCAGCCGGTTCGACCGCGGAGGCCGGACGATCGGCTGCCTCCGACTCGCCGATGAAGCGATAGCCCCGCCGGGCGACCGTTTCGATGTAGCGGGGCTTATCGGCTGAGTCCCGCAAGGCATCCCGTAACCGCCTGACGGCGGCGTTGATACTGTGATCGAACTCGACAACCGTGTTATCCGGCCAGAGGCGCTTTCGAATCTCCTCGCGGGAAACCACTTCGCTAGGAGATTCCAGGAGCATCCGGAGGATTTGGAACGGCTGTTCCTGAAGCCGGATCCTGCGCCCCTCCTTGCGCAGTTCTCCCGCTCGCAGGTCGAGTTCAAATGGGCCGAAGCGCATGCTCGACGCCGGCTCGGCGCTCCCTCCGGGGTGAACTCTGTTTTCGATGGCTGGACCGCCTTCCAGTTTTGGAGCTTGGAGGAGAGTTTAGCACATCCGTCGAAGCGTTACGCGAAACACAAGCACCTTGTCCATCAAGGGATTAGCGCGTGATCGACATTTCAGATCCGTATGATTCGCGTTGCATCGAACCCGGCGCCAACGGATGCCAAACTCGTTTCTCGATGCTGCCGATGAGGGGCTCTCCGAGTCGGGGAGCAGAAGGAATGGAGGAATGAAATGACGAACCAACATGTTCTGACGAACCGACATGTTCTTAAGACCGTTGTGGCCAGTGGGGGCCTGGCGGTACTCGTAATGATGGGGCTGACCGGGTTGCGGGGTGTACGTGCGGACGATAGCGAGAGCGAGGAATCGAAGATACAGCAGGGTTTTGCCATTGCGCCTGTCCCGTTGAATCTCGCGGGCAAGGACCGCGCGTTGGTGGGACTGGGCAGCTACATTGTCAACGCCCAGTCGGATTGCGATGCCTGCCACAACGCCGGTCCCGGGCCCAACGAATATCTTCCAAGCGGAAACCCGTACCTTTTGTCCCCCCCGGCCGGGCCATTCACCGGGAGGAAGACGATTAACCCGGCGACTTATCTGGGCGGGGGAAGGGACTTCGGGCCATTCGTGCCCGGTTCCGCCCACATTATCTCCCGGAACCTAACTCCCGATAAGACCGGGCTGCCGGAAGGAGGCCATACGTTTTCCGAGTTTCTGACCATCATTCGGAGCGGAATCGACATGGATCATCTTCATCCCACATGTTCCGGCGCCGTCAACCTCGGGTGTGTTCCGGCTCCCTTCAACGGGGCTCTGCTCCAGATCATGCCTTGGCCGACGTTTCAGGATATGACCGACCGGGATCTCCTGGCCATTTTCGAGTACTTGAGCGCCATCCCCTGCGTGGCAGGCCCACCTGCTCCTGACCCGCGACACAATGACTGCCAATAAAATGAGGAAATCACATGAGGCGTTCTGAGTCGCTGGCACTCGCGGCGGTTCTGGGTCTGGCCCTTAGTGCGCAGGCCCAGACCAGCCGCGGCACGGTTACGGGTACAGTGTTCGACCCCTCGGGCGCGGCTGTCGGCGGCGCGAGCGTTAGCTTGACGGGCGTCAACACTGGCGTCAAGCTCTCCACCGAGAGCAACGCCGCTGGTATCTACCGCTTCGATGCCGTAGACCTCGGAGTCTACCAGCTTCAGGCCTCGCATCCGGGGTTTCGAACCTTTCTCGGCGACGGAATCAATGTGGAGGCAAATCGCGCCACCACATTCGATCCGCGGCTTGAAGTGGGCGCCGCCGAGACCCGAATCGAAGTGAACGGTGAATCCAGTGAAGTGTTGACCAAGGACAGCCCGCTGCGGGGCGGGAACTTCCAGCCGCGCGACGTGCGCGATCTGCCCTTGCCTGTGCTGAATCCCCTTTCTCTGGCGCGGATATTACCTGGCGCCACGGAAGCTGCGGGGAGCGCCGTGAACAGCGGCGTCGGAAAGACCGGTGGATCGTTCTCGATTAATGGCCAGCGCCCGCGCGGTAATAACTACATGCTGGACGGGACGGACAACAACGAGATCTGGATGACCGGCCAGGAGCAGGCCTTTACGATTGCCGACGCGATCGAGGAAATCTCGGTGCAGACCAGCAACTTCAGCGTGGAGTTCGGACGCGCCGGCGGCGGCGTGTTCAATGTAATCACTAAGTCGGGGACCAACAATCTGCACGGCACGCTGCTCTGGCGCTTCGAGTCCCAGCGATTCGATTCCATTTCGAATCTGGACAGGCTGAACGGGGTCACGCAAGCGGTCTTCAGCGACAATATCTTCGGCTTCACCGCCGGCGGTCCGATCCGCAAGAACAAGACTTTCTTCTTTGCCGCCTTCCAGGAGGAAAAGCACCACTCGACCGGCAACAATCCCATCGAGATCCCCATGGCGGACGCAGTCACCCGCCTGCTGTCACTTTTCCCTAACAACCCGAGGCTCGAACTATATCTGGGCGCTCTCGGCAATCTGCGCGGCGCGGGAGCAGCGTTCAACGTGGCGCTGGGCATCGATCCGCTGACCGGCATCGACCGGGGATCTGTGCAGTTCGCCACCGGGTCGTACGTGCTGCCGACCATCAACGACGGCCCGCAGTGGCTCGGACGAATCGATCATTACGAATCAGAAGCGCATCGCCTGTCCTTGCGGTTCAGCTACGACTCGCGCCTGAATTTGCCGATGCACAATGGATCGACGGTGGTCAGCTTTCCTGGCTTCATCGGGGAGCAGGCGTATAGCCACTACAACGCCATCTTTTCCGACAGTTACACCTTCAGTCCGAGCTACACCAATGAATTTCGCTTCTCCTATGAGAAGCCGGATGGCCAATTCGGCGTCATCTGGCCCGGCTCGGTTCCGCAGGCCAAAGTGTTACCGTCGATCGGCATTACCAACGTCGCCGGGCCCGGCCTCGGCTCCAACGGCCAGTTTCACTGCAGCAACAACTTTCTCGTCCAGGAGACGCAAACCAAGCTGAGCGGTGGCCACGCGTTGCGCTACGGAGTGGAGTTTCTGCGGGAAACCGTCACCCAGTCATTCGCCGGCCCAACGCTGGGGAATATCTCGTTCACGCCGGCGGCGGGATATTCCGCTTTCGCAAACTTTCTGGACGACTACAGCGGGCCCTCGGCCAGAGCCGCCCGGCTCTTCGGCGCTACGGTTTTCAACCCCAGCCAGTTCCGCCAAACTTACTTTGTTCAGGACAACTGGAAGGTAACGCCCACGCTCGCGCTAACACTGGGGCTGCGCTACGAGCACCCCGGCCAGCAGGCGAATTCGCTGCCGTATCCGGCTTTTAGCGGATTCGATCCGGCGCAGTTTCTGGCACGGCGTGAAGTATATTCGGACACGAAGGACTTCGGGCCGGCCTTCGGCCTGGCGTGGTCGCCCTCGGCGCATGGAGGCTGGCTGGGACGGTTGTTGGGCGATGGGAAGACGGTCTGGCGCGGAGGATACCAGATCAGCTACGACGCCTTTTTCACCCAGATTCTGACGAATCTCACGACCCCCAATAACATCACCACAACCACAATCGCGCCGAACACGGGCCGGGGATTGCCTAACTGGCTTGAGCAACTTCCTACTCTGGCGGCCGTGCCCCAGTTGACCGACTCCCGAAGCGCGATCGACCCGGCCCTGCGCGCGCCCTACACCGAGCGCTGGTCGTTCGGCTTGCAGCGGCAATTGCCGGGTAGCTTGCTGCTGGATGTCTCCTACATAGGGTCCGAAAGCCACCGACTGGCGACCCGAGCGGATTGGAATCCGCGCCTGCTTACGGGAGTGCGGCTGTATCCGAATTACGGACAGGCGATGGTGGAAGCCAGCCAGGGCAACTCCTCCTATCATGCCTTTCAGGCGCGCCTGGACCGGCGGTTCAGCCGTGGATTCCAACTGTCCGCGGCATACACGTGGTCGAAAGATATCGACAGCACCAGCGACGCCGTGTCGAACAGCTTACAAGACGGCGTGAATCTGACGTCGGTCCCAGTATCGCAAGGGGGATTGAGGCTCGATCGCGGATTGAGCGATTACGACCGGGCGCATCGGCTGACAATCGCTTACCTGTGGGCGATTCCCGGACCGCGGTCGGGCTGGCTAAAATATGCGGCCGCCGGCTGGTCGCTGGCCGGCATTACGACGTTTCAATCCGGCACTCCCTTCACCGCTGGCAACGGCTTCGATCGGAACAACGATGGAATCCTGGGGGATCGGCCCGATATCGGCAATCCGCGCGCGCCGCTGAACACCCGCGCCATCATTTTCCCGAAATGCGCGACTGGCTATCAGAATCCCGACAACGGCGCCTGCGTGAGCCCTGGCGACGTCCATTGGGTGGAAGGAATGGGGTTTCCTGATGCCGCCACGGTCGGCCGCAACACGCTTTTCACCAACGGCACAAACAACTTCGACCTGAACCTGACGAAGGCGATTCCCGTGGGAGAGACGAGGCGTTTGGAGCTGCGCTGGGAAGCGTTCAACGCATTCAATCACCCGCAGTTCGTCCAGGTTCCGCAAATGAGCGTCTTTGGCGCGCCGGCTGGGCGTTTCCTGAATCGCGATTTCACCGACAGCGGCATCCGCACCATGTGGGTGCAAGCCAAGGTGGTATTTTGAGCCGGAGAATACACATGACAAGACGTGAATTTGCGATCCGCGCAGGCGCACTGGGCACCGCGGGTCTGCCTTTCCAGGCATTCGGCGCGCGAACCCCGGTCGACCAGAATACCGTCCGGCGGAGGGGCGTAGGATTGCGTGGTTTGGATGCCGCGCGCGCTTCGGCGGGACTGACGCTGTTTGCGCCCATGTTGGGCGACGGCTCCGTTTACCTGATCGATCTGCTTGGAAAGGTTGTCCATACCTGGCGCATGCCGTATTCGCCTGGATATGGGTATCTTACGGAGAGTGGCACTCTCTTTTACAACGGGAAGGTCCCCAACGACACCTTCTTGGGGAGAGCCGCGTTTCATGATGGTGTGGCGTTGGAGGCAGACTGGAACGGCCGGATCTTGTGGGAAGTGCGGGAACCGAATCACCACCACGATGGCCGCCTGCTGAAAAACAGCAACGTACTCCTCTTGTGCGCCGCGGAATTGCCGGACAGCGTAGCCGCCAAGATTCAAGGCGGTCGTCCGGGCACAGAAGCGAATGGAAAGATATGGGCCGATTACCTGGTGGAATTGACTAAAGACGGCAAGAAGGTGTGGGAATGGCGCACGTGGAATCATCTCAATCCAGCCGAGTATCCGATCCCTCTCATCCAGAACACCCGCTCGGAGTGGACTCACGGGAACGGAATTGCCGAATTGCCGGATGGAAATTTGCTAGTCAGTTTCCGCAACATCTCAACGGTTGTGAAGATAGACCGGCGGTCGGGCAGTGTTGTCTGGAAACTCGGGGCTCCGCCATTATCCGGCCAGCATGCACCGGTAGCTCTGCCCAACGGCAACATTCTCATATTCGATAACGGTCCCACGCGTTTGGATCAGACCTTTCCGTTCTCGCGAGTGATCGAAATCAATCCCGCCACGAACGAGATCGTGTGGAAGTACCAGGACGCAAATCCGCAAGGTTTCTACAGCGATCGCATCTCCAACGCGCAACGGCTGCCGAACGGAAACACGCTGATCAATGAGGGCATGTTTGGCCGGTTCTTTGAGGTAACACCGGCCGGCGAGGTCGTCTGGGAGTACGTGAATCCCCACTTTGCGCCGCCGAGCCGGCCTCCGCAGGCGCAGACGAATAGCGTCTTTCGCGTGTACCGGTACACAGAAGCGGAAGTCGCCCGAGCGCGAAGCAAAGCCTGACGAGTTGGGGGAGATGCAATGCAAGGCTTGTCGGTTGCTCTCTTGAGCGTATCTCTTGGGCAGGCGCAGCGGTACGTAATTTCGACATACGCCGGTGGCGCGCTTGTCGCCCATGCCGGCTTCGGCGTTGAACCTCTCCGTCGGAAACCCTGGTGGCATCAGCGTAAACCCTGGTGGCATCAGCGTCGATGCCGTGGGCAACATCCGGTTGACGGACTTCCCGCCATTGGAGCCAACGGCAAAGCGGCGGGTGCCCGGGGCGTCGAGCCGATTATAGTGACATTGTCTCAGGCGTGAACGCGCTCGGTGCGGGACAAATTGGTATTGAACGGTTGGCTTTTTGCCAGAGCTCTTAACTGCTCTATTTCAGAGGCCAGTTGCCCCATGATGAACGATATTGCGGCTTATCGTGGA
>CAZKVF010000175.1:0-6117 GCA_964556085.1 uncultured Solibacteraceae bacterium
GCTGGTGCTGCTCGAAGCGCTCGAGGAACTGCTGTCGGCA
The DNA here is from genome assembly GCA_964556085.1 of uncultured Solibacteraceae bacterium. Lineage (GTDB taxonomy): Bacteria > Acidobacteriota > Terriglobia > Bryobacterales > Bryobacteraceae > PSRJ01. The sequence goes on from CAZKVF010000175.1 coordinate 41, forward strand.
TCGGATGAGCCCGAGTGGCCGTGATGGTGATGGTGATGGCCCTGAGCGCCTATCGCCTGAGCTAAATCCTGGATATTGGGAAGTTGGCCGGTCTTCGAGGCGTTCGTGAAGTCTGTTGCCAACTGGTTGAGCTGGTTTGCGGCAGTCGTATTGCCCTGCGACTGGGCCGTTTGCGCGGCGCTTTGCAGGTTGGTGGCGATCTGCTGGGTGATCTGCTGATACTTGGTCGGGTCAGTTTTTTGAAGCTGCTGAAGCGCGCTCATCAATCGGGCAAACGGTGAGAGCTGGCTGTTGTCAGCCGGGAGTCCGATTGAAGAGGAGGAGGCGCTGCTTAGAGTGTTACCGGTCGAAGTGGTTGTCAAACCGGCGCCCTGGAGGGCGGTATTTAGAATCGATTGTAAATAGGTGCCCGGAAGGTTGGTTATGGAACCCATGCTTTCCTTATCGGCATTTTGATCACCGCTATCTCGACTGCATAAATCATTGAAAAAGGAAGCCCAGAGGTTTTGCGGGACTGCCAAACCCCTGTCGGGGCGACAAGTTCTTGACACCGGCGGCTTTTATGCCCGCGACGGCCCAATCTTCTGATCCAGCCAAGTACGGATGACGCCGAACACCTCGTGGTTGTTCTTCTCGAGCAGCATCAAGTTGCCATTGCCCAGAATGCCATGATCGCGCAGCCGCAGCATTTCGGCAGAGCACCCGGCCTGTTTCAGGAACGCTACGTTCGCCACCGGAGATCCGCCACCGCCAAATTCGCTGGTAAGCCATCCAATGGGTATGCCTTGGAGGTTCTTCCATTTTCGCGCGGGCTCGGCCTGTAGTTTGTACGACGGCGGCACGGGACGGGGCGAATCGGGTGGTTCGGTGCGGTCCACCAACTGGAACTGCGAGGGGTCGGCGATGGGCGGGTCGTAGGTCATCGGTCCGGCAGTCAGCCCCCAGCGGAGTTGCGCCGCGAACGGGTTGCCATTGATTTCCATGCACAGGATAGCCTTCACCAGTTTGGGACGTCGATCGGCAACGCCCCAGGCGAAGAATCCACCGAAGGCGTGGACCACCAGAATGGACGGCCCGATGCGGTCCAGGAGCTCCGCGCCGCCGCGCCAGGCCAGGTCGCTGTGGAAGGCCTCGTCGGAAACGTTGCCGGATTCGCAGGCCATGAACTGGCCAATCAGCGGATCGTTCATCCCTCCAGGGCCGGGCCACTGGCCCGTGTTGAACACTGCCGTGCTGGTGATCAGCCCTTCATAAGGCGGAACGTTGGGCAGGTGGCTGGGGCCCAAGGCATCGGGATGATAAGGAGAGCGGCCGTAGCTGGGGCGGTCCAGCCAGTAGACGCTATAGCCGGCCTGAACGAAGTAATGGACCCAGCCGGGACGCCCACCGATCCCCATCATGTGCGTGCCCTGTCCACCGCCGCCATGAACCATCACGACGGGATACGGAGAGCGCTTCTCGGCGGGAATCATATACTGCACGAACATCTGGCCCAGCGCAATGGTTCCATACGACATGGTCTTGCGCTGGATTCCGACCCAGAAGCAGCCCTGGTCCGCGAGCTTCAGCGCAGTCGATTCCTTATTAGGATGTGAGTCGACGGGGACAACCGCAGTGTCCTTGTTAACGGTGGCGTCCAGCCACTCGAGGACCGGTTGCAGGGCGTCCCGATTGTTCTTTTCGAGCATCGGCAGTGCGCCACTATTCGCTAGGGGGATGCTCTTAACGGTAGCGATCGAGGCCTCATTTGCGGATGCGCCGGCGGAAACAACGGCAAGCGGCAGGTTCGGCAGCGGATGGCCCTGCCACGCAGCGATCGGTGGTTCCACGGCCACGATAGCTTTCACGAGCTTGGACCGCTCTTGAGCAGTGACCCACGCGAAGACCGCGCCATCGCCGTGGGCGATCAGGATGGCGGGGCCGATGTCGTCTAACAGCATCGCGCCGCGCGAACGCCATACGTTCTCCGTGAGGGGATTGTTGCCCATGGGTTGCCCCATGGCAGCCACGAATTGCGCGACGGCCGGGTCATTCGGGTCGCCTTTGCCCGGCCACTGCGGCCCTGCCAACGCGTTCGCAGCGCGCTCGAGAGTGGGCGCCTCACGATCGAAACTGCCGTGCACATACGGCTGATACGGACACCGGCCCTGACCGGGGCGGTCGACTACGTAAACTTTGTAGCCCTTTTCCAGGAACTGGCTGGCCCAGCCGCGACGGCCATCGGGAGTGCTGATCCAATCCGAGCCTTGCCGGTAGCCTCCGTGGATGAGCACGACGGGGTACGGATGGCGCACCTCGGTGGGAATCCAGCGCTCGACGTACATCTGCATGCCGTTGCATACGGTTCCGCGGGCCAGCGTAACCCGCTCCACGCCATACCAGAAGTAACTCCATTCGGCGATATCCAGGATGGGTCCGGTGTAAGAGGCATCCTGTGCTGTCACCGGCAGGGCGGCGAGAGCGCCGGCGGCCAAGGCCCCGAACTCCCGGCGCGTCAGAACGGTGGGCGAATCATCGGATGCCATCGCGGGTTTCTCCTACGCTCGCAATCATCTTAGTATCTACCGGGAGCCTGTATTACATCCGCTACCGGGCGCGCTGGTATCATACCGGGTTGCCGGATCATTCCAAGTTCAATCGGCGGCAGGCGGCTGCGGCCCTGGCTGGATTCTGTGCTTTCCTGAGCTTTTACGCGCCGCAGCCTTTGCTGCCGCTCCTGGCCGCCGAATTCCATACGTCGGTGGCCGGCATCAGCATGATCATCACGGCCTCAACCCTGGGCATGGCGGGCTTTGCACCTGTGGCGGGGATCCTGGCCGATCATTGGGGGCGGAAACGCGTGATCGTTCCGTCGGCACTCCTGCTGGCGATTCCATCAGCCTTGGCGGCCACATCGACAACCGTAGGACAACTCGTCTTCTGGCGCTTCCTGGTGGGCGTGTTTACGCCCGGGGTTTCCGTGGTCATCGCGGCCTACATCAACGAAGAATGGCTGGAGGGCGTTGGATCGGCCATGGGCGCTTACGTTTCGGGCACGGTAATCGGCGGATTCAGCGGCCGTATCATCATGGGACTGGTGGCCGCGCGCTTTTCGTGGCGCCCGGCATTTTTCACGTTAGCCGTGCTCAATGCCGTGGGGGCCCTGGGAGTTTGGGCGTGGCTGCCCGCCGGACGCCGCTTCCAGAGATCGCATAGCCCCGCGTCAACATTAGCTGCCATGGTGCGGCACCTTAAGAATCCGCGGCTGGTGGCTACCTACGCCGTGGGATTTTGCGTGCTCTTCTCCATGCTGGCCACCTTCACCTACGTCAATTTTTATCTGGCGGCCCCGCCATTCCGGCTCAGCACAGCGGCTCTCGGGCTTTTGTTCGTGGTTTACCTGGTGGGCGCGGTAGCCGCACCCGTGGCGGGCCGCTGGGTTGACCTTAAGGGCCACCGGTTCGTCCTAATCGTCGCGTTTACGGGCGGCGTGGCCGGAATTCTACTTACATTGCTGCCCTCGCTGCCGCTGATCATGGCGGGCCTTGCCTTGTGCTGCACCGGGGTGTTCGTGGCTCAGTCGGCTTCCACCAGCTATGTCGGAGTGGTTGCCCGCGAGGCCCGGGCCGCGGCGGTCGGCTTGTACGTGATGTTCTACTATATCGGCGGCAGTGTTGGTGCGGCCGTGCCGGGGCGCTTCTGGAATCGCGGCGGATGGCCGGCGTGCGTGACACTCATCGCTTCCCTCCAGATTGTCATCATCATTTTGGCGGGAGTTTTTTGGGAGCCACGTTTAACCGGGCCGCTTGTTGGAGAGGAGCGCGCCGCATTATAGTTGATTTGGGGCGATGAATCTTCCCAACTCACTGACGATTCTCCGGATCTTCTTCGTACCGCTGCTGGTTGCGGCTCTTGTGCAGGAGACCGTCGCGGTTCGCATCGCCGGCCACGTGGTGACTCAGGAATGGTTGGCGTTGGCGATTTTCCTCGCGGCGGCCGCTACCGATCTACTGGACGGGTACCTGGCGCGGCGCTGGAGTCAGGTAACCACCATCGGCACCCTCCTCGACCCGATCGCCGACAAGTTGCTGGTGTCGGCAGCGCTGATCTCGCTGGTGCAGGTCCGCGCACTTCCGGGTTGGATGGCGATCCTGATCATCGGACGCGAGTTCGCAGTATCCGGTTTGCGCAGTATCGCGGCAGCCGAAGGATACACCATCCGGGCCAGCGACCTCGGCAAAACCAAAATGCTTTCCCAGGTGGTGGCCATCTCGTGCCTTTTGCTGAGCATCCGTCATCCCGCGTTACATCTTCCCGGCATGATTTTCATGTGGGGCGTGGTGTTTTTCTCCCTGATCTCGGCGATGAGCTATTTCCGCAAGTTCTGGCGTAAGGTGGACCTGGGCATCAAGAAGCGGCGGCGGCGCGAACTGTTGGCGTTGGAGCGTAAGAGTCAACGCGCGATGCGGCGGCGTCAGCGAGGGGCTACGGGTTCGCCCGGCTCGCTAGACCCATCTTCGTCCGTGGGCGCCTCCGCCGGAAGAATCTGGAAACCGCCTGAAGTGAACTGAACCCGCATCACCTGGCCGTCTTTCCCCAGTGGGCCCACCGGCTTCCCATTGAGTTCGACGTTAATACCACCAGCATTGCCGAGCTTCAACAATACGCGATCATTGGCTTCGATGATCTGAGTTCCGTGGGGTTCGATAGTGCCCGAGAAAGCGCGCTTGCCGTCTGTCGTCGCTTGTACCCAAACCGGTGCCACTGCGGTCAATTGCAGTCGCACCGCGGACGCCAAGCGCTCTGCAGACCCCCCTTCCGATGGCGCGGCGGCGGGCGTAGCGCCGGTCGTATGGGGGATCTCTGCCGGCGCCGCCGGAACGGGCCGCGGCGTTGTAGGGATCGCGGTGACAACCGGGGCGTTGCGAGGACCAGCCGGGCTCGGCCCACGCTGCGACCAGGAGTATACGGCCGCGCACACCAGCATCACGACTACCACGAGGGCCAGTGCTTTCAAGGAAGAAGGCCACGCGAAGCGGGAATCGCCTGCGGACGTCCAGTTTTTCACCGGCGGTAAAGCGATGTCGACGTTCGCACGCGGTTTGACTTCGGGAGCTTCCGGCGGAACCGCTGGAGGATTCAGCATCCGCTCGAGCGAGGCGGCCATCTCTTGCTCGTCGAGACCGAGCTGCCGCGCGTATTGCCGCACGAAACTCTTGGTAAACACTCCTCCGGGAAGCTTGTCGAAGCGATCGGCTTCCATTGCTTCTAGAAAGCGCCCTGAGATTCTGAGCTCTTTGGAGATCTGATCCAACTCCAGGTTGCGCCGCACGCGCTCACTGCGCAGCGTCTCCCCGATGGATGTCATGTGTGTGGTCTTCCCTGAACCCTAATTTAATACTACAACGGGAAATACACGAGCATCTTGCTGGGGGGCAGAGCGGACTTGTTAGCATAAACGATTGATCTCTGTCGTAGTGGTCAACTGGAACCGGAAAGAGCTATTGCGAGCCTGTCTCCACTCCTTGAAGCGGCAGGAAGGTGTTCCGTTCGAGGTGATCGTAGTGGATAACGGATCGAGTGACGGCTCGGCGGAAATGGCTGAGCGCGATTTCGGTACCCGCGTGATTCGCAATACGGAAAACCGGGGATTTTGCGCCGCCAATAATCAGGGTATTGGGATCGCCCGGGGAGATTTTGTCGGACTGCTAAACAACGACGCGGAGGCGGAGCCCGGGTGGTTGGTGGCGCTGTGGCGAGCCTGTACGGACGCGCCCGACGTAGGGATGGCGGCCAGCAAGATTCTGGTGTGGGAAGATCCGCGGGTAATTGACAAAGCCGGGCACCTGATATTTCCCGATGGCCAGAACCGCGGGCGCGGCAGTGGCGCCCTGGATCGCGGCCAATACGATCGCCAGGAGGAGGTGCTCTGGGCCGACGGGTGCGCGGCCTTGTACCGGAAGGCCATGCTTGACCAGATCGGCGGATTCGATGAGGACTTTTTCGCATATGGAGACGACGCCGAACTGGGATTGCGCGCGCGCATTGCCGGCTGGCGATGCATTTATACTCCAGACGCAGTGGTGCGGCATCACCGC
>CAZKVF010000176.1:0-8547 GCA_964556085.1 uncultured Solibacteraceae bacterium
GCATCAGGCAGAAGAACCGCGGCGAGTTTGTGCCGGCCATCGATTACGCCCGGGCTTACTTCAGCCTGAATCAAGCGGAAAAAGGTATCGAGTGGCTGGAAAAGGCCTCCCGCGAACGGAACCGATTTGTGTTCTTCCTTAATACCGATCCATTCTACGATCCGCTCCGTGGAGATGCACGGTTCGATGCAATCGCCAGGTCGGTCGTCGTGCCGAACTAATAAGCGAGTCGCTGCACGGGCCCGATTGCCTGGCACTCCACCCGGACGGGTTTGGAAATATCGTCCCCGGCGTGTTGACACCGGTTCTGGGGAAAATGAAAAGCGCTAACCGGGCCGAATCCCCACCGAATCAGGCCGGCCCACGTTTTGCCGGGCGTTTGAGGGATTATCGTCCCTCCGTGTACCTCCGCGCGCACGAAGGCTGCTGCGCCGCTGCCTGGAGCGAGACCCCAAGCAGCGGCTGCGGGATATCGGTGAGGCTCGTTTTCTATTGGAAGACGTAGTAAGCGAACCGGTGCCGTTCACAAAATCGCGCGCTCCCAAGATGCCGTGGATTGCGGCGGGTGCCTTGGCCTTGGTGGCGGTAAACGCGCTTCTGTGGATTTGGGCGCAATCGCAGGTTGCGACTCCGCTCATCCGTTTCCAAATCGCTCCTCCTCCCAAGACCACGATCGATGGGATTCCTACCATCTCGCCTGATGGACAATCGATTGCGTTCGTCGGCATCACGTCGGGAATTCGTATGCTGTACGTGCGGCCGTTGGGTGCCCTCGAGGCCCGTGCCGTGCCCGGTACCGAAGGGGCTCTTCATGTTTTCTGGTCACCGGATGGGCGTTCTCTCGGATTTGTAACCGGATTCGGCGGGCAATCCCTGAACGCCAACCTCAAGCGAATCGATCTCGTAGGCGGCGGGCCGCGCGTTCTGTTTAATGCCGCCGGCGGTTACAACGGCACCTGGAATCAACAGGGCGACATTCTGTTCCAGGGACCCCAACGAAACGTGATCCTTCACATCTCCACGTCCGGGGGTGCCGTTACGGAAGTAACGCAGCTCGATCCCAAAAAAGGAGAGTTCGCCAACCGCTTCCCGAAGTTCCTGCCCGACGGCCGCCATTTCCTGTTTTACGCGTACGGCAAGGATCAGGCCCATAATGCGGTGCAGTTCGCCACTCTAGGTTCCTTCGACCGCAAGACTGTTCTGGAGAACGTCTCCGCCGCCATTCATGCGCGCGGGCCAGATGGCAAAGCCTACGTCCTCTATCAACGGAACCAGACCTTGCTGGCGCAGCGTTTCGATGAATCGGCGGGGTTTGTCTCTGGGGAGGCGGCGTCCGTCGCCGAGGGGCTCGCTGGCGTCGGCCAAAATGGCATGGCTCCGGCCGTCTCGGCGTCTTTAAATGGCACGCTGGTTTATAGGAGCGGGCTCGCGGGGAGATCCAGCCTCACCTGGTTTGACCGGGAAGGCAAGACGATTGCGACTGCCGGAGCTCCGAGCGACTATAGCACCGTGTCTCTCTCTCCTGATGGGAGCCGCGCCGTGGTCAGCAGTACAGAGGGGGGGAATTTCGACTTGTGGGTGCTTGAATTCGCGCGAGGCACGAGCACGCGGCTCACGTTTGATCCGGCTCAAGACCACGCGGGCGTGTGGTCGCCGGATGGAAGCCGCATCATTTTCAGCTCCCAGCGCGACGGTCCGTTCAACCTGTACCAGAAAGCAGCGAGCGGAGCTACTAACGAAGATCCGGTATTTAGATCAACCGAGCAGAAGTGGGCCGACGACTGGTCGCGCGATGGGCGTTTTCTGCTCTACACGGCGTTTGGCGGCGGTGGCACCGGAAATGATCTCTGGGTCCTGCCTCTAGAAGGCGAACGCAAACCGCAGGTTTACCTGAAAACCGGGTTCAGTGAGAGTCAGGGACGCTTCTCGCCCGACGGCCGTTTTATTGCCTACAGTTCCAACGCCTCCGGCCAGAACGAAATTTATGTGCGTCCCTTCCCCATGGTCTCCAGCGGCCAATGGTTAGTTTCGAAGGGTGGCGGCGTTCAGCCGCGTTGGCGCGGCGATGGCAAGGAGTTGCTTTATATTTCCTCCGATTCGAAAATGATGGCCGTGGATGTCAGCACCGCTCCCATGTTCAGAGCCGCAGTTCCCAAGCCGCTGTTCACCGCACCCATCTTGGGCGCTGGGTTCATCGGTAATGTCTTCCGCTATGACGTGACACCCGACGGGAAACGTTTCTTGATTAATTCCGTATCGGAAATAAGCGCCGGCGAGGCTACTCCGATTACCGTCGTGCTTAACTGGCCGTCGCTGCTCAGGAAGTGATGCGATGGCCTTGGCTTCCGGAAGAGGCTTGGGCCTTACGATTCTGGCGATGATCGGCGGCGTGGGGGGAGGTGCACTGGGCGCGCGACACGATTTGAGTGTGAGGTCGCGATCAAGTTCCTGCCCGAGATCTTCGCCACCGATTCGGAATGTACCCCGTGCGTCACACAAGAGACACCGCTACTGGCTTGCCTAAAATGTTCGTGTATCGCCCAAAGCTACGGCGTCGAAGATCGCGTGCTGATCAGGGAACTCATGCCAGGACTGACAGTGGCCGAGCGTATCGCTGCCGGCCCAAAACGGCTTTGGCGGGAGTCAAGAAAGGAGTCCCACCAGCAAAACCTGTCCTCCAGCGTCCTTCTGCCTACGCGCGTCGGCAGGGGCGTTCGTCGGTTGCCCAATTCCTTGTTAGTCTCGTAACCGTACTTGTGGTTTCCGCTCCCGTTAGGGAATGATGTGCCGCAATATCGTCCCTTATCTCGGAAACAGTGACGTCCGTCGTGACCCGACCCTTGATTATCTACAGGGCTTTGGGCGATACCGAGCAGGTGTTCATCGCGAGGGCCGGCCTCTTTCTATAGACCCGACAGAACACGGCAAGGACCGGGTACGGCCTGGACTACTCAGAAAAGTGAAGCAGCTTCGATCTGCTGGCGGACGAATTCACTGCTCGGCAGCCTCTTGCCCCAGGAGCGCCAAAGTTCGACTCGCCGGGCGACGAGATCCGCGGCGCGTTTGGTTTCGCCGGACCGCCGCCACAGATTGGAGGCCGATGCGTACAGAGTCGAAAGCGCCACCGCTTCCGAGAGCGATCTTTCTGGACCCGCTCCGCGAACAATCTCCTCACAGATTTCGGCCCCTCGCTGCGCGTTTCCGGCCGTGCCCTCGTAATTGGCGAGGGCGCGCAAGGTCCGATCGGTTTCCTCGCCGAGTTCGATCTTTGCTGCGGGATAGAGCCTGATCTCGCGTAAATGCGCGAAGGCGGCGTCGAGCCGTTTGCGGGCTTCGGCCCGCCTGCCAAGTCGCAGCAACGGCTCAACGCTTCCTGACAGAACCGTGATTTCCCGCCGGGGGGTGCCGGCGTTATGACTTAGGCCAGCCAGGCGGTGGGCGGCGTCGTCATACAGATCCAAGGAGCGTCGCGGATTGGTGTGACGGAGAATGGATGCGAGTGTGGATTCGGCGAAGACTACGCGGGATTGCCGCGAGAAATCATGGACGTCATGATCGGCCAGTTCCCTGGCGATCTGAATAGCGTGTTCAAGGACCTCGGCTGCCTCGTTTGGTCTGCCAAGGCTGACGGATTCGTCGTCGCCCAAAATCTGGGCCTCCCGGACTAAGGCCAGACTGTATGTCGATTTCCGCGAGTCGTTATCCTCGGGGCGGGGTTCGAGAATATGTGCCGAGTCGCGTGCGGCGCGCAGAGCTCCGTCCAGATCGCCCTGCTCGCGACGCGCCATCGCCAGCACCATATCAGCGGCTCCGGCCTGGGCGGGCCAGCCGGTGGCGCGGGCAATCTCTATGGCACGGGTACAGACCGGCACTGCGTCGGCAACTTCGCCCGCCAGCACGTACCGGTTCGCGATGTTGATGAGCGAGATGATCACCTGCTGCGCTTCCGAGCGGTTCGAATTGTCGTTCCAATCGGCAGCGCGCAGGAACTCATTCAGCCTCGCCTCCGATTTGCGGGCGTATTTCAGGGCGTCGGCATCCTGGTGCCGGTCCCCAGCGAGAATCATCCGGTCATGCGCGACCTGTGCAGTGCGGAGCAGCGCCATCCGGTCAGCGGGATTCCTGGCAAGCACGGAATCGATGAGCGCCTCGGCATTTGCCGCCGCCTCGTCGGCCTGTTCGGTCGCCCCAAGGTTCGGCGCGATGTTCACTCCCAGAACGCGTCCGACCCGCATATAAGCCGTTCCCACGTCGAGCGCGAGCGTGGAATCCATCGGTGCTTCGCTGGACATATGGCGAAGATAATCGAGCGCCGTTTCGACGATCAGCTGACGCGTCCGGGCGCTGCCGGGCAGTTGCGCCACCTGCGCATCGATATCGAACAGCTTGTCGGCAAGCCGGTGGACTTCCGTCAACCGGCGTTCTGCGACGAGGCGCTGACGATTGACGGCGTACAACATGGCCGACAGACTCCCGACCGCCACCACCGCGGTCACAAGAGGCGGCCAATATCGGCGCATGTAACGGCAAGTCCGATACCAGCGGTCACCGGATCGGGCCTTGACAGGGCGCCATTCGAGTGTTGCGCGGAGGTCTGCGGCGAATTCGTCAACCGACAGATAGCGGTCCTCCGGGTCCTGACGAAGCGCCTTCTCCACGATGAAATCGAGATCGCGCGGCGCCTCGGCGTTGAGGCGGCTCGGTCGTTCGGTGACGCCTTTGCCCGGCTCGAGTTGTACGCCGCGAGTGATCAATTCGAAGAGCACCACTCCCAGCGAGTAGATGTCGGTAGCGGTGGTCTGTAGCTGGCCCGCGAGCTGCTCGGGACTGGCGTATTTCGGCGTCAGCATGCGCTCCAGCGTCTCCGTAGATTCGCCGGTGTTGCTCATCAGTTTCGCGATGCCGAAATCCAGAAGCTTCGGCTGCCCAGACTCTTCCACGAGGATATTGGATGGCTTCAGGTCGCGGTGGATGATGAGGCGGCGATGCGCGTGCGCAACCGCATCGCACACGCGGAGGAAGAGAGTCAGCTTCTCGCGCATGGAGATGCCGATCGCGTAGACATCGATCGGCAATCCTTCTACGTATTCCATGACGAGGAAGGGACACCCCTCCGCAGTGTGGCCTGCGTCCATCAGGTGAATGATGGATGGGTGGTGTAGCGATGCCAGTAGTTGGCGCTCTAGAAGAAACTGGCTGCGCCACTCCTGACGGTAGCAATCGGCGCGAAGTACTTTGATCGCGACCTTTTGCATTACCTCGCCGTCTGCCCGTTCGGCGAGATAGACACTGCCCATCCCGCCCCGGCCGAGGAGCGAAACGATGCGATATGGGCCGAAAGAATCTCGGGGCTCGGGCTCGCGTCCCCCGCTCACCGATGCCGCCACACCTTGAATGGCCTCCACGAAGAAAGTCTCGGCTCCGGTGGCATAGTCGAGCAAGGATAGGACCTCCGCCCGCAGACTTGGGTCGGCACACTCTTCAGCAAGGAAGGTGGCTCGACGGCTGGGAGGCATCGCGGATGCCAGATCAAGAAGTCGCTCGACTTCGGTATTCACGCTTCGATTTCCCGGCGCAGCCAGGCTTGCGCGGCGCGCAATTCACGCCGCACGATGTGAATGGGGCGGCCGAGACACTCTGAGATCTCGATCGTGGTCATTCCCCCGAAAAAGCGCATTTCGACGAGCTCCGCTTTGCGGGCATCTGAGCGCGCCAGCGCTTGCAAGGCGTCATCGAGGGCGATCACTATACGCTCGCGCTCGGGCGTAAAATCCAGTCCGGGTCGCAGTGTCACCTTGACGTCCGCGCCGCGTTTGGCCGCACCGTGCGAGCGTGCGTGATCCACAAGGATTTGCCGCATTACGCGCGAGGCAATGCCAAAGAACTGAGCCCGGTTCTGGGGCTGCCCGCCGTGGGCGGCCAAACGGGCGTAGGCCTCATGGATCAGCGCGGTCGGTTGGAGGGTGTGGTTTCGCCACTCGCGGCGGAGATGGCTTTCGGCGAGACGGTGCAACTCCTGGTACACCATCGGGATCAGCTGGTCGAACGCCTCACGGTCCCCGTCGCTGGCGCGCGAGAGAAGCTCGGTGATCGGCGCCGCGTCACCGGCACCCTGTGCCGGGCACGAGCTGCTGAGGGCGTTGCTCGACGCACCGCGAGTGTGCGGACCGGCACTCAGATCATCAGACTGCATTCTAGTCGATACCCAGGACGAAGCCCCGTTGCGGAGAATTTGCGCAACTCGATGGTCATGTAGTATATCGTACTAATCCAAACAAATCGAGCGAATTGTTCACAATTTCACGCGCCCCGGATGCGAGCGTCCGTTTCGATCTCGCGACGCAACCACGCCTGGGCCGCACGTAGTCTTCGCCGCACGGCGTACGGCGCAAGGCCAGTGAGCGCGGATATCTCTCGCGATTTGAGTCCGCCGAAGAACCGCAGCTCGACCATGCGGGCGGAACTCTCGTCTTCTCGGGCCAGCGCGCTAAGCGCATCATCCAATGCAGCGACGATACGGCTGCGCTCTTGGGGTAAATCCGACAGCCAGGCAAAGGGAACCTCGACGCCTGCACCGCGTTTAACCACATTGTGGGCACGGGCATGGTCGACAAGCACCTGCCGCATCACGCGCGCGGCCACGCCGAACAGATGCAACTGCCCGTTGTATTGGCGCGGCCCATGTTCCGCCAATCGCATATACGCCTCATGGATCAGCGCAGTGGCTTGCAGGGTATGGTCGGGGCAAGGCTCACGCCTCAGGCAGGCCTCCGCGATCCGGTGAAGTTGCCGGTAGAAAATGGGAATCAAGCGACTGAGCTCCTCCCGGCAGAGCGGGGAATACACAAGGTACGGCTCCATTCGTCTCAGGTGACCCCCGGGGCCTATGCCCAAGGTGCCTGGCTGCCGACGATCCTGAAGCCCCCCTTGCGGCGGTACGAACCGGGGGCCCTGGTTACGTACGGCAATCCGCCAGTTACGGATGTATGGCGCCTCCAGCCGTTACGCAGAAGGAAATCACACCCTTTGCTGTCGCGATCGTGCTGCGCCCTGGCCGGATTCGGCCATGCAGCCGCTGCTTCTTCGCAGTGACTGACCGTAAGGGGATTTCCTTTCGTTCGAGGAACTAAGAGGTGCGGCGCCATCACTTCGATATGCGGAATCCAGCGGCGATCTGAATGAGCAAAAAAAAGTTGTTCACTTTGCCCAGCGAGTTCCGCATATAGTTTTGTCGGAACGTTTACGGAACCCGGCGGAGAGCACCCGAATGACAACGCATCAAACCGATACACGAAGGAGAGAAAAGCTATGACCAACCCGATTCCCGTCCAAACCGAACAATATGCCGCATGTGTGGGCGCCTCCAAGCGCGTGCGCTGGGAGATTGACCAGGACGTTCTACGAGGCCGCGAGTTCGATACTTCGCATAAGTTCTTGCCGGACTCCATCTCCGGCGTCGATCAACTTGAGTTTCTGAGCCAGGACGAAGCGATCTTCCTCAGTCAAATTCAAGGAAGGACCTATGCGAACATCTTCGGCCTGGTGGAACGTTTTATCAACTGCAAGGTTCTTGAGCTGAGCAAATTCCACTGGACCGGTGACCAGGTCGCGCTGGAGGCCCTGGTTCGCTTCAGTGACGAAGAACTCAAACACCAGGAACTATTCCGGCGCATTGAGGGCATGATCGCCTCGAAAATGCCGGCGGGATACAACTTCCTGCCGGAGCCGAACGCGGTGGCCGCGGCGGTGCTTTCGAAATCCACATGGGCGGTGCTGGGGGTGACTCTGATGATCGAGCTGTTCACGCAGACGCATTATCTGAAAAGCATCCAGCCGGATTCACGATTGTCGCCGTTGTTCAAAGACGTGTTCTTGTACCACTGGAAGGAGGAATCCCAACACGCAAGAATTGACGAGCTGGAATGGGTACGCGAAAACGCGGGCCTGTCCGCCGAGGAGCGAAATCAAGCCGTGGACGACATGATCGCGCTTGTCGGAGCCGTGGACGGGATCGTGTGCGCCCAAGCGGCTGCGGATGTTAAGTACTTCTTAAACGTGAAAGGCGCGGCTCTATCCGAACAGAAGGTGAAAGTGCTGCACGACCAAGTGCTCCGGGCATATCGCTGGCAGTACATTCTCTCCGGTGTCGAGGGGCGGTTTCAGAAGGTGCTCAGCGGCATGATCACCGGCGAGCAAATGCGGCGAATCGAAACAGCGCTGGCTCCGCTGAGCGCCTCTGCTGGCCCGAACGTGCATCCAGTGCCGGCATCGATCCAAGGGTGAAAGCAACCAGTGATGAATCCGAACAAAGTACTCTGGGAAAAAGGCGATTTCACTGCGATCGCCGCCTTCATGCGGGAATCCGGTGAAACGGTCGTGGAATCGCTCGGGCTCAAGCCTCCCCTACGGGCCTTGGATCTCGGCTGTGGAGACGGCACCACGGCGCTGCCACTGGCGCGTCTCGGGGCAGAAGTTACTGGAATCGACATTTCCAGGAACCTAGTAGCGGCCGGGAACAAACGGGCGGCGGAGCAGGGCCTCCGGCGG
>CAZKVF010000177.1:0-8975 GCA_964556085.1 uncultured Solibacteraceae bacterium
ATTCGTGTTTGCGTTACCGGAATAGAACCGAACAGTAGATTGCCGGGCGCGATGTAACAAATGTTTCCGCGTCCGGAACAAACCCTAGAACGCCTAGCCTGACCTTCCTTCAAAAGGGTACTTGACAGTCTTCTATTATTCGTATAAAAGGATCTTAAGTTCTATTTTTATTTAATTCAATTTGTCTCGTGAACCGGGTGCCGGGAATGAGAGACCGGTTGCATCCGCGATTCGTGCCCATTTGAGTTGAAGGAGAGATCTATGATCAACCGCAGACGTTTTCTGCAGGCAGGAGCGGGCGCCGCTACCTTCCTCGCGTTCGCTCGCCGCGCGTACCCCTTCGCGCAGAGCCCCCTGGGCGTAAGCAAGTTCATCGTACCTTTGCCAGGGCTCGGTCCTACGGGCATTCCGGTCTTGACGCCGAACAAGACCAAGTTCCCGGGCACTGACTACTACGAAATCGAGGCCGCCCAGTTTACGCAGCAACTCCATCCGGCTATCCCCACAACCACGTTCTGGGGGTACGCCGATGCCGCCTCGAAGAACCACCGGTACCTCGGCGGTGTCATCGTGGCCACGAGCGGCACACCGGTCAAGCTCAAGATCACCAACGCGCTGCCGGCTCGACACATACTGCCCGTGGATCCGACTCTCGTCGATCCCACCATGTCCGCCGAAACGGGCGGAAGGCAGGACCGCACCTGCGTTCACCTGCACGGCGGCCTTGTCTTTTGGGACGACGATGGCGGTCCGTTCAGTTGGTTTTCCAACCCCAACAATCCGGGCGGTTTCGTGCATGGCTCCAGTTTCATCAACGGGGCGGGTCCGGGAGCGGCAATTTACAACTATCCCAACGGCCAGAGTGCGCGCCTGATCTGGTATCACGACCATGCCTATGCGCTCACACGTACGAATGCCTACGCCGGCATCGCCACGGCTTACCTGATTACGGATAGCGCCGAGGCCCAGTTGATCAGTTCTGGAGTCCTTCCCAACTTTGACGGGTATCCGCTGGGAATTCCCCTGGTCGTCCAGGACAAGACGTTTTGGGACGGCCCTGGCGGCCACGATCCCGGTTATACTTCCGTACCGCCCGCCGGGGCTTCTGTTGGCTGCCTGTGGTATCCCCACATCTATGAAGGCCCACCGCTAGCCGCTCAAATCCTTCCGCCAATGTGCGGCGCTACCGGCAGGTGGGACAGCCTGGGGGGAACCCCTCCGGCGATTTCTACGGTCCCCGAATTCTTCTCCGATACCGTCTTGGTGAATGGCGCCCCGTATCCCTTCCTAGGCCCTCTGCCTCCCAGGAGTTTCCGGTTCCGCTTCCTGAACGGCTCCCAGGCGCGATTCTACAACCTGCAACTGTACGTGGCCGACAACAGCGCGGACGGGATCACCTTGAAGCCAACCGGAGATCTCGATAATAACGGCAACCCCATCATGGCCCCCACCAACGCCCCCGGTCCGGCCTTTATCCAGATCGGCAGCGAAGCCGGCTTCCTGCCGGCGCCGGCCATCTTCAGTAAGGACGGCACCAACAAGAACAGCAACCGGGTGATCGGCTACAAGACGGCGACGAATCCTGTCGATCCCACTAATGGCAACGTGAACCGCTACAACCTGGTGATCGCTCCGGCCGAGCGTCCCGACGTCCTCATTGACTTTCGGGGCTTCGAAGGGCAGGATCTCATCCTCTACAATGATGCCCCCGCGCCCTTCCCGGGTGGCGAGATTCGCAACGACTACTATGCTGGCGATGCCGATCTCACCTGCATCGGGGGCGCCCCTTCAACCAAACCAGGTTATGGGCCCGACACGCGCGTTCTGATGCGGTTCAAGGTTGGCACTTCCGGCTCAATTGCAGAGTTGAGCTTCGCCGACACGGTCAAGGCCCTCCAGAAAGCTCTGCCGATCACGTTCGCGCAAACCCAGCCCAACCCCTCCGAATCGCAGGGCTTCCAACCCGACGAGGCAACCAAAGTAAAGACCCTCAATGAGGATTTTGATAGTTATGGGCGTCTCAGGCAGAGGCTCGGCGCACCCGGAGTGACTGACTACCTGTCCGTCCCAACGGATGTGGCGCAGAGAGGCGAAATACAACGCTGGCAGATCTTCAACCTGACCGGCGACACGCATCCCATGCATTTTCACCTGGTGAACGTCACCATCCGAAAGCGGGAGCAATGGGCGTTCGATTCGACCGGCGCGCCCCTGCTCCCGCTGCGCACGATCCCCGGCACCGCTCGTCCGGCCGATCCCAACGAGCAGGGCTGGAAGGAAACCGTAAGGATGAACCCCGGCGAAGCGGTCACGGTGGATATGAAATTCGACCTGCCGAAGGGGACGCCGCCACCGCCCAGCCCCCGGCTACAGGCCAGCTACGGCATTCACGGCGCGGAATACGTCTGGCACTGCCACATCCTCGAGCACGAAGAGCACGACATGATGCACGCGCTGGTGGTGATCTGACAGCGGGGCAGGCGATCTGCGCCTGCCAATCTCGCATCTGGGTAGCGCGCCCCACGGGACTCTTCGCGGGGTGCGCTTTTTGAAGGGGGGCACTTATGAATAAATGGGCTCACTCGATGCTGGCCGTCGCCTTAGCAGCCGGATTTTTTCTCGCAGGAACGTGGTACAACCAGCGGGCCACGGTCAAGGGCGGCGTCCCTGAGGCCCGCCGCGTTCTCTATTATCAGGACCCGATGCATCCGTCCTATAAGTCGGATAAACCGGGCATCGCGCCAGACTGCGGCATGCAATTGGTGCCCGTCTATGCCGGTAAAGAATCGTCCGGGACCGGCGAACCCCACGCCCCATCCGCGCGCGGCGCGCTGCGAATCGATGAGCAGACGCAAAGAACTATCGGCATCCGCACGGAAGACGTGACCCGGGCTCCCCGCCATCACACATTTCGCGTATTGGGTAGGGTGGCCCCCGACGAAACCCGAATCTACCGGGTAGCGGCCGCAGTGGATGGATGGGTCCGCAAGGCGGGGCCCATCGTCACGGGCAGCATCGTGCAGAAAGACGAAGTCCTCGCCACATTCTATAACCGCGACTTCCTGACCGCCCAGCAGACCTACCTCTATGCCTTAAACACCATGGACCGGTTCAAAGATAATGAGAGCGAAGACCAGTTGAAGCTGACCCGGGCGCAGATGCGGGCATCCGAGGAGAACCTGGAGTTTCTGGGCATGGGCGAGACCCAGTTCCGGCAAGTCGCGCGTACCCGGGAAATTGCCAGGGATATTGAATTCCGATCGCCGGTCACGGGTCTGGTCGTGGCTCGTAATGCGTTCTCCGGGCTGCGATTCGACCGTGGCACGGAACTGTTCCGCATCGCGGATCTCAGTCATGTCTGGGTCCTGGCGGATGTCTTCGAAAACGACGCGCGGCTGTTGCGCGCGGTCAGGAGGGCCACCGTCCGCTACCAGGATCGCCTTCTTCCCGTGCATCTGAGCAGCTCGCTCCCGCAGTTCGATCCGGTTTCCCGTGCCCTCAAAGTCAGGCTGGAAACAGACAACCCGGATCTCACTCTGCGGCCCGATATGTTCGTGGATATCGAACTTCAAGCAAGCCTGCCGGCAGCCATCGCGGTGCCGGTGGACGCCGTCATCGATTCCGGCCTGCGCAAAACAGTCTACGTGGAGATGTCGGATGGCTCTTTTGTTCCACGGCAGGTGGAAACCGGCTGGCGGTTGGGCGACAGCGTCGAGATCATCAGCGGCCTCACTGCCGGAGACCGCATCGTGGCCTCTGGCAACTTCTTGCTCGATTCCGAGAGCCGCATGAGGCTCTATAGGCCTCGCTGAGCATGATCGGCCGCATCATCGAATTCTCGGCGCGGAATCGATTCCTGGTGTTCGCCGTAGTGGCGGCCGCGGCGCTCGGCGGCTGGTGGTCGCTGGAGCATGTGGCGCTCGACGCCATTCCGGATCTGAGCGACACGAGGCGCTCGCTCGCTATGGCCTGAGCATCGACGAGGCGCAAATCGCTGTGGAAAGCGCCATCGGCGGCGAGAACATCACCACCACCATCGAAGGGCGCGAGCGCTTTCCCGTCAACGTCCGCTACATGCGCGATTTCCGCTCGGATCTGGAAGCTTTAGGACGGATCTTGCTCCCGGCTTCCGGCGGGCAACGCCAGATCCCGCTGGCGGAGTTGGCCGAAATCAAGACCGTTTCCGGGCCCGCCATGCTGCGCGATGAGGACGGGCTTCTTACTGGTTACGTTTACATCGACTTGGCCGACCGAGATCCCGGTTCCTATATCGCTGAAGCGGCGCCGCTCCTCAACGCCAAATTGCAACTCAAGCCCGGCTATTCGTTCGCCTGGAGCGGCCAGTATGAAGCGCTCGACCGCGTGCATCGGAGGCTGTCAGTAGTTGTTCCCGTCACGCTGTTCCTGATTTTCCTGATGCTCTACTTGAATACGCGCTCGTTTACCAAGAGCGCCCTCGTACTTCTCGCGGTGCCGTTCTCCGCCGTGGGCGCCGTGTGGTTCCTGTACCTGCTTGGTTACAACATGAGCGTGGGCGTTTGGGTCGGCCTGATTGCGCTCCTTGGCGTGGATGCGGAGACAGGCGTCTTCATGCTGCTTTATCTGGATCTGGCCTACGAGCGGGCCCGCCGCGAAGGTTCCCTGCGCACATTGGCCGGCCTGCGCGCCGCAATCCGGCAAGGGGCCCCCCGCCGCATCCGGCCAAAACTGATGACTACGGCCACCATGTTCCTCGGGCTGGTCCCGCTTATGTGGTCCACGGGCGCCGGCTCTGACGTTACGAAACGCATCGCCGCCCCCATGATCGGGGGTATTCTGACCTCGTTCGTGCTCGAGTTGGTGGTCTACCCGGCGCTTTACGAGGTCTGGCGCAGCCGCGCTCTCGTCCCCGCTCCTGAGGGCTCATGCCTGGCCGGAGTGGCTCAACACCAAATGCGCCGCGAAGATATCCTCTACCGCCAGCCCTAACGACTTAAAAACCGTGATTTCGCGGTCATGATTCCGGCTCGGTAACTCCCCGAGTTCCGCCTCGATGTGCGCCCCGGTCCAGCGTCCTTCCGCAATGCCCATAACCACGTCGCCCGCTTCTTGAAGCGCGGCCGCCCGTGAGTCCACGAACAACCGTGCCCGCGCCACCAGAGCCGGATCGAGTTCCCGCTGGGACGGCAGGCAAGCCCCCACTGCGGTGACATGAGTCCCCTCGCCAACCCATTCATTCTGAATCACAGGCGTCGGCGAGGCTGTAGCCGCCACGACCACATCGGCCCCGCGCACCACGGCTTCGGCGTTGTCCATGGCGCACGCTCCGGTTTCCGCTGCAAATTTCGCCAGACGAACGGCGGTCGGGCTCCACGCGCGCACCTCGCGGAACTCGCGCACCAGTCGGAGTGCTTCGAAGTGGCTGCGCGCCTGCACTCCCGATCCTAGAATTCCCAGTACGCGCGCGTCAGTACGTGCCAGCAGGCGCGCCGAGACCGCCGAAACCGCCGCGGTCCGAGCCTCGGTGATGTAGCGCCCGTCCAGCATGGCTGTCGCAACGCCGGTTACCGGGTCGAACATCACGATCATCGCCTGATGGGTGTCCAGTCCGCGAGCCGCGTTTCCCGGGCAGACGGTTACCAGTTTCGCGCCCAGCGCCGGCAGCGACGATACGTATGAGGGCATCAGTCCGAAAAGCGAACGCTCCGCGCCGAACGCGAACATCGTCCGCACCGGTTGCTCGATTTTCCCCGCCGAGAATTCGACGAGGGCCCGTTCCATGAGGCCGATCAGTTCGCGGATATCCAGCCGCGAGCGCACTTCAGGTTCGTCGAAAAATCGCGGCAGCTTCACGCCAGATGTATACCCCGGCGGTCACGTGTTCCGCAACGTCGCGAACCGGCGCGCTCACTCCGCGGCCCGAGCACCCCAAAGTTCGGCGTTTGTGATATTTGCTACAAGACACTGCTTCTCGAAGCACAACCGGGCGGCCTCCACTTGCAGAGCAATCTCCTCTTCCGGCCAGCCAAGTTCGTTTTGCAATTGCTCAGGGGTCGCGCCCGCACGGCTCCGCCGGTATAGGTAAAGGCGCCAATGTTGAGGCATGTAATACTCCTCCGGTAACCAAGTGAAACGAACAAGACATTCGTTTCACTCTGGACTAAGCTTAAAGTGGAGCGCACGTATGCCCGACCAAAGCCGACCGCGTCCTCCAGTGCTTTAT
The DNA here is from genome assembly GCA_964556085.1 of uncultured Solibacteraceae bacterium. Lineage (GTDB taxonomy): Bacteria > Acidobacteriota > Terriglobia > Bryobacterales > Bryobacteraceae > PSRJ01. The sequence goes on from CAZKVF010000177.1 coordinate 6,203, forward strand.
CGAACCTTGCTGCGGGCGGCAAGCTGGCTCGTCCCCGCCCGGGCCCGCAGTGCTTGGCACAGTAAGTGGGATTCCGTCCTCTCCAATGCCTGGATCTTGATCGAGCGCGGTGAATTGGAGCGCAATGTGCTCAAGCGCTGCGGCAAGGATTGCCTTTGTGATGTTCTGTACGGCCGGATCAGCAAGCAGGAACTGCGCCAGGAGCTTCGGTCTCCCCGGCTCATTCTGGTCGCAAGCGCCCTGATGCTCGCTATCCTGGCGCTGCTAAGCCATGGTTTTGCCGGTACCCGGGCGCTCTTTGACCCTTTGCCGGTCGAGGACCCGGATCATTTGGTGTGGATTCGCTATACCGGCACCGCGGGCCAGCGATCGGGCGTCCCCCCGCGGGTGTTACCGGCTTGGCGCGCGAACTCCACCCTGGTAACCGGATTCGCTTCCTATGTGCACAAGCCGTTCAATCCAGTGGCCCTCGTGACTCACAACTTCTTCGATGTACTGGGGACAAAGGCCGCGCAGGGCCGCCTCTTCCGGTCGGATGATCGTGACGTAGTCGTTCTGAGCCAAGCCGCCCGGCTGAGCATGTTTGGGCCGGATGCGCCGGTACTGGGACGGCGAGTCCATCTCGATGGCGGCGACTACACCGTCATCGGAGTGCTGCCACCATCGTTCTGGGCGATTTCGCGGCGGATCAACCAGTGGGTCCCCCTTCCGCCCGACGGCCAACCCGACTTCGAAGTGTACTCACGACAACCTTTGCTGGGACGGTTCGTTCTGATTCCGGTCGTCGGTCGGATTAAAGCCGGAGTGCAGATGGAAAAGGTACGGACCGACCTTTTCCAGGCGGCCATGGCCGGCGGCCAGTCGTTGCCGCGGAGGCCCGAAGTGGTACAGTTCACCGCCGTCACCGGACCGCAGTGGCCGGGCTATCTTTTCGGCATCGTGTTCGCGATCGGCGTCGGCGCCGTGATTACCTCGTTGCAGCAGCCGTTTCGCATTCGCCTCGGCTGGGCGTACGGGCGTTTCCTCGCCGTGAAAACTCTTCTCCTCGTGGCCATCCCGGCCCTGGCTTGGGTAGAGACCACCTCGGCAATTCATAGGGCGGGGCCACCCGACGCACCCGAAATCTGGCTTGCCTCGACTGTCTGCACGATACTCTTCCTCCCTGCGTGCGCTTTTGCGTTTTGGTGGAGTTTCACCGACCAGCGGCGCCGCTGTCCGCAGTGCCTGCAACTGCTGGCCATGCCCGTTACGATAGGCTCCTGGTCGAGCGTTCTCGACCCGGTTACCACCGAGTTCCTCTGCGAATCAGGGCACGGCTCCCTGTACCTGCCCGAAACCGAGCAGGGCGAACCGGATCACTGGACCGCGCTTGACCCCTCCTGGCGCGATCTCTTCGATAAAGTCGGTCCCACCGGCTCCTGACGCGACCTAACTAAACTAAAAACTCAAGTCAAGCCGCGGATTAACGGCATCATCGAGCCGAACGGGTATCCCGCTATTTTACAGACGGGGTCTGCCGTTGTCCTTGAAGTTCACAGCGAAAAAAGGGTAGGTGTATGTTGGCCCCTTTGTTGTCCGAGCTAAGAAGCTACCCGGCATGAGATGCCCCACGCCGACACCGAAATTGAGGTGGCGGTTCAATTCGAACCACGTGTACGAGTCGACTTCCTCGCCAAGATGTGTGCCCGACCTTCCCGTTACGTCGCGCACGATCGAGCCACCCGAGATGTTGAATAAGGAGTCGGTAGCGCTGGCCAGCCAGAAATCGAGGTATTGCACCGTAAACGTCCATCGGCGCCGCGGCTCCAGGGTGATCCCTGCTCGTCCAGCCACAATATTCTGCCAGCCAAACTCGTCAGTGATCCCGAAACGATCATGGGCGGTCGGATACATCGTATCGAACGTCCCGTGTACGCCATCATTTGGATTCCTGTCACCCGAGGCATAATCGTACTGCAAGAAAAAACGGGGCTTGAGGTATAGGCTGTCGAACCGGTAAGCACCCCCGACGGTTTGTGCCCATGCCCGAATACCATTGCGGCCATCCGAGCCGCGTTCGAGGATTACTTCGTAGGAGTAATCGAGCGACCGCGCTGCGACGCCTTTGAAGCGGAACCCGTAGGCGTGCTCGTCCTGCCTGCCGGCCCTTACATTCCCATCGGCTTCCACGGCCACGTTCGGCTGTACTCGCCATAGCACAAACGGCTCCAGCCTGGAATTGGGTAGAAGGCGCTCGATCGCACCGTACAGCCCGTAAATGTTGTTGCCCTCCCCATGATGGCTGATTCCCGCGATCGAGGGAATCACTACCGATGCAGCGAAGATTCCCAACCGGTAGCGGTCGTAATGCAGGTTGGTGACTACCGCATCGTATGACCTACCTTGGTTGCGCCACTCCGAGTCCGCGATGATCGTGTTGTTGTAGTTGATCAACTGCCGGCCCACCCGCACGTTAATCCAGCCGTTTGCCGGATCCCCGAACTGCGCATAAGCAAGCTTCAGGTCCCATCGCACTTCGTTTGGCGGACCGAGAGGCGGTGTCTCGAGAAATGGCCGCGCGTCTTGAACCTGCGCCACGACCTTGAACCAGCTCGTCGGCTGCAGGTTCATCTGAAAACGAAACCGGTTCAGAAAATAGGAATCATCATGATTCAGCTTGAAGCTGCCGTTATGGTAGCCCTCAAACCGGAATCGTTCCTCCACCCCAAATCCAATCCCTCTCGGAAGTTGGTCGTTGAGCAGCGCAGCCGGAGCGAAATCTGGTATCAGATAG
>CAZKVF010000178.1:0-5379 GCA_964556085.1 uncultured Solibacteraceae bacterium
CGCCGAAGTGATCGCGCGCCACGGCGTCGATCCGGAAACGATCGATATCGTGATCAACACTCACTTGCATTGGGACCACTGCGGCGGCAACACCATTCTTTGCGGCAATTCGGCCAGGCCTGCGTTTCCCAGGGCTCGATACTACGCGCCGCGCGGTGAATGGGAGCACGCTCACAAGAGGCTGGCGCGCGACCAGGTGAGCTATATCGACGCCAATTACGATCCGCTGGTGGACTCCGGACAAATGACGCTCGTGACCGGCGATCGCGAAATCGCTCCCGGCGTGTGGATGCGGCACGCTCCGGGGCACACGCGCCACATGATGGCGGTCACCGCCGAGAGCCAGGGCCGGACGTTCTGCTTCCTCTCGGACCTGCTGCCGATGACCTATCACGCGCAGCCGACTTGGGTTACGGCTTTCGACCTCGACCCGCTCCAATCGATCGAAAGCAAAATAGAATGGCTGGCAGCGGCAGTCAACGGCGGCTGGATCTGCGGTTTCTCGCACGACAGCGAGACAGCGTTCGCACGCATCACCGAGCACCCCAAGACACGCTTCGCAGCCCAGCCGCTGTAAAGAAAGGTGCCACCATGAAGGATATGGACAACCTACCCGAATTCCGCAACGAGCCCTATACCGATTTTTCGGTTCCCGCGAACCGGCAAGCCATGCAGCAGGCGCTGCAGCAAGTGCATGCGCAATTCGGCCGCGAATACCAACTGCGAATCGGGAGCGAATGGATCGCCACGGGGGATAAACTCGAATCGCTGAATCCCTCCAACACGCAGGAGGTAGTTGGAGTCCACCATAAGGCGACGGCGGACCTGGCCCGGCGTGCGGTCGAATGCGCTTACGCCTACTTTCCGTCTTGGAGCCGCACACCGGCCGTGGAACGGGTGCGCCTGCTGCTCGACGCCGCGCGCATCCTGCGCCGGCGCAAGATGGAATTCGACGCCTGGCTGGTGTATGAAGCCGGCAAATCGTGGGTGGAAGCCGAAGCTGATGTGTCGGAGGCCATCGATTTCTGCGACTACTACGCGCGCGAAATGCTGCGCCTGGCGGGTCCGCAACAAGTCGTGCAGCTGGCCGGCGAAGAGGACGAGATGGTCTACATCCCGTTGGGCGTGGGCGTCGTCATTCCACCGTGGAACTTTCCGCTCGCGATTCTGGTGGGCATGACCGTGGCCTCGCTGGTCACCGGCAACACGGTGGTTCTGAAGCCATCCAGCGAGACTCCGACCATTGCCGCAAAGTTCGCCGAGGTGCTGCTCGAAGCCGGGTTTCCGGAACAGAGCTTCACTGTGCTCACCGGCAGCGGATCGGCGGTGGGCGATGTGCTGGTCCAGCATCCCAAGACGCGCTTTGTTTCCTTTACCGGCTCGCGGGACGTGGGCCTTCGGATCAACGAGCTGGCAGCGCGCACGCAGCCGGGCCAGATCTGGATTAAACGCGTGATTGCCGAAATGGGGGGCAAAGACGCCATCGTGGTGGACGCGAACTCCGATCTCGACAAAGCAGTGGAAGGAGTCGCGGTCTCGGCCTTCGGCTACCAGGGCCAGAAGTGCTCCGCCTGTTCCCGCGCGATCGTGGACACCAAGGTGTATCAGCCGTTCCTGGAAAAACTGGCGGCGCGTGTGAAGAGCATGCGCGTGGGGCCGGTGGACGATCCCGACAACTACATGGGCCCCGTGATCAGCGCCGCTGCGCGGAAGACGATCCTCGAGTACATCGAGGCCGGCAAGCGGGAAGGTCGCATGGTAGCGGGAGGCGAAGCGCCGCAGAAGGACGGCTATTTCATTCCACCCACGGTTATCGCCGATGTCGATTCCAAGGCGCGTATTTTCCAGGAGGAAATTTTCGGGCCGGTGCTGGCCGTGACCGAGGCGCGCAACTTCGACCACGCACTCGAACTGGCCAACGACTCGCAGTATGGACTGACCGGAGCCGTCTACACGAACGATCCCGAGCACCTACAGAAAGCTAAAGAGCAGTTCCACGTCGGTAACCTATACTTCAATCGTAAGTGCACAGGAGCGATGGTGGGGGCGCACCCATTCGGCGGGTTCAATATGTCGGGAACTGATTCGAAGGCCGGCGGCCCGGATTACTTACTGCTATTCTTGCAGGCTAAGTCGATAGCGAGAAAAGTAAGCTGAAATTGGCTCCGGCGCGACCTACCGCATGTAGAACAAACTGAGCCGCGGCAGCCCGGCTTTCTCCAGCAGGTTGCGCTCGAGGTATTGCTTTTCCAGCATGGCCAGTTGGTCCGCCGTCATCTTGCCGCGGTACGGGCGAAGCTGGCGATCGAGTTCGCGGCGGGCCTCGAGCAGGGCGTCTTCGCTCTGGCGGGCGCGCACTGCCGCGATCAGCTTTTCTTCGAGAACCGTGAGACGCTGCTCCAGGGTTTCCAGGTCCTCGTAGTAATGTTCCACGTCACCGGCCAGGCGCTCGAGCGCAGCGGCGATGTCGCCGTGTTCCGCGGGGAGCGCGGCCGCATTGGTTAGCAGGTAGACGCGCAGATCTTCCAACGGGAATGGTGGCGCGGCGGCGCGCTTGGGGCGGGGCGGCGCGGCATCGGCCATAAGCTGTGCTTCGGTAAGGACCGCTTGGGCGCAGAAGGCCAGCGAGTTCACCATCTGGGTCTTCACTTTGCGGCTGCGCCATTTTTCAAAGGCCGAGTCGATGCCGCGCATGACGGCTTCAAGCGGCACACCGGAGTTCTTCCAGGTTTCAATCAGCGCCCAGTCGAGCGGCGAGATTAGGAACAACGACGTCCCCCGGGCACGCTGGAAGTGCTCTTCGATTTCGGTGAAATAGTTGTAGTAGTTGTAAACCCAGTCTTCGCCGGAGGTCACGGTGGCCAATAAACAGCTTTACATTCAGCCTGGTGAGAAAGTCAATTCCGGCGCTCTGTTACACTGGGCGTTGCCCTCGAAAAATCGCCCGCGCGTGTGCGCAGTCAGCTTCCTGAATACCACCCCGCTCGTGTGGGGCATGTTGCAAGGAGCGCAGCGCGGCCTCTTCGATCTCGATTTTCAGATACCTGCTGTATGCGCGGATCAGCTGGCATCCGGAGCGGCCGATATCGGCATCGTACCGTCATTCGAGCTGACGCGGCTCGACCTGGAGATTTTGCCAGGAACGGGAATAGCCTGCCACGGTCCTGTACGCAGCATTCTGCTGATTTCGAAGACGCCGGCCCGCGAAATCCGGCGCCTGGCGGTGGATTCCAGTTCGCGCACGTCCGTCCAATTGGCGCGAGTGATGCTGGCGCAGCGCTACCAGGCGAAGCCGGACCTCGTGTCCCATGCGCCCGATCTGGAGGCCATGCTGCGGATTGCCGACGCTGCACTCGTGATTGGCGACCCGGCCCTGCATATCGAACCCGACCGTCTGCCATACGAGGTGCATGACTTGGGCGGCGAGTGGGTCGAAGAGACCGGTCTGCCGATGGTTTTCGCCGTTTGGGCAGGGCGCAAAGAGGTAGTAACTCCGCAAGTAGTGGACGCTTTTCAGCAGTCTTGCCGCTACGGGCGAGAGCGCATCGAAGACATTGTAAGCGCCGAGGCCCCGCGCCGCGGTCTGGCGGCTGATTTGGTCCGGCAATACCTGACCCGCCACATTGTTCACGAACTTGGCCCGAGAGATTACGAGGGGTTGCGTCTTTTTCTGAACCGCGCTTGCATCGGCTTGAGTCAGGGCGCGTGAACCGGCCTGGAGTTTCAGCCGTGTTAAAATCGGCCACGTAGCGGCGATGATCCCCCCGGGCGAGCCACAGACGCCGGACACACTCGAACATGCGGTCGAAGCGCTGAGGCGATCCGGCAGACCGTTGACTGCCCGCCAGATCCTGGATTTGATCCCAGCGCCGTCAAGAGTGGCCGCGGCGCAACTCGACCGGTTGCTGGCCGCTGACGACCGGGTGAGCAAGTGGCCGCCACGAACCGGCGCGGCGCAGTATTGCACTCGCAGTCCGGAGGAAGCCGCCGATAGCGGCCTGATGCGTGTGCTGGCCGATGCGGCTTTGGGTGTCAGCGCGCTGCAGAAAAGGCTGACTCGCGATGTGGCCGGATATCCGGATAAGAACCGTCCGAAGCTGATCTCTGGCCGCTTGGAAGCGCTTGTTAAGGCAGGCAAGCTGTTTCGTTATCCTCGCGGGGGGAAAATCAAAGGAGTCAAATTCAGCGGCAGGCCGGCCTCGGCTGCGGACTATGCCGGCCCATTGCAAAAGCAACTCGAAGCGCTTGCCAAACGGCTGTCTCCGGCGGGAGTCACTCGCGAGGCGATCGTTGCCGCGCTGCGAGGCGAAACCACCACGGAGTTGCCTCGCCGTATCCTCGAATACCTCAAGACCAGGCCGGGCGGCATAGGTATCGGCGAATTGCGCGAGAATCTGGCGCCTCAGCCGGCCGAGAAGGCCCGCTTTGATCAAGCCGTCCTGTCACTCTGGCGGCAGAGCCGCATTAATCTGGATCGCCACGATTTTCCTCAGGGCATGAGCGAGGCCGATAGGGACCACTACCTGGTACCTGACGGCAAGGGCAATTTTTACGTGATGATCGGTTTGCGGGAGGTCGATGCTCAACCCCTTCCGTAACGCGGTTGTCGGCGATCCCTGGGAAATTCCTGAAGCGGACGTCGGCGACATTGGCCGGCAGGCGTTCGACGCTTGCTGCAAAGCCATCGCGACCACCCTGGACGAGCACCGGACCACCGCCGTGCTGATTAGAGGCGAGCCGGGCAGCGGCAAGACGCATATCATCCGCCGTCTCCGGACTTACCTGGCGGAGAGTCCCGATCACCGCTTCCGTGAAACTCTCTTCGTCTATGTCCGGCTTATGAGCACGCCGTCCATGATCTGGCGTCATCTCCGGCGGCGCATCACCGACGATCTTTTGAGGCCATCTCCCGACGGCACCATGCAGCTCGAGTGGATGGTGTACCGCAGGCTGGCGGCCGAAGCTTCGCGTGGCGATTTACTGGACCGCTGGAAGCGCGAGCTGAGCGGCAATCTTCCTTGGGACGAGCGCGCCTTCGCGCATGCCCTTGCCGCCATGCTGCGGCGGCTCCCGGAAAGCCGGCTTGCTTCGCTAGAACTCTTTCACACTTTGGACGGCGAAGCCCATCTGCCGCCCGGTCTGGTTCAGGTTCTGCGCCGGCTCGCTGGCCGGCGCGATTTGAGCCTGGCTCGGGCTTGGCTCCGCGGCGATTCCCTGACGGCCTCGGCGCTCGAAAAACTCGGGATTGCCGAGGATCCGCTGCTCGATGAAGATCCGGAATACGCGGCCCGGGAAATCATCATGGCGCTGACCCGGCTGGCGGGAGAAAGGATGGCGATGCTTTTTTGCTTCGACCAGGTAGAGGCCTTGGAAACCATT
>CAZKVF010000179.1:0-3773 GCA_964556085.1 uncultured Solibacteraceae bacterium
TGTGTACGAACCGGGGAAGGATCGCCTGCTCTATCTGGACCCAAGCACCAGCTTCGACAGCGAACCGGTGTGGTCGCCGGATGGGCGCAATATCGCCTTTCTCCGCCAGCCAAGCCACGGTAAGGGCCGGATTTATGGAGCACGCCGCGCCGACGAGCCGTGGTCCATTCGCGTGGCGGACGCCGCGACCGGACATGGCGGAGAAATCTGGAAAGCCGCCGAGGGGACGGGAAGCGTGTTTCGGGAAATGGCCGCCGAATCGCAGCTCTTGTGGGCCGCGGTCGATCGCATCATTTTTCCCTGGGAAGCCGACGGCTGGATTCACCTCTACAGCCTGCCCGTGAAAGGCGGCAAACCGGCCTTGCTGACGCCTGGAGAATTTGAAATCGAAGAGGTCGCGCTCGCGCCGGGGGGCCGCGAGGTGCTGTTCAATTCCAACCAGGACGATATCGATCGGCGGCATTTGTGGAAGGTGGCTGTGGACGGCGGCGCTCCTGTGCGGCTCACTCCGGGCGACGGTATTGAATGGTCGCCCGCGCCGGCCAGCGATGGCGCAGTGGCGTTTCTCCGTTCCGACGCGCGAATTCCCGCGCGGGCCTCGGTCCTGCTGGGTAAAGAGCTTCGCGATATGGACCCGGGCGCGATCCCGCCAGATTTTCCCTTGCAATGGATGGTTAAGCCACAACCGGTGACGTTTACCGCGACCGACGGTCTCACCATTCACGGCCAACTGTTCCTTCCGCTACGGGGCAGTGGCCGCGCGCCGGCGGTGGTGTTCTTTCACGGCGGCCCGCGCCGCCAGATGCTTCTCGGATGGAACTACCGGTCGTATTACCACAACGCGTATGCGCTGAATCAGTATCTGGTTAACAAAGGGTACGTGGTGCTATCGGTGAACTTCCGCAGCGGGATCGGCTACGGACTGAATTTTCGCGAGGCGCTGAAGTACGGCGCCACGGGCGCCGGCGACTTCAATGACGTAGAGGCGGCGGGTCGCTATCTGCAACAGCGGCCTGAGGTGGATCCGGAGCGCATAGGAGTGTGGGGTGGCTCATACGGCGGCTATCTCACCGCCATGGCTCTGGCGCGTTCGTCGGGCCTGTTTCGCGCCGGGGTCGATCTGCACGGCGTACACGATTGGGTGGTCGAGTACGACCTCCCGGCGACGGATCCGCTGACCCAGACCGCCTTTACGTCCTCACCGATGAATTTCCTCGATGGATGGCAATCGCCGGTCCTGCTGATCCATGGGGACGACGATCGCAATGTGAAGTTCAATCAGACAGTGGTGTTGGCGGATGCGCTACGGCAACGCAAAGTGACGGTGGAAGAGCTGATCTTTCCGGATGAGATTCATGAGTTTCTGCTTTACCGGCACTGGCGGGAAGCTTACGAGGCGGCAGACAAGTTTTTCGAAAAACACCTGCTACGATGACCCGCAAAGGTGGCGCAGGCGACCTCAGGTCCGTCCCGGGTCTTGTCGCCGGCGTGTACGTACCTGCTAAGATGGCGCCTGGTGACCGTTGCCGCCGCGGCGGGTCCAGTCGAGCCAGTTCTGAAAAGATTTTCGAAACTCGTTGAGTTCTTTCTCGTGTTCCGCTTGGCGCGCTAGCCAGCTAGCCTCCGAAGCCCGCCGCGAACGCTGCCGCGCGTACCAGGACGTAGACCGCGAACGGCAGCACCACCGCGAAGAGCGCTCCGCCGAACGAAAGTCTCTTCCCGCCGGCAGCTTTCAATCCGGTGGCGATGAGCAGCACTGTCCAGATGATGAACACGTCCAGGTTGTTGGCCACAGCGTGCAGAAACTTCGGCGCCGTCATCGGGTCCATGAATGCGCCGGGATTGGAGAAGAAGCCGTTCTGTACGTCGAAATCCTCGGGATGCGGCGTAACGAACATGACGACCGCGGAGAGCACGGTATAGATCGAGCGCGGCAACCATGCATACGCGAATACCGCGAATGCCTGCTTAAAGCGAATGGGCGTTCCCATCAGCCCTTTAATAATGCCGAGGGCGATGGCCGCGCCAACAAGAAACACCACGGGTGGGAATACCACGGCAGCGGCCATAGACGTAATCGGCACGACTCGCAATTGCATGGCGAAAACCCGCTCTCGCTGTTCGGCGGGCAGGCGCAAGACTTGCGGGTTGTTATCGAAAAGCCGGTGGAGATACGCCTCCCATCCGATGTGTTTGTTGAAGAGATAGATGTAGCCGGCGCCGAAAACAATGGTGATCAGCAGCGGGACTATCCAGCGCGGCCGCTGCGCGATGTCCGCAAACGCCCTCTTCGGCTCGAAGAAGACGTTAATCAGCCGCGAGGCCTCACTCATCGGCGTGGCATCGGTCTCGACCGTGGCAGCCATACCGTCGATTGTACTCCCTGAGGCTGGCCGCGCCGGCGATATTGTGGTGGGGCAGGCGCTTCCGCCTGCCAGGGCAGGCGCTTCCACCTGCCAAGCCGCTGGTTATGTGGTGTGGCCGGTGTGCCCGGTTCGCCGGCTATCGGCCTCCGCCGCTCCTGTATGCCTTGGCTTCCTGGCCGACGATATCGAGCAGGTTCCCCATGGTGAGATTCATATCCACCAGGTGCAATCCCCAGTTGGCCTGCACCTGGCCGCCCAGCATCAGATCGCCCGTGATGTCGTTCACGCGGTGGCCCGCAGGATCTGGGTGGACCGTTATTTCCAAGTACGTCGCATTCTCGTTGGAAGCGCAGCGCGCCGTCAGCAGCCCGGGAACGCTGACCCACGGGGTATCGATTGTCTTTTCGGGCACTACCCACGGCTTCGGCGGAATCGCGCCCACAATCGTCTGGCCAGTGGTCGCAAGGTACGCGTGCAGTTCGCCGCTGCCGCCGCCCAGCGCGGCCGGATTGCTGCAGGCCGCCGTCATGTTGTCTCCCGTCACTTTGCCGAACAATGTATTCGCCGGCGGCTGCACGGTGGACCGGAATGACGCGAACGTAATCACGCATCCGGTCTGTGTCGCGGATTTGCAGAATGGCACGTGCTGGAATGCCCCGCCGGTCTCCTTGCCTCGCGGAACTGCCAGTGTGGTGCCTGCCAGCATTGCCGATACCATGCGCGTGGCCGCCGGCTTGCCGTCGATTTCCTGCCGGATCAGTTCCGCCAGGATGAACGAGCCTTGGGAGTGGCCGACCAGCACGAATCCGCGCCCCTGATTATCGTGCTCGAGGTAATAGCGCCAGGCATCGCGAACATCGTCGTACTGCAGTCCGTGATCGAGGCTCGCTCCCGGTTTCGCGCCCCCCAGTATAAGCCGTAGCCCCGCCAGCGTGATCTGGCGGTACATGGGCGCATAGACGCGGCACTTGGAGGCGAACCGCGCAAACTGCTGGCGGATGACGTTGCGCTCGGCCTCGTCGGCGATCATGTCGCTATTCGGTGTGGGATCGGTCGAGACGGTCGGGTAGACGTAGAAGCAATCAATGGGAGCGTTGGCATCCGCCGCCCAGGTCTCGCGGCTCAGCTTGCCGTCTGCTGCAACCACCGTGGTGGTGAGGTCTACATCGCAGGCGTCGTGACGCCCCGGTCGGCAGAGCCACGACTTGGCATCGCTGTAGTCATTGGGCGCCGGTGCCGGAGCCGCCGCCTGCTGGGCGAAGGCCGCGCCGGCGGCAACTAAGGCGAAAAACACTAACCGTTTGAACATTCAAACCTCCCGAACGCTCCAAACCGATCGGAGCCGCGACCGTCACGGAGCGGTCGCACGCAAGCGCTTCCGCCTGCCGTCTTTCGGCCCCGGCCCCC
>CAZKVF010000180.1:0-4653 GCA_964556085.1 uncultured Solibacteraceae bacterium
ACTGAGGAACATACAAGGGGACCCGAGGGCTCCGGTTGGAAGACCTGATTATAACACCCCGGGCAGGGGGCTTTTAAAGACGGCCCTTTAATTGTCCACTTTCAGCGGACTCTGACGGAGCGGCGCACGTTGGCGGTCGCGGCGCTCACTTCCCCACCTCAAAGGCTAGGAGGACGTTCCCCGGCATCCCACCGCGGGCCGGATAACCGGAGACCGCGAACAGCATGCCGCCGGCGACCACCGGCCCGGCGACGTCAATGGCGCCGCCGCGACCCGGCACCCCGTTCACTGTTTGGTACTCGCGCGCTGTGTCATAGTCCCAGATGATTTTTCCATTGGCGGTGGAATAGGCACGCAGGTGGCCGTCCTCAGCTCCCGACCAGACAACCCCTGGAATAGCGGTCACGGCCGCGGATTGCGCGGGGCTGCACGGACGCCGTTCGCCACAGCCGGGCGGAGGCGTCTGCCACATCCGCTCGCCATTATCAATGCGAAATGCAAAAAGGCCGCCGCCCTTGTTGGGGTCGAGCTGATAGGTGCGGTCATTGCTGTTAGGCTTTCGCTCCACCTGGAAGCGTATGTCCGATAGCGCGACGTAGAGGTTGCGCCCATCGGTGGCGGAGCCCCATTCAATACCGCCCACGGTCCCGCCCTCGCCGATGCGCGATTGCCATAGCGTTTGTCCGCGGCGGTCGGGATCGACGGCGTACACGACCGCCGATTTCTGTCCCAGCAGCAGCGCGCGCCGGCCGTTAGGCAGGGAGGCCAGGATGGCGGACGAAGCGAAATCGAAATCCGGGCCGTCTGAATCGGGACAGTTTACGCGGCCAGGAAGATAGCACGAGCTGTTCCAAGCGTCCTTCGCGGTGAACTGCCGCGACCATAGGATCTCGCCCGTAGACAGGCGCATAGCCACCAAGGCATCGCTCAGTGGTGTGGGCGGGTCGGAGTAATTGTCGCCGGTGGTGACATACATGGTGTCGTGTTCCGGGTCTAATACTGGCGCGGTCCAGACGCCCACCCCAGAAGGGCCATAAACCGCTGCGCCGGTCTTGGTCTTCGGGCGCTCCTTGGCCACTTCGGGAATCATGTACCGTTTCCACAAAACCTTTCCGGTGGCGGCATCCAGGGCCGATTCGCTGCCTCGGAACGTGCAGCACACGTAAGCCGGCGCCACGGCCAGGGCCTCTTCGCGCGAGGCCGCGCCCACATAAAGCCGCCCCTGGTAGAAGACCGGAGTGGCCGTCACCGATGTCGCCGGGTGCTCGTCGGGGCGCATCATCCACAGCTGCTTGCCGCTGCTCGCGTCCAGGGCATACACGTAGCCGGAAGAGTCGCTGGAGAAGATTGCGGGATTCCCCGCGATCGCGCCGACCGTAATGCCGGATCGCACCTGCGACTGCACCGTGGTCACCCAGTGGACGCAGCCGGTAGCCGCCTCCAGCGAGTACAGGCCGCCGTCCTGGCCGCCGGCATACACGCGCCCGCGATAGACGGCCGGCTGCGAGCGCAAGGTCGATGTGTCGGGGAACGCGAAGGCCCATTTCAAAGCGAGCCGCGGCACGGCCTGGGCATCCAAGCCGGCATCTTTGGCCGACTGGAACCGCATGTTGGCCAAGCCGCCACCCCAACCGGCCCAGGCCGGGGATTCGGATCCCATTTGTGTGCTGGGAACCGATGCCGGACAGGGATTGGCAATTTCCTCGCGTTTCTTTTCCACCGTGACCGCTGTCCCCAAAAAGCTGGCTAGCCGCTGACGTTCGTCGCCGGAGAGCGCTGCAGCCTGAGCTTTCATAAGGCCGCTTTCCATGGTGCGGATGATCGCTGCCGGGGTCATCGTCTTGAGCGCGGTAACTTGCGGGATCCGGCTGGCGGCCCCGGTGGCCGAATCGTGGCATTCGGCGCAATGTTTTCGAAAAAGCTGCGCCGCGTAGGGATCCTCGGCGGCACTCACGGCCAAAGGTGCGATCAGAAATGCCCAGCAAGCTTTCATTGGGGTAATGCTCCGGCGCCAGATTGGCGGCTTCCAGGGAGTATATCAAGCCGTGATTTAACCAGCCCTGTGGCCGCCTGATTTGCCGGCTGATGCACAAGCGCCGAAGTCTTGAACTCCGCCTTGGTTCGCAGGTCCACTGTGCCCTTTATTTGATGGGCGCGGGATTAAGTTAAACCGTTGAAAAATTGGGATTTTTCTTGCAACCGGACAGCGCTCGGTGACATCCAAGTAATAGGACTTCCCCCCTAAAGTCAGCCCTCTAGCGGCCGTTGCAGGTCATTTTGGAAGAGAGGCCGAATCAATGGTTCGAGGTTCTGACAGGAGGCCATCACATTAAATGGAACGATTTGAATACCTGACAGATGATACTGCCGCCGGCGTCGCTCTAGAAGATGCGGACAGGCTGCTCGAACCCGAACTGCCGGAGCACCACGAAACGGTCGACGAACCCGTCTCCACAGACGATCCCGTACGCGTGTATCTGCGCGAAATGGGATCGGTACGCCTCTTGAGCCGCCAGGGTGAGATCGACCTGGCGGAACGCATGGAGCGCGGCAAATTGCGGGCTCGAAAGGCGCTTTCCAGGCTGCCGCTGGCGTGGCGGAGCGTGCTCGCCATTCAGGAACAATTGCACAAGGCCGAGCTGCGCCTGCAGGACGTGGTCGAACTCGGAATGGAGGATGACGAGGCGGCTGCCAAGCGCACGCGAGCCAACATAAGCCGCCGGTTTACCAAATTTGTCGGTTTGTGCCAGGAACTCCAGGCGCTTGAATCCAAAATCGCTGGGATGCCGGAGCGATATGCAAAAGCCAGGGCCAGACTGCGCCGGGATGTGGTCCGGCTGCAGATTCGCTGCTCCTGCCAAATGCGTACCATACCTTTCAACCATGCCCAGTGGCAGCGATTCCGGAGCATTCTGGAAGACTCGATCGAAGAGATCTCGCGGCTCGAAGGGGAAGTAGAGCGCAACAGCGGCAATCCGGCCCTCGTGCGGCCACTCAAACGGCAGATCCGCGAGCGGGAAGCACAGGCCGGCGCCACGTGTGCCCAAATGCGCCGGTGGTGGCTCAAAGTGCGGCGCGGCGAGGCTGAGGCGGAAGCGGCCAAGCGGGCGCTCGTTGAGGCCAATCTTCGGCTGGTGGTTTCGGTTGCCAAAAAGTATGTCAACCGCGGGCTGCACCTGCTCGACCTGATTCAGGAAGGCAACATCGGGCTGATGCGCGCGGCTGATAAGTTCGACTACCATCTCGGCTATAAATTCTCGACCTACGCGACCTGGTGGATCCGGCAGGCGGTAACACGCGCAATTGCCGATCAGTCGCGCACCATTCGGCTGCCCGTTCACATGAACGAGAGCTTGACCAAGTTCCTGCGTTTTTCACGCGAACTGGAAAAGGAACTCGGGCGCATGCCGAAGAATGAAGAGATCGCGCAGCGCATGGAAACCAGCGCGGAAAAAGTGCAGCAACTGCGCACCCTTTCACGCGATCCGGTTTCACTGGATCTTCCGGTCGGCAACGACGGCGAATCCGTGCTCGGAGATTTGATCGAGGGTCGCTCCGCGGCTTCGATTATCGACCCCCTGATGGATCGCGATGTAAAAGAGCAGACCGAAGATGTCTTGCAGATGCTGACGCCTCCCGAGGAGAAGGTCATTCGGATGCGGTTCGGAATCGGTTACGACCGCGAGCACACTCTGGAAGAGATAGCCGGGGAGTTCGGTTTGACCCGGGAACGCATTCGCCAGATCGAGGTGCAAGCCCTTCGGAAGCTGCGGAGCTACGAGAGTGCGAATCGCCTCCACCCTTTAATCACGATTCAATAAGCCTTTATTGAGGCACACTGCGCCAACAGGGCATTCGGTGAGTAGCCGTAGGCTGAGCATAACTTTGCGGTCCTTCTTGCCTTTTGCCCTGACGGATGTGAATGAGCATGCGCGCGCTGTCGATGTCTTCGACTTTCAGCCGGACTAACCGTAGCGCAGACATTGGAGTTCCGGCGCTTTTCGTAGATGGGTCATGGTGCGCGTGCTAGCAATGGCAGCAAA
The DNA here is from genome assembly GCA_964556085.1 of uncultured Solibacteraceae bacterium. Classification (GTDB taxonomy): domain Bacteria; phylum Acidobacteriota; class Terriglobia; order Bryobacterales; family Bryobacteraceae; genus PSRJ01. The sequence continues at coordinate 4,044 of CAZKVF010000180.1, forward strand.
TGCCTACCACCGAAGCCGCGCCTTAGACTGAATCGCTGGGTGCCTCGACGTCCGGGACCCGCGGATTGCCTGAGTTGTAAAGTGGGCAGAAACGGTAGCCCTTCCCGAAGATCGTCTCGATGCGCCGCCCTTCGCGCCCCAGTTTCTTCCGCAGCCGGCGAATGTGGTTATCCAGTGTGCGTGTGTGTGCATGCGGCGCATAACCAAAGACCTGCGTCAAAAGAATCGCTCGGGATAGTATTTCGCCAGCATGCTGCACTAACATCACCAAGAGGCGATATTCCTGGCGAGTCAAGACAACGGCGTGGCCATCCAGTATCACGAAGGCTTGGCCATCCAGTATCACGAATTGGTGGCGCAGATCCACGATGCTCACTGTTGCATGAAATGCGGTGATTAGTTCCACCAACTCAAGCTTCCAAGGTACCGACAGTACGCCTCTTGGTAATAAGGCTTCATTTGCTGTCTTCCCATGCTTCCTCTACATTGATAGCCGACGCAACAGAAATGAAACGCCGGTTTCTTCTTGCCCTAATTGCGATCGAAAATGCGGAGCGGAATGACTACGCGTCTGTGTCATCCCGTGAGGTATGCGGCTGTGGCTATGTGC
>CAZKVF010000181.1:0-11509 GCA_964556085.1 uncultured Solibacteraceae bacterium
GAATGATAATCGTGTTCTTGAAATCGATTTCGCGGCCTTCGCCATCTTCCATCATGCCCTTGTCGAACACCTGGAAGAAGATTTCGAGCACGTCGGGGTGGGCCTTTTCGACCTCGTCCAGTAGAACCACGGAATAGGGCCGCCGGCGGACGGCCTCCGTGAGGACGCCGCCTTCGCCATAGCCGACATAACCGGGAGGCGAACCTTTCAGCGTCGATACGGTGTGCGCTTCCTGAAACTCCGACATGTTCAGCGTGATGAGATTGCGCTCGCCGCCATACAGTAACTCCGAAAGCGCCAGGGCGGTTTCGGTCTTTCCGACACCGCTGGGGCCGACCAGCAGGAACACACCGACGGGCTTGCCGGGATCATCCAGATTCGCGCGCGAAGTTCGTATGCGCTGGCTAATGGCGTAGAGCGCGTGCGACTGGCCGATCACACGGGCATTCAGGCGCGATTCCAAATTGAGAATGGTCTCGATTTCGTCTTTCAGCAGGCGGCCGATGGGAATCCCGGTCCAACCCGCGATCACCTCTCCCACCACCTGCGCATCCACGCAGACCCGGACTAGCGGCATTTCGCCTTGCACGGACTCAAGCTGGCGATTGAGCGCATCCAACTCCGCGCGCTGGGCGGTGGCATCGGCGGGTTTTCCATCGGCAGGCTGCTCGATCTTGCCGCGCAGGTCGCGAATCTTAAACACCAGGTCGCGTTCCCTTTCCCAACGGCTTTGCAAAGCGGCCAGGCGCGACTCGACATTGGCGCGCTCGTGGGCGATCTCCGCCAGGCGCTCGGCATGGCTCGCGCCCAGAGCAGCTTCGCGCTCGAGCACGCGCTTCTGGACGGCCAGGTCATCGAGGGCCCGCTGATCGGCTTCGATTGCCGGGGGGACGGTGTTTTGACCTAGCGCCAGGCGGGCGCACGCCGTGTCCAAAACGCTGACGGCTTTATCGGGAAGCTGCCGGTCGGCGATGTAACGATGAGAGAGGCGAACGGCGGCCGCGACGCCTTCGTCCAGGATGCGCACGCCGTGGTGCTTTTCGAGCATCGCCACGATGCCGCGGAGCATCACCATGCACTGCACCTCATTGGGCTCCGGGACCTTCACCGGCTGAAAGCGGCGGGCCAGCGCGGCGTCCTTCTCGAAATATTTCTTGTACTCCGACCAGGTAGTTGCGGCGATAGTGCGCAGTTCGCCGCGGGCCAAGGCGGGCTTGAGAATGTTGGCGGCATCATTTTGACCGGCCGCTCCGCCGGCCCCGATCATAGTATGCGCTTCGTCTATGAAAAGAATGATGGGCGCTTCTGACTGTTTCACTTCCTGGACCAGCCCTTTGAGCCGGTTTTCGAACTCGCCCTTAACGCCGGCGCCGGCCTGGAGGAGGGCCATGTCGAGATTGCGGATGGTGACGTTACGCAGGGGCGGCGGTACATCGCCCTGCGCCACGCGAATCGCGAATCCTTCCACGACGGCGGTTTTGCCTACGCCCGCCTCGCCCACCAGAATCGGATTATTCTGCCGCCGGCGCGTCAGTATGTCCACGATCTGCCGGATTTCGAAGTCGCGCCCCAGCACGGGGTCGATTTTTCCAGCCTTGGCATTAGCAGTGAGGTCGGTGGTGTATTGATCGAGAAACGGGGTCTTGCCGCCGGTCTTGGGCAGGCCCGCTTCCTCAGGGGCCGCGGGCGCCGCGCCCTGCTTAGTCTCGATCGAATCTTTTGTCAGATCGGCAAAATGCTGGCGGAGCGTTTCCGGGTTGAACTTTTGCAGTTCGCGGCTGATATCGCGCACCATGCGGTTCAGTTCCGGCTCGGTGACCAGCGCGAGGATGGCGTAGCCGGAACGAATCTCTCGCGCGCCGTAATTGATGGACCCGATGCTCCAGCCCTCGGTAAACATGCGAACCAGGGTAGGGCTGAAGGCGGGAGTGCGGGCATTGCCGGACTTGAGCTTATCGAGGCTGCGGTTCAGCTCGCCCGAGAGCCGCGATCGATCGATCTCGAAATATTTCAGGATCGCGGCGAAATCGGCATTGGTCGAATCCAATAATTTCAGCAGGAAGTGTTCGATCTCGACATCGTAGTGGGTGCGCGAGAGGCACAGTCCGGCAGCTGCTTCCAGGGCGCTGCGCGTGGTTTCATTCAATTTGCCGATTAGGGATCGCAAATCGACACTCATATGTGCTCCTTTAGTTCAAAGCCAGCACCGTATCCTCGGGGTTGCGGGGGAACACGGGTTTCGTTTTCATCCAGGTTGTCCAGCCGAGTTGGACGGGCGAATCGTCCTCCATACGCCACTCCGGAACGTCGGACTGGCGAAGAATGAGCTGAACCTCGAAATCGATTTCGCCGCGCGAGAAGAATTTTGTAATGTCCCGGAGCCGCCGGTAGCCCAAGCACCCCGGCAGAAACTCCTGGTATTGCTTTAGCGGGAGCGGCCCCAAGCGAATACGGGCGCGGGACTGCAAGTCAAAGACGGCATCACCGACCACGACGCCCATTCCCAGCGATTCCGAGGGGCTCTCGTTCCCGCCGAAACGGCAGGTGGAATCGTCACCAAGCCGGTACCAGGCCCCTACAAACTGCACGATCTCGACCGGCGCATGGAAATAATCAGCGAGGATACGCTCCAGGGTTGCGGCGGAACGCGGCTGCAGGGCGAACAGCCCACAGTAGAAAGCGATGGAATCATCTTCTACTGTCTGCCGGTTTTCGAGCGCGGGCAGCCCGAGACCAACCAGCGAGAGCAGGCACTGCCGCAAGCGCCAAGGCTCGATGTGAAAACGGCTGCGCGCCCAAGCGCGATAAAACATCGAGATCAGGCGGTGATTCAGGATGTCGAGAAAATCGCGTAGCGAGCGGTCCTGAAACCTTCCTCTTTCCTCGATCAGCTCGGTGTAGACGCGCGGCAGCACGCCCGACGGGCCGGTCAAACCCATAAAGTTGACGACCATCTGGGGCGGGTCCGGCTTCCAGTCGATGGTTTGGATCTCACTGGCAGGGAAGGCCAGTGAAGGATAGGCGCCGAACCGAACGACCTCACGGCTCGGCTCGGAGAATCGACCCACGCCGGCGCGATCGGAGTGCATTCTCTCCAGCAGCCATACCGCCTGAAAGAAGCTGAACGAAAAAGGCTCGGCCCGCATGCGCCGAAGGATTTCGTCGTAGAGTTCCGAGGAGTGAACCGCTACATCAGAATTTTCCTGCCTGCTCTGGGCGGCCACTGGCGAAGCACCTCCTTTCTCTGGGATGTGCGCACGATGAGCTGGCTGAAGCTGTTGAGCGAGGCATACATTCCCAGAAACCGCTCGAGCACGCTGGCAAAAACAAACACGCCGGAGCCGGCGAATTCTTCTTCATCCAGCTCGATGGCTACCCGCGTACCCCGCGCGAAGCTGATTCCCTGCGCCGACATTAAGGGAGCGAAATGGGGACGGCTGTTGACGCTGCGGATTCCCTGGATCTGCCGGTTGGCGAAAGTGGAGTCCGTGAAATTATAAAGCTGGAGAATTTCGCGCAAGGCGTCCCGTCCCTCGGCGACCAGGGACAGATGGTTAAGCGCCAGGTGCGAGATCAACCGCCAAAAGGCCGCGCGCCGTGCGGGTGCGGGAAGCGACGGGCTCGGTTTTTCGCGGGCGATGATGCGGCGGATCGGTCCTCCACCCTCGAGTTCAAAATCGCTCGTCTCGCCGCTGCCGAATGGCAAGTGGGAGGGCAAGTCGCGATTGGAACAGGTCAGGCGAAGGGTGAGCGCCTCGACATCCGGGATCTGCGGTTTCCCGGAGACGTTCAGCAACGAGAGGTAGACGTCGGTGCCGCCCTCCTTACGCCAGGGAGCATCTCTGCGGGCGGCGTGCCACAGGGTTTGCTTGGTATTCCTGGCGTCGGTATGGCGGAAGGAAAAGAACGGCTCGTAGCGGGTGACGGTGGACGAGCCCGCAGTCGTGCTGACAACCTCGTCCACCGAAAAAATTTCCATGCTTCTGTGGCGCCGGGCGTCGGGAACGATGAAGTACTCGTAATCGGTATGTTTGAGCAGAATCGGCTCGGCGGTCTGGGGAAACAGGTTGACGGCCGGCGAGCAGCCCAGGCGAAAAACGGCGGGCGCCGTACCCAACTCGAGCATTTCCCAGCGCTCCGGGCGCTCAAAGGGCGAGAGGAAAAAGAGAATCTCCGCCGATTCCTGGAAACCGGCGGCGGCCACGCGATCCAGCCCCGTAAGTTCGACAAAATGAAATTTCCGGGGAAATGCGAAATACTCCTGGAGCAAACGGTAGCCGTCGAATGACTGGCGTGGATACGGCAGCAACGCTTCGTCGTCTTCAAAACCCACCGGACGCAAACTGGTTGGCGGAAGAAGCACGGGCGCCCGTTTTCGGTCTTTGGGATCGCGAACGATGATCTGCGTGCAGTTATTCAGTAGCAGCTCGTAAAGGGAGTGCACCACGCCGTCGCCGCTCAGGTAAAAGCGAAGAGAGCGCAAGGCCAGTTTTTGGAAGGTGATTTCCGGCGCGCAGCGCAATTCCAGCCGGATCACGGCCATCGCGCCCGACCCGCGGACGGGCGGGTCTATCTTCTCGGGAGGACGCCACTCGGCGGCGGCAACTTCCAACGGCCACAGAGTGGTCTCCTGGCAGGTGGTGAACTTGCACGGCGAACCGTTAACCGGCCGCGAATACAGCATGGAGCCGCGGGGTATGCGCAGGCCGGTGGTCAGCTTACCCTGCTGAGGGTCGAGTTGGAATTCAACGACAGTAATGGAAGGAATGGGCCGAATGTAGTGCGGATAGACCAGGTTGAGCAGCGCGTCCGTGATCTCGTGAAAATCGTCGTCGATTTTGAGGTGCACGCGGGCAGCGAGGAATGCCACCCCCTCGAGAAGACGCTCCACGTGCGGATCGGGATGATCCTCCTCACGCAGGATCAGGCGCGACGCAAGCTTGGGATACTTGTCGGCAAACTCCGCCGCCATGTGGCGCAGGAAGCGCAACTCCTGCTCGTAGTAATCGCGGAGAGTAGGCTCCATATCAGTCCCCGACCACGCGATACTCACCGCGCGCCAATTGAAGACGCGTATCGAAGGAGACCTGCAAGGGCGCAGGGCTCATGTGGAGCCATCCGGAAATAAGAAAGCGAATCGTCTTCTTTTCTTTATCCTCGCCCTCGACGGCTTTCACCGTGACGTTGATCAGTCGTGGCTCGAATACCTCCAAAGCCCGCTGCAGGGAACGCTCCAACCTTGTACTGGTCTGCTTCGAACCGGCGGCCATGGAACTGAAATCGGGGAGGCCGTAGGTGAAGACAGAAGCCCCGGTCTCTTCCAGCTCTTCATCCAGCTCTTCGGGGAACGCGCGCGTATTGAGCAGCCATTCCAGATCACGGCGAAGGGCATCTTTCAACCGGGCGATGGTCTGGGAACGCGTGGGCAGCGCCTCCTCGCGATTTTTCGGCTCGTCGTCCAGCAGCCGGTCCAACACCGATAACTGCACCCTTGTTTCCCGGTTGGACGGCGGCGGCATCTTACTCCTTATGGAATGCAGCGGCGAGCCAGGCCGCGGTTTCCGGATTGGCGGCGCCGGTGTCATCCAGCAGCGTGGCGGAAACCAACTTCGGATAGTCCGCGAGCAGGCAGCTCAGCTCCGATTTAATGGCGTTCGCCGCGGCTGTATAACCCAACGCCTCGCAGGCCGTGATGGCGTATCGCTGCAGGTCCAGCCAGCCGCGAGCACACTCCGTAGCGGCGGCGCTTTCGGTCAGTTCCAGCAGTTCGGCCCAACGCTTATTGGCGGCGAGGGTCTTCATGCGGGTGCGCACCTCAGTGCTGGGGGCCACGAGCAAGGACTCATCGAGTTCCGGGCCGCGTCCACGAAGCTCACCCCAGCGGAGAGACCGGAGCAGGAGATAAGCCACCGGACTGGCCGGTTTGGCGCGGCGCATGAAGCGGGCGGCGGCGACGATTCGAACTAATGCCTCCTGCTGATGCTTGGGCTCCAGGCCCTGGATTTCTCCCTGGAACTCTTCGAACAGGCCGGTTACGGTGGTAGCCAGAGCGGCCTCGGCCATTCCCTCGGTCGTGGCGGCTGGCGCATCCGCGCCCGTTTCTCCGCCCGCAGCAGCCGAGGCGGGTTCGGGCGGATCGGGGTCCGTCTCGAGCTTGCGTTTCAGGAGAATGCCGACGGTGTTCTGTATTTCCTCGAGCGCACGTTTCAGGTTGTAGAAGCTCGGGCCATCTTTTCCAAACCGCTGGTCGCAGAGGGCCGACAATTGATCGAGGGACTCCAGTGCCGCAGTCAGGTCGGCCGCCTGCTGCTTGTAAAACGCCTTGGGCGTGGCTTGGAAGCCGGATTCGAATTCTTCGGCCTTGCCCTGCTCCGCATCCTTTTTAGATTTCTCCTGATAGTCGAGCCAGGAGCGGCCGCTTGCGGTGATCGGCACGAAGCGGACTGACAGAACCGGGCAAGAACCCTTGGCCAGAGCGGGGTCGCTGCCGAGCCAGTCGAGGGGCGCGGCTCGCAGGGCGGCGTCACCATCCTCGATTTCGGGGTACACGTTGTCCCAAAAGCTTTCGATCAGGTCCCGCATCAGCACCAGGCCCCGGTTCAGGCCCGCGAAGCCTTCACGGTAAATCAGCGAGTCGGTAAGCCAGGCAGCGAGCTGCAGGTCTTTGCTTTTTTTCGCAAGGGCATCGGAGGCCAGATCCACCGCGAGCTTGTGATCGGCCGTTTTGGGCACACCATCGATCACCGCGCCGCCATCGTCGAGGCGGCGCGCTTCGCGTATCTTGTCGTAGACCGGCTCGTAGCGGAGAAACACACCGCAGGGATTCGGGCCGTCGATCGGTTTCAGAAGGTTCTCGATGGCCACCATTGGCGTTATGCTCCGGCCGCCGCCTGGCTGCCGATCTCCAGCTTGCGGATTTCGAGGAACGGAAACTCCTCGCCGTCGACAAGCAGCATTTTCTGGCCTATGGGGAACTCGAGACCCTGTTCATCGCGGCACCACTCGGTGATACGGCCGAGGCGCACCTGGTCGTCGGAATCCTGGAAGCTGAGAGGGCAGAGTATGGGTAACAGAACTTCTCCGAGGTCCCTCTGCTGATAGCCTGGTCCCATTTGCAGAATCGTCGAGGCCCACAACAAATCGCGCAAACGCGCGGGGGGCTTCATCTCGATGGAGGCCACCTGGTTCAGCGGTATCCAAAGATAGTCGCCCCCTGCGAATATTTCCAGGCGAGCGCCAATCCGCGGATCGGCGTCGGTGAGCGAAGTAAACGGCCGGCCATTGAGGGTTCCGCTGATCGCGGAAGCCCCTTCGGGGAGGGCAGCCGGGAGATCGCCGGAGCGGAACATGGCCTCGCGCAGCCGCTCGGCGTGGAGCGCGCCTTCGTACAGCAGCGCGCCCACACCCGCATCTTTGCTCTGGCTCCCCAGCATTTTCAGATGCGTAGAAGCCCGATCGTAGTCGCCGCGAAAGCAGAGAAGCTCGAAGAGGAAGGTCCGGCTGCGGATATTGCCTGGATTGTCCCGCAGTTCGTCCCCGAGAGCCTTCACCGCTTCATCGAGCTTGCCTTCCCGCAAGAGCCGTTCCGCCGACATGCGCCGTTCACCGATTATGCCGCGGCGGCATTCTGCTTGACGTTCCAGCCGCCGGACACCTTGTCTTTCTTGGCGCCCTTCTCGTCCTGCGAGTAGTAGTCGAATTTGATTTCAGCGAACGAAATCGTCACGCTCTCCGAGGGCTTGCCGCCGCCCGAGGAGGCGCCCCAGCTGATGTTGTCGATGAAGACCTGCTTCAACTTGATCGTCCAGTATTCCACCGGCGCATCACCGCCCGCCTCGCGGCACACGATGGTGGCATCGTCGAAGTGCTTGCCGGAGCAGCACTGCTGGAACAGCTTCGCGCTCGCCAAGTCCACCGACTTCGACACGCTCAGGCTCGAGAGATCCACTTTGCCCGCGCCGCTGCCGGTGCCGGCCGTCACGTTGCTAGGGTTGCTGGCGCCCATGCTGAAGCTACCAAGCTCAATATGTTTTTCGAAGCCTTTAGTGGTGGCCTCTCCGTCCACTCCAGGAATCTTCATCAAGATCTCAACTGACATTGCGTTTCTCCTTTTCTTTTAAGTTTTCATTACGTTCGAAGGACACGTCCACGGTTATGCCCGGAGGATCATACGATCCAGAGGCGCCTCAGGGTCTGAATCCGGTCTCGGTTGCCCGCCTACTTTGCAGGCGCCGGCAGGTCGGCGACCAGCCGCAGAGATACGGAAAGTTCATCGAGTTGGTAGTGCGGGCGCAGGTACGCGATGGCGCGATAAGCGCCGGGTTTGCCCGGCACATCGACCACATCCACCCTCGCCTCGCGCAGGGGATTCTTCGCTTTTATCACTGCCGGTGCATCGTCGTCGGCGACGGTATAATTCCGGATCCAATTGTTCAGGAATGTCTCGCACTGGCTGCGCGACATGAAGCTGCCGATCTTGTCGCGCATCATCGACTTCAGGTAATGCGCAAACCGGGAAACAGCAAGAATGTAGGGCAACTGCGCCGAGAGCCTGGCACTGGCGTTGGCGGCATCCTTGTCGTACAGTTTCGGCTTCTGCGCCGACTGCACACTGAAGAAGGCCGCGTAGTCGGTGCCCTTGCAGTGCACCAGGGGAATCAGTCCCTGGTCGGCCAGTTCCTTTTCACGGCGGTCGGTGATGGCGATTTCGGTGGGACACTTCAGCGCGATATCGCCTTCATCGGTGCGGAACGTGTGGCTGGGCAGGCCCTCCACGAGGCCGCCTCCCTCTACGCCGCGGATAGCCGCGCACCAGCCGTACATGGCAAAAGCGTTGGTGAGCCGCGTTGCGAGCGCGTAGGCGGCGTTCCCCCACAGGTACTTGCTGTGATCAGTGCCATCCACCCGCTCCTCGTAGCTGAACGCTTCCACCGGGCAGGTCTCTTTCCCGTAGGGAAGGCGCATCAGGATGTGCGGCAAGGCCAGGCCTACGTAGCGTGAATCCTCGCTCTGGCGGAAGCTCTTCCACTTCACGTACTCGGTAGTGTCGAACACTTTGGAAAGGTCGCGCGGCTGGCCCAGTTGCGTGTAGCTTTCCAAGCTCAGCAGATCGGGAGCTGCCGCGGTAAGGAATGGCGCATGCGCGGAGGCTGCCACATTGGAGATTTTTTCGAGCAGCTCCATATCCTGGGGATGTTTGCCGAACTCATAATCGCCCACCAGGGCCGCGAAGGGCGCCCCGCCGAAAACGCCGTACTCTTCTTCGTATACCTTCTTGAAGAGCGCGCTCTGATCGAACTCCGGCGCCCGCTGCAAGTCGCGCAGCAGTTCCTTTTTGGAAACGTTCAGGACGCGAATCTTCAGCTTGTCGCTGGTCTCACTGCGGTCGAGCGTGTACCTGAGGCCGCGCCAGGAGCCTTCCAGCTTCTGAAACTCCGGCGCGTGCATCACTTCGTTGAGCTGGCTGGAGAGTAGCTCGTCGATCTGGGCGATGCGCGCGTTGATCATCGCTTCGGTATCTGCTGAAATACCGATGGCGCCCTGGAGGATCTGGCCGACGAACTCTTTGACGAGGTCGCGGCCGCGCTGCCGGCCGGCATCGTCCTTCGCCATTCTGCCGCGATCGACGATTTCGTCGAGCAGGCTTCGTGAAGCCTCCGTTTCTACACTGGGAGCGGCTAACGGCGCTTGTTGCGGATCACTCATTGCCGCCCTCCTTGCCCGCTTCGGCGGTTTGGACCTCTGTCCGCAGCCGCTGCATCTTCTCCGAACTGTTAATGACTTCCTGTAACAAATCGTCCAGTGTCTGGTTCGTCTGGAGACTACCCCGCAAGTCGGCCAGACGTGTGCGCAGGTCGAGGAGTTCCCGCAACGGTTTGATCTGCCGCGCCACCTGGTCCGGCTCGAAATCTTCCAGTTTCTTGAACGAGAGATCCACCTTCAGTTTGGGCGCGTCCGGGTCATCGACCAGTTTGTTCTCTACGGAATAGGCCAGGTGCGGCTTCATCGACGCCAGCACGTCATCGAAATTGTCCGGCGTCACCTCGACAAACTTGCGGTCTTTCATCTTGGGGAGTTCTTCCACGGGATTTCCCGAGAAATCACCCAAGACCCCTAAGACAAATGGGATTTCCTTGAGCTCAATGGCGTCTCCGACCTGCACATCGTAAGTAATTTGAACGCGAGGGGGCCGGACACGCGATAATTTCGTTTGTGTACTTTCTCTTGCCATTGCGGTCCTTTCCTTTTCGCCGTGCGCTCGCTTGGGCTAGGAAAAGTGCATAACGACACGGCGGCGAGGGTTGCCTTCATTCTTTAACACCCTGGCTGGATAAAGTCAAGGTCTTATAGTACAATGACTTCCGCCCAATTCGCCGGCCGCCGTCCCATTCCCTCTCACAGCCGCCTGTACATTTAGTGTTGTTTAGTGCCCAGAGCGTTACACCGGCCGGGGGGTTAGGCCGTACTAGTTCAGGGGCCGCCGCTTTCCACTGGCAACGCGATTTCTGGCAGCCCAGCAACGCTATCAGGCCGATCGCGAGTGCGGAGGCTTTGTCAGGCCTTCCGGGACCTTCATTGGTTATTGGATTGGAAAAGGTGATTGGCACTGGACGCAACCGATTCCACGGCGTTGACCCAATACCTGGACAAAGGTTTACCGACAATGCGAGGCAATGCAAGCGCGCCACCAAGTGCGCGCGCGGTATTTCAGATATCGCTAGATCAGTTCACGGTTAGGCTCAAGTGGAAGACTTCTCTCGGGCGGTCCGGCTCCCAGGGGCGGGCCAGCCGGCACCGGAGAGTCACGCTGCCATTGCCGCTTGCGGCTTGAATCGAACCTAACTTGGCCGTCGAGGCCTGGATGCGTTGTTCCAGTGACTCCTCGCCACCTGAGGGGACGTAGCCAAGGTGATTTCGTTGTTGGTCAGGAGGAAGTTCGGAGACCGAAGTCACTCCTGCTTGCCATCCTGCGTTTGCGGCCTTAATCAGCGTATTAAGCTGATCGATACCTACGTCCTGAGGCATTTCATGCTCCTTCATTTGTCAAAATCGACTTGCATGTTTCCCTGGCATCATCGTTTCTCCGGCCGACCGGGCCGGTCTCTCTGAAAATTCGGATTGCGGTTCAGCGGTATGTCGTGAACCGTGAATTTCTCCTCCAGCTTTTCTTCTGGAAGTCTCTAGGCGTTAAATGTCAGGCTCCTTTCTTTTCTGAAAAGCGCAAAATGGGTACGAAAGCCGCCAAACCAACTCCGAAGCGCGCTCAGGTTTGTTGGGCGCTTTCTTAGTGATTCCGCAGCCCACACCGTTTCATGGGTGATCGTTACCAATGAGTGAGTGACGACAAGGGTTCCACGTCAGACCAACGCATTTTTTCACCGCAAGAACCTTAAGAAGCCTTCCGGGGCGACTAGCTGGACGTTCATAAGCTAAGAAAACATCCCAAGGCCGGCCTCGGAGAATCAACGGCTTGCTCGAAGTTACAGGAGCGGTAGAGTTTTTTCTCTGG
>CAZKVF010000182.1:0-7535 GCA_964556085.1 uncultured Solibacteraceae bacterium
ACCGGCGAAGGCGAGGGCTCAGGCGGCGCCGATGTGTTTCGCAAGGGAATTGCTGACCTGATCATCGGCGAAGATCCCTTCATGGTGGGCCGCATTTGGGAAAGAATGTTCGGAGCCACCTACGGCCGCGAGCCCTAGACCCGCGGCTGGTCGCGGGAAGGCATCATCAACGCCATGGCTCCCATTGACGCGGCGCTCTACGACATCATGGCGAAATCTGTCGGTCTGCCGCTCTTCAAGTTCTTGGGTGGTTATCGCGACTCCATCCCTGTTTATGTAACCGGCGGCTACTATCGCGAAGGAAAGGGAATCTCCGAACTCGTGCAGGAGGTTCGCGGCTACATCGATCAGGGGTTCAACGCCATCAAGCTGAAGGTTGGCGGCGTTAGCGGAGGCTATACGGTGGAAGACGACTACCAGCGCGTCGAGGCGGTTCGCAAGGCGGTTGGACCGGCGGTTCGTATTATGCTCGATGCCAACAACGGCTGGGATGTCGAGACCACCATCCGCGCATCCAACAAGATGTACGATCTCGACATTACCTGGCTGGAGGAGCCGCTCCGCTGGTACGACGATTTCGACCCGTTTAGGCGGGTAAAGCTGAACACGCGCATCCCGCTTGCCTCCGGTGAGAGCGAAATTACGCGTTGGGGCGCGCGGCGCCTGATGGAAACTGGTGCCATCGATTTCATGCAGTTCGATGCCAACGCCCACGGGGGCATCACGGAATGGCGCAAGATCGCCGGCATGGCCAGCATGTGTCACATACGAATGGCTCCCCACCACGAGCCCGCTCTGCATGCACATCTGCTGGCTTCGATTCCCAACGGCTACATTCTCGAATCGTTCGCCAACCCCGACCGCGACCCATTCTGGTTTGAACTCTACGACAGGAAACCGCGCATCGAAAAAAGCATTCTCTACCTCGACGCCACGTCGGGCTTGGGCGTCACGTTCAACCAGAGGGCGCTCGAGCGTTATGGAACAAAAGTCGTTTAGTGACGTCACCGGTCCCTCACGTCACTTACTGCCCAACACGGGCTTCCGAGGTGTAGAATGCCGAACGTATGCACCTGCCGGATACATCTGATTTCGAACGAGAAATCCGATCCCGGTGGGCAGTCTGCCCTGGCGCGACGCAACAAACACATCGATCTTTGCTGGGGTGATCTGCACAGATTCCTTGGTGGGTATCCAAACCGCGGTGATCACAGGATGCCTGACTGCTGCCAAGTCATGCGTCGCTTGATGACCGACGGCGACACGGTTCGGCAATCACCTCCCAAGGGAAACGGAGCAACCCTTGTCATCCGTTACGTTCTTCCCCGCTGAGGTCGCGTGCCTTGCACGCGCCATGTTGTTCCGTGGGAAGGCCCTGCCACAGTTGCACAAGTCGTTGGAGACGATGTTGTAGTTAAAGGCCGAGTTCGGGTCCTTTTTATAGTCCCGACAAACCTACGAAGCGAGCTGTGAAAAGTAGAAACAGCGCAAGAGTATCGTAAAGAGACCCGAAGAGCCGCTTGGCGGCTATAGAAAATTTCTTCATTCCAGTTACAGTTCTTCCCCGGTTTTTCCGCAATTGAAGATGAGGCAGTAAACGCACACACGATGAAGCGTTCTGACCCCGGCCGGACCCGTAGGGCGGCCACCGAAAGGAAGACTCATGAAACAACTATTGCTCACGATTCTGGCGGCTATTCCGCTCTTGGCTGAAACGCCGCCCCCTAAGCCAAACGTTGACATAGGCATCTCTTCCGCACTGGCTCATGTCGCGGACGGCGGCCAGTGGACGACGACCCTCACACTGGTGAACCTGGATACCGTTCCAGCGCCATACACGCTTGACTTTTACGCGGATGACGGATCACCGCTCACGCTCGGCATTGCCGGCATCGGCGCCGTAGCCACTACCAGCGGCGTGCTACCGGTAAACGGCTCCACCGTACTTCAGACGACTGGCGATCAAGGTTTACGCCAGGGATGGGCCTACCTAGACACACTTCAAAGCATTGGCGCGCAAGCTATCTTCAAGAGTCAACTCAACGGGCGCGCGGACTACGAGGCAGCCGTGCCAATCGACCAAGGGTCCACAAGTATCCTAATCGCATTCGACAACTCGGGAGGGTATTTCACCGGTGTGGCCATCGCGAATACCGATAGTAGCTTCCCGGCAAATGTGACGGTGACATTCTACAACGCGCAGGGCGTGCAAATCGGAAGCGGCACATTTGCATTGCAGCCCTCCGGACACGTCTCATTGCTGCTTAACCAGAGTTATCCGTTCACGGCGGGGATGACAGGCACCGTCGAGTTCACCTCCGACAATGGTTCGATTGTGGGTCTCGGGCTGCGGTTTAACCCTACCGGACCGTTCACGTCAACGACTGCGTTCAGTCTCTGAGAATTCAGAGCCGGGATAGTCGTCAGATCCCGAACGGTGAATTGGGTGGGCCAGGTTGTAGATACCAATGCGCAGTTTAATAAGCACCTGGAGAAAAACTGGGGGTACCCTGAGGGATAAGGATAAGGAAATTCGGGTAAGGACGGGTAAATTTACGCTCACCACCGTAGTCCAGACACGGCGCGACAAGTGGCGTGCCCTCTAATATTTGTGTTGGAAATAAAGGACTTGATTTGGCTCCTCAGGTAGGACTCGAACCTACAACCCTTCGGTTAACAGCCGAATGCTCTACCATTGAGCTACTGAGGAGCAAGCTGAGTAGGTTTTTCCATTAGATCAGAGCGGTTTGCGGCGTGTCAAACCGGTGCCGCTTCGCGCGCAGCGCGGGCGTACTCAAGGAAGAGTTCCAGTCCCCGATACTCAGCGGCGCCTAATTCGCAAACAATATGACGCGCTAAGTACTGCCGAGCCAACTCGGGCGAGAGGTCCCGCGCGGCAGCTTCCGTGCTGATGATTTCGTCAAGATGATCGCGGCCAAACTGGTACGATGCCTGGAAAATCGCTTCTACTTCCGGAGTGATGGCCTCTTTCCGGCCAGCCCAGACGGCGAAGACCATCGGCAGACCGGTCATTTCGGTCCACTCCGCTCCTAAGTCGAGCACACGCTCACCCAGACTCTGCGGATCCAGGTGCAACGCGGGATCCCCGATGATCAATGCCGCATCAGCCGCCGCTAACATTTGGGTCAGGTCCGGTGCGTGCGGCACGATTCGAGGTTCGGTTCCGTACCTCCGTCCCAGGATGATGCGCGCGAGTGCGACCGACGTCCGGGAACTGATGTCCCCGGCCAGGGTTTGAATCTCTCGAAAGGGCTTGGATGAGATCAGCAGGATGCTGCGTACTGCACCGCGTGATGCGATACCCAATCCGCGTACTCTGCCATAGTCGCGGCGATTCAATTCCACCGACGGGATGATTCCAATGTCCGCCGCTCCCGATGCAACTTCATCGGCGCACTCGGATGGAATCCGAAAGCTCAACTCGACGGCTTCGCGCTGGTCACCGTGAAGCATTCCCCACACCAGGGGCGATGTGTTCAGATAGCTGACCGCGCAAACTTTAACGGGAGAGTGGATACGAGTCAACCCTCAGTTTAGCAGAGCATCCTGGGTCAACCGCCGCCGGACTGAGCTTCTCGTGCAGAGCGTCGCCGCTTGTAGGAATACATGTCATGGTCGGCCGCATCCAGCAACTGCCGCAGAGGTTCGCCGGGAGCGTCGGCGGTGCCCCAACTGAATGAGATGGGAAGCACGCCGTAACCACGGACGCGGAAATCATTCAACCGCCGCCGGATCTCGAGCATTCTGGATCTGACCAACGAGAGGTTCTGATTCCTGAACAAAATGACGAATTCATCGCCGCCCCAGCGGTATGCTTCGTCCTCTTGACGGACCGATGAGCGCAACAGATGGCCGATGTTGCGCAGAATTTCATCTCCGACCAGATGGCCATACTGGTCGTTAATGCTCTTGAAATTATCCATGTCGCACACGGCAACCACTCCCGTAAAGGGTTCGCCACTCTCCATGCGCCGCTCCAACGCCGATTGGTTCAACAGACCGGTGAGACGATCCAGAGCCAGATTCTTCAAACTGTCCCGCCGCACGGCGTCCACTTCACTCGAGAGAGCGTCAATACGATCGCGCTGGCTCTGGATCAGCATGGCCATGGCCGAAAACGCCAGCAACATCAATAATGCGAAATCATAGTAGCTGTTATATCGGAGATAGCGTGGCCACTGCGGTTGGCCGCCGCGATTATATAGGTAGAAGAATACGACCGCATTATGCAGGAATGCAATGGCGAGACATAGAAGCGAAAACTTGAACAGCCGGCCACCAATCCCCAGGCTGCCGCGAATCGCGAAGAACGTATAAAGATAGATAGTGCCGAGCACTAGCCCGTGCACCGCCTGGAATCCCGCGAAGTTGCTCTGCAGGCCCAAGAGATAGACAATTGCGAGGAATAACGGGAAACCCAGCAGAACACGCAGTACGGATTTCAATGTGTGCGCGGTCCGTGTAGGTCCGGTTCGCGCTGCAGTCAACAGGGCCAGCGCAAAAGCGAATTCGAACAACGCGTAGGGGCCCAGCCAGAATGGCACGGAGCTCAAGAAGTACAGCCTCAAGCACAGTAGCGCCAGCACCTGCAGCGCCCAGGCCAGGCTCCAAAACCCGAAATAGACGATCCCAGATTGCCGCCAGAGAAATAGAAAGACGAAGCAGAAAAGCAGCGTGCCCAGCCCCTGGACAT
The DNA here is from genome assembly GCA_964556085.1 of uncultured Solibacteraceae bacterium. Lineage (GTDB taxonomy): Bacteria > Acidobacteriota > Terriglobia > Bryobacterales > Bryobacteraceae > PSRJ01. The sequence goes on from CAZKVF010000182.1 coordinate 4,715, forward strand.
TTAACGCAACCAGATCCGGAGCCGCGTTCATTCAATCTCCCCGCACGGTATGGCGGCGGATCTGAACGGCTTTTCCGCTGGCCTCGTCTACCTCGACGATTACGGAGTGCAGCTCCACCGAACCCTTGGCCGGTTCCATGCGGACCGGCATGGCGGTCAGAAAGCGCTCGAGGATGATGTCCTTCCGCACACCGATCACGGAATCGTACGGGCCGGTCATCCCGACGTCGGTCTGATAGGCGCTACCCCCCGGAAGAACGCGTGTATCGGCGGTTGGGATGTGAGTGTGGGTCCCTACGATCGCAGAGACCCTTCCGTCCAGATACCAGCCCATCGCCATTTTTTCACTTGTCACTTCGGCGTGAAAATCGACGAATCTCACTTTTGTGTTCGCCAGTCCTGCCAGGATTTCATCGGCTTTCCGGAACGGGCACTCGGTTGCCGGCATGTACGTCCGGCCCTGAAGGTTCATCACCGCGCAGTCGACGCCGTTCCGGGCTTTGACCACAATCAGGCCCGCTCCGGGCGCCGACGCGGTATAGTTGGCCGGGCGCAGCAACGCGGGGCGGCGCTTGAAGTAGTCGTAGATCTCCTTCTTGTCCCATATGTGATTGCCGCTAGTGAGGACGTCTAGTCCCATGCCAAACAACTCCTCTGCCACTGTCGGCGTAACCCCGAACCCGCCCGCGGAGTTCTCCGCGTTGGCAATCGCCAGATCGATGCGCTGCGTTTCTTTGATATCCGCCAGATGATCGGCTACGATGTGGCGCCCCACGGACGAGAAGATGTCACCGATAAATAGAATGTTCATGGGGCGGCTGGCCGTGGCTCAGAACGTCGACGTCACCGCGCCTTCAGACGCCGACGCCACCAGTGCGCAGTATTTCGCGAACACGCCGGTTGCATACCGCGGAGCCGGCGCCTTCCAGCGCGCCAGCCTTTCGGCGATCTTCTCCGCCGGGATCTCGAGATTGATTTCCCGAGCACCCACGTCGATCGAGACCGGATCGCCCTCTTCCACGGCTGCGATGGGCCCGCCGTTGGCCGCTTCGGGCGCCACGTGCGCAACCATGAATCCGTGCGTGGCGCCGCTGAAACGCCCGTCGGTGACCAACGCTACGGAGTCCGACAGGCCCACGCCCACAATGGCGCCCGTGACCCCCAGCATCTCACGCATCCCCGGTCCTCCGCGAGGTCCCTCATAGCGAATAATCATCACGTCGTTCGGGCGTATCTCGCCGCGCGTTACCGCGGCCATGGCGTCCTCCTCGCGGTTGAACACGCGCGCCGGCCCGCGGTGATTCTTCTTGTCGTGACCCGCCAGCTTGATCACGCAGCCTTCCGGGGCGAGCGACCCGCGCAAAATCGCCAGGCCGCCTGTGGGTTTCAGAGGCTTGTCGAGTGGCCGGATCACCTCTTGCCCGGCCGTTTCCTTCGCCTCGGCGGCTTCTTGCGCGAAGGTCCGCCCCGTACAGGTGAGCGCCGTGCCATCGACGTAGCCACCGTCCAGCAAGCGCCTCGCAATCACCGGAATGCCGCCGGCCTTATCCACATCCACCGCGACAAAGCGGCCGCCGGGTTTCAGATCCACGAGAATCGGCGTGTGATTGCTGATGCGATCGAAATCGTCGATCGCCAGTGGAACTCCGGCTTCCCGCGCGATGGCGATGAGGTGCAGCACAGCGTTGGTCGATCCGCCGGTTGCGGCCACGCCGGCAATCGCGTTTTCGAGCGCTTTGCGGGTTACGATATCCCGCGGGCGCCGGTTATTTCTCACGGCATCCATGATGACCTCGCCGCAGCGGATGCTCACCGCGTTCTTCCGCGGGTCCACCTGCGGAACCGCGGCCGTTCCCATGGGCGACAGCCCGATCAACTCCATGACCGTGGCCATGGTGTTGGCCGTAAACTGCCCGCCGCACGCGCCCGCGCCCGGACAGGCATGATTTTCTATTTCGAGCAGCTCCTGATCGCTCATGCGGCCCGCGGCGTTCGCGCCCACAGCCTCAAACACATCTTGAATCGTAATGTCGTGACCCTTGTGGCGGCCGGGCAGAATGGACCCTCCATACAGCACGATTCCCGGAATATTCAGCCGGAGCAGCGCCATCGCCGCACCCGGTATGGTCTTGTCGCAGGCCACCAGCGCCACCATGCCGTCGAACATGTGCCCACGCGCCACCAACTCGATCGAATCGGCAATTACCTCGCGGCTCACCAGCGACGTTTTCATACCTTCCGTGCCCATGGTGATGCCGTCACTGATGGCGATGGTATTGAACTCCATCGGAGTGCCGCCCGCCGCGCGGACTCCTTCCTTCACCTTCGCCGCCAGCTCCCGGAGATTGTAATTGCAGTTCATGGTCTCCGTCCAGGTATTGGCGATACCTATAATGGGCTTCTTCAGATCCGCGTCCGTGAACCCGATCGCCTTGAGATACGAGCGGGCGGGCGCACGATCCCGCCCTTGCGTGATGGTGTAACTGTTAAGTTTCATCGGAATCATTCATCTTACTAAAGACCGCCCGCCGCGCTCAGCCAGGTTGCAACGGGCGGCTCGGGCGGCGGCAGTATTCCTGTTTCCGTCACTGGAACTGTGGGGTCCCCGCAAGTCCGGCCCAATGTCTGTAAGATGGTGAAGAACCGTTGGCGAGGAATTGCTGGGCTCCTTCTTCAAAAAGAAAACCCAGTGATCCTGCGGTCTGCGCTTCCACGCCCTTTAAGAGATAGGTTATGCAGAATTACATTCATCCAAAAAATCCCTCATTCTTTTTACGCCGGAGCCGCATCCGGTGCCTGGTTCTTCCCGCGGCGCTGAGTC
>CAZKVF010000183.1:0-8687 GCA_964556085.1 uncultured Solibacteraceae bacterium
TGCGATGCTGCCGCCTGAAGCAGAAGAGCACATCAGAAAGTGTGCGGATTGTCTTGAATTAGTTCGTGTGCTCGAGGCGCCGCCTCTCCCGGAGGCTCCTTCACCCGAAACGCTGAGAAGGATCGAACGTAGCATCCTGGCTGACTTGCGCCCGGTGCGGCCGGTGCGTTCCAAGCGGGAGACATTCGCCGTGCTTGCGGCTATATTTGCGGGCGTGGTGACACTGGGCGTTTATTGGCTGGGCGCGAACGGAGTGCGGGTGATGAGCCCGCTCGAAACGGGCGGAATCGTAGGCGCTCTGGTGATCGGCGCGGGTTTGATAGCGGTTTCGGTAACGCAGCAGGTGATTCCGGCGAGTCGGCAGTGGTTTTCTCCTACACCATTGCCCCTAGCTGTGATTCTTTTGCTCGCGGCTGCCATCTTGACGCTGTTTCCTATGGAGCCGGTACCGCATTTTTGGCCGACAGCCTGGGCCTGCATCGAGAGAGGTGTGCCGGTCGCTGGAGTAGCCGGTGGGCTTTCGTGGGTGGTGCTGCGGGGGTACGCGGCGCTTTCGCCGGTGATGACAGGAGCTGCGGCGGGTCTACTGGCTGGCCTCGCAGGCGAGACTACATTGCAAATCTACTGCCCGATTATGGACGCGCGCCACATTCTGGTGGCGCACCTGAGTGTCGCGGTGCTTTGTACCGCGGGTGGCGCGCTGATTGGTTGCTTGGCGGACGTGCGGGAGGTGAGAGCGCGGCGGTGACTCCCGCTCCGACGATTGGATCGGCAGTACCTACCATCCAATACATCGACCCCTGGAAATTCGATCGTGCCAGCGGCCGCCCTGGATTATTCAGCTCGCCGTCAGTCCGACCTCGTAGGACACAACGCTGCGTACGTTCGGACAAGAGGTCTCAGAGGTTTTGTGGCAACCGTTTTCTATCTTTCCCTGCTCAAGCCCAGCGCCCGAATCCTCTTGTGCAGGTTCGTCCGTTCCATGCCCAGGGCGCGCGCGGCGCCGGAGACGTTCCATTTGGATTCTTCGAGCGCACGCAGAATGTGCTCGCGCTCGGCCGATTCCCGCGCTTCCTGAATGGTGGACTTTGGACCGGCTTCGCGCTGCACGCGGATATCGACCGGGATCGAATCGCGTGTCAGGCGCTCGCCGGGAGTGAGAATCGCCATGCGCTCGATCACGTTGCGAAGTTCGCGCGCATTCCCCGGCCAGGAATACGCTTCCAACAGCGGCAGGACCTCCTGGTCGAGTGATTTCGGCCTGAAGTTGTTGCGCGAGCAGAAGTCGTCCAGGAAATATTCGGCCAGGTTGCGGATGTCCTGGGGCCGCTCGCGCAGAGCTGGAACGCGGATCGGCACCACGCTCAAGCGATAATACAGATCCTCGCGAAACTTCTCCTGCGCCACCATGGCGGCCAGGTCGCGGTTGGTTGCCGCAACCACTCGCACGGCCACTTTGATAATCTGCTCGCCGCCCACGCGGTGAAATTCGCCTTCCTGCAGGACGCGCAGCAGCTTGGCTTGGGAGAAGGCGTGCAGGTCGCCCACTTCATCCAGAAAAATAGTCCCGCTGTCGGCCAGTTCGAATTTGCCGCGTCGCGCCGCAGTGGCCCCCGTGAACGACCCTTTTTCGTGCCCGAACAGCTCGGTTTCGAGCAGCTCTGTAGGTATGGCGGCGCAATTTACCTTAACAAACGGTCCGGCAGCGAAGGGACTCGAACTGTGGATGTGCGCCGCCAACAGCTCTTTTCCCGTCCCCGATTCGCCGATCAGGAGCACGCGCGCGTCGGAGCGCGACGCGAGCGACGCCTGCTCTACGGCTCTCTGCCACGCCGAGCTCGAACCAATCATACGCGGAGACCCGCCAACCAGTTCGCGCAGGCGCTGGTTCTCTTTGCGCAAGATGGATTGTTCCAGGGCGTTCTTAACCGCTACCAGCACATGGTCGCGGCTTAGCGGCTTTTCCAGAAAATCGAATGCGCCGGCGCGCGTGGCTTCCACGGCATCGGCGATGGTGCCATGACCCGAGATCATAATGACGGGGCCAGTCGTATCGTTCTGCCGGGTCGTGCGCAGCACATCCAGGCCGCTGCCGTCGGGCAGCTTCATGTCTACCAGGTAGGCGTCCGCGCGCAAGGCATCGGGGTGGTTCCGGAACTCCGCCACCGAGCGGCACACGTTCACCGCGTAACCTTCGCGCTCGAGAATCAGCCGCAGCGAACGGCCGATATTCTCTTCATCATCCACTATGAGTATGCGCCTTGACGGCATTTCCTGCAGCGGGCAGCAGCACGCGGAAACCGGCGCCGCCCAACTCTCCTTTCACCGCAATGATGTCGCCGCCCGAAAGAAGAGCGCTCTTGCGGGCAATCGAGAGCCCCAGCCCCATACCGCGCTTTTTGAAGCTGATGGTCGGCTGGAAGAGCGAGGCGCGCGCCTGAGAGCTCAACCCGGGACCCGAATCGTGGACCTCGATCGCCACCAGTCCGTGCTCGGCGTAAGTAGCCCCCAGAATCTGGCCGCCTTCGCCCGCCGCCTCCGCCGCGTTCTCCAGCAGGTTCGTCAGAATACCTTTGAGCAGGTCCTGGTCAGCGATGGCCCTGGGGGTGCCCTCAGCCAGGCGGCAATCGTAAGCTACCTCGGGGTGCGCCGTCTTCAAGAATGCCATCCGCTCCTGCAACAGCCCGTTGATGTCCAAGGGACACGGGCTGACCGGCGGCTCGGCGGCGAATTGTGAAAAAGCCCGCACCCGCCGCTCCAGGGTTTCGATTTCGTCCACCACGATTTGCGCGGCCTGCTCCAGAAAGGCGCGGTCGGTTTGGCTTGAACGCGCCACCATTTCCTCCACGGTTAGTCGAATCGGCGTCAACGAGTTCTTCACTTCGTGAGCCGTCTTTCGTGCCAGGGCCTGCCAGCTCGCAAGTTGCCGAAGAGCGACCAGGCGCTCGGTGGTCTGCCGCAGCCGTTCCGCCATGTCGTTAAAAGCCTGGATCGCGCGCCCGATCTCATCCTTGCGCCGCCCGGGCACGCGCGCATTCAGATCGCCGGCGGCCAGCTTGCCCAGCCCGGTGGCCAACTGCTGAATCGGCCGGCTGATGCGGTGAGCAATGTAAATCAGCAGCGTGAACGAAACCAGCCAGACGCCCGCTGCCAGCAGGACGTAAACCAGCTCGAATCCGCGCCGCAGGTCGCGCTCGCGCTCCTGCTCCACTAAGGCATTGGCGTGTGCGATTTCCTTCGACAGGCTCTCCATCCCTACGCCCAGCGCGGCCGAATATACCCAGACGTCATTCCCGCGGCGCACCAGGTAATTCAAACTGTCGCCTTCGACGCCCGCGCGCGCGAATCGCTCCTGCTCGCCGCTAGCGGCGAAATCCTTAACCGTTTCCGGCCAGCTTTCCCTCGCCGTAAATCGATATTTGACGGGCGTGTGCTCCCCGTTATTCGCGCTCCGCTGCAGATCATCCTGCATGTGCTGGTAATGCTGGCGCGCGGTGATTTCGAGCGACTGCGTGACCCGGTTGAGCTGGCCCGTGGGCGCATAGTCCAGGCTGTATACCAAAAGCTTGCTCGTGATCCACACTGTGGCTGTCAGCGGCGCCAGCGTGGCCGCCAAAAAGATCAGGACGAGCCTGTTCCGAAGCCGGTTCACCCGATGCGAATCCTACGCGCCGTTGTCCGCGGCAAATCCCCAAGGCGGAACGGTCCGGCGTTGAGCTCCCAATGCGGCTGGTCCGCCCCCGCCCGCCTGCTGAACATCTCGATCAGGCCGCGAATACTGATCCCTGTATCCCCCGCCACGGCCGATACTTCCTTCTCACTGGCAGTCCGGAGCTCGAAGCGCAGCCAGAACGGCCGCTGGGTTTCCAACCCAAGAGTGCTGATGGCAAGGTTTTCCATGCACCAAACTTCCGTATCCTCGACTGAGAGCCGCGACGCCGAACGGCGATCTACAGCCGTGCCCCTGGTGTTGAACGATATGGTGACTACCTGGAACTTCTCTTCCCAGAGGTCATAGCTCACGGTAATGCGTTCGGGCTGTTGCTTGATAACCGTAACGTGATCTTCACGGAACAAGGTGAGCTGCGATAGAAACACCACAACGTTGCCATCTTTGAGCCGGGCGAGAGGCCGGCCCGCCAGGAAATGCAGTTGCGGTGCAGCCACATGCAGGTTGTCGCCATCCGAGGTTACATGCAATACCGGCTCGGCCCGCGCGCGGAACAGAGGAATCGCAAGGCCGGCTAACAGCCAGCTCCTGCGGCTAATCCTCTCCCGCGCATGAAGCGCCATCAATAATTCATGCCCACCATGAAGACCGGATACATTTTCCCGGCTCGCGCCGGAAACGCCAACGCCAGGAACACGGGTCCTTGATGCATCCCCCCGCCAAACGAATGCCGCACCAGCGCGGGCTGTCCGGTATCCCAGACCGCGCCTGAATCGTAAAATGCCTGAAAGCGTCCGTACCGGTAATCGACGGAGTTATGGAACATCCGGTTTCCACCCAAGGGGTTAATTTCAAACCTGTTCCAGCCGCGCAGGTACACGCTGTTACCAAGCACGAACCGCTCAAAAAACGGGGCCCGCCCGGCCAGAAGACCCGCGGTAAATCTGTCGGAAAGCACGTGCTTCCCGCGGCTCAGCGCATAGCGTAACGTCAATCCATGGCGAACATAGACGAAATCGCTGGCCAAAAACCGGGACGCCGCATGCACGCTATAGTCACCATCCAGTTCCTGTTGTGAGTCGGAGTTCTCTTCCACCTGGTGAAAGTGCACATCGGCTGTTAACGCGTTGGCCGCATCGTTCTGATCGCCCGGCGCGGATTCCTGCATCTGTTCGAATGCCGCCCCTACCGATACGGTAAGTGGCTTGGCGACTACGAATGTGACCTCGGGCGCAATACTCTGACGCGTACGGTACAAACCGAGGTTCTCGCTCGAGTGGGAACCATCAGCCAGCGCGTTCCGGGTCGCACTGTTCCACTGCTCGTGGAAGCTGGCAAATTGAAATCCGGCGTGTATGCGGTCGCTGCCCAGATGCGTGTTCTCATACCTTGCTGTGAAACCTGTGTAGCGCTCCACGAGTTCATCTGCGTCACTCAACAGGGCGAACGCGAATCCATTATGCTCGCCGACTCCGGCATTGGCTTCCAGCTCACCGGAAAAGCCCTGCGTGGATGTATACAGGAATTTTGGAACTAAAACGTCAAAATGGGTAGGACGGCGCACGATTTCAAACAGAACTTGAACGGACTGCGGAGTCTCGCCTCGCAACACCCGATGCGTAACGGTTCGAGCCTGGAATTCCCTGCACAATTTACCCGCCAGCTCATCGAGCATCGCGGGATTCAGCTTGTCACCGATTAAAGCAGCGATCTGCTTCCGCAGGCTGGCACTTATCTTTTCAGCATTCTGACCGGATACCAGGTTAGTCGCCCAACCGTCTCCGGTGACAATTACACTCTCGACGGTATAGCGTGTGTTGACGTTAAATTCGGAATCCTGAGGCCCGGCAAAGAGGGTGCCGAGAAACAGAAATCCCGCCCAAGCGAGTCTCATGCGCTCCCCGCAAGCACGCCGGCTGCCACCACTAAATAATTGTAAACATTAAAGATACAAGTGGCTTTAATGTGACTGTGATTCACAGGTGTGGAGGGTGTGAAAGCGAGGGAATGAAGAGGATGAAAATGCCGGCGAGGGAACAGCTCCGGCCGATTAGAGGACTTTGGCGAGTTCCGTAGCAAACGCGCTTCGAGGAGCACGGTCGCGATCCTTACCGCCACGCTTGCGCCGGGGAGGCCGCTGCTGTTGCCCGGGTTGTTGTGCCGCGCTCGACGCGGCAGGGGCCGGGGCTACGTTTACGCCACGGGCGTCCTTGCCTTTGGGGGGCTGCGCGGGGTTGGCGCGCAACAGCCGGTCTTCCAAAGGCGCCCGGTCGAAGCGGCGGATTATTGCCTGCATTTCATCCGGGGTGGGCGCTTCGACAAAAGCGAAACCCTTGGATTCTTGCGTTTCGTGGTTGCGAATGACTTTGACTGCATCCGCAACGAGGTCTTCCGCGGCCAGCCATTGCTTGATGTCATCAGCCGTGACCCACGCAGGGAGATTACCAAGAAATACGGTAAAGCTCATTCAGTTGATTATTTGCTCCGTCGGTTGGATTGGCGGCACTTCAAGGGGGGATCCGTCTGCCATTTCAGATAGTACCAAGATGGAAAGACGTTTGCAAACGATTTAGGAGCAGGACAGTGGCTTTTTGTATGATGCGGCCGGCGGTACGATGAGGGTGCATGGCATTCGAAAACATCTGCCTCTCTCAGGAAGGACCGATCGCCACTATCCTCCTCAACCGCCCCGAAAAGCGGAACGCCCTGTCGCTCGGCATGATGCTCGAGTTAACCGAGTGCCTGGAGACCATCGGCGGGAGCCTGGAAGCGCGCGCCGTAGTCCTGCGCGCCGCCGGCAAGGTCTTCTGTTCCGGACACGATCTGGGTGAAATGACCGGACGTAATATCGCGGAGTACCGGCGAATCTTCGACGTTTGCTCGGAGCTGATGTTGAAAGTCCAGGCCATCCCCCAGCCCGTCGTCGCCGAGGTGCAGGGAATTGCCACTGCGGCGGGGTGTCAGCTCGTCGCGACTTGTGATTTAGCGGTTGCGGCTGAAGAGGCCGCGTTTGCCACCCCCGGGGTGAAAATCGGCCTCTTCTGCACCACTCCAATGGTTGCGCTAACGCGTGCCGTGGGCCGCAAACGCGCGCTCCAGATGCTGCTCACGGGGCAACTCGTCGATGCGCACACGGCCGCTGAATGGGGCTTGATCAACCAAGTTGTCCCCGCCGCGGAACTCCAGGCCGCGAGCCGCAGCCTGGCTTGCAAAATTGCGGAGGCCAGCCCCTTGGTGATCGGACTCGGCAAGCAGGCCTTCTACACGCAAATCGATCTCGACCAGCCCAAGGCTTACGGCTATGCGAAGGAAGTTATGTCGATGAACGCTTTGGCAGCCGACGCAAAGGAGGGAATTACGGCCTTCCTGGAAAAACGCGCGCCCTGCTGGACCGGAAAATAATAAACCGCGACCGCGGTACAGGACCGGTCGCCATACCCTCCCACCCCTGGATGTTTACGCGACCGGAAAGTGGTAGAGTCTATGCAGGTGAAAACTATGCGCCGAGGGACGTGGTTGCAGTTTACCATTGGCGGCCTGTTGGCATTCGGGATGATGGCCGGGCTCGGTTTCGCCCAGCAACAGATCATCTCGGCCCAGTCCGGCACGGTCCAATACGTGGAAGGCACGGTCTACGCAAATGGCCAGCAAGTGGAACGCAAGTTCGGCCAGTTCCCGGCGATCCGCCAGGGAGAGGAATTGCGAACCGAGGATGGCCGGGCGGAGATTCTCCTTACGCCAGGAGCGTTTCTGCGAGTCTCCGATCACAGTTCGGTTCGCATGCTTTCGAACAGCCTGGCCGACACCCGGGTCGAAGTGCTGACCGGTTCCGTCCTGGTGGAGTGCGACGAACTCCTCAAGGACAACGCGGTGTCTTTGGTGTATCAGGGTGAAACGGCCCAACTGGAAAAGCGCGGTTTATACCGACTGGATACTGCGCCAGCGCAATTTCGTGTCTATGACGGTGAAGCAGTCGTTCAATCAGCCTCGGGAGACACCCGGCTCAAGCCTGGCAAGAAAGCCAGCTTGGACGGCGTACTCACCGCGCAACGCTTCGACCGCAAGCTCGACATGGACGACTTCTACCAGTGGAGCAGCCAGCGTTCGAGCAACCTGGCCTATGCAACCATCGGCGCCTCGCAGTCAGTTCTGAACAACGGTGCGGCATGGCGAACCGGCGGTTGGATGTGGAGTTCACTGCTCGACGAGTACACCTATCTTCCGGGCGCCGGCTTGCTGTATAGCCCGTTTGGATGGGGCTTCTGGAGTCCGGTTTACATGGGCTACTACTACACGCCCGTCTTATACGGCTCAGGCCCGGCAAGCGCAGTTCGGACTGGATTCGGCAATGGACAAAGCGGCAGGGCGGGGCCGGGCAGCACCAGCGGCGGCGCGTCCACGAATCCCAGAGCTGGCAGTACCAGGCCAGTGCCCGTCTTCACGGCAAGAACCGGTTCAATGCCCGGGTCGAGCTTGCCCGGATCCAGCTACGGCGGCGTAGCTGCAATGGCAGTAGGCTTCCGGAGTAGCCCAGGTGGCGGCTTTGCAAGCTTCCCGGCCGTCGGCGCTGGTAATAGTGGCGGATTCAACAGCGGCTCTGCAACTACGGGAGGCAACTCCAATTCCGGCAGTGGCGGCTTCCACGGGGGAGGCTTCTCCGGCGGAGGCGGCCACGCCGGCGGCAGCAGCAGCCGCCGTTAGAGCAGAACAGGCGGCCTCCCAGCCTAGCGTTTCGGAGCCGCGCCAGCGAGCGGTCGCCTTCGCGACAAGTTAAGGAAGAGCCGCTATAATAGCGCGAGCGGCGCTACCCGGGCATAGAAACGGGGCTCTGGAACCGGCAGGGGTACTGTCTGCACCGGCAGCGTAAGTGAGCGCACTACGGTCGAGCCATCGAAGCCCACCGCCATAAGCGTGTAGTGCGTGGTATGCCGCGGCGAGATGTCTACGCAGCGATTCACCGAGGGATAGACTTGACTGGCCGCTCCCTCCGGTCCGGGTGCAATTCGCACCGCGCGCG
>CAZKVF010000184.1:0-13437 GCA_964556085.1 uncultured Solibacteraceae bacterium
GCGCTCGTAGCCGCCGACGTCCAGGGAGACGCCCAGCGCGGGGAGCAACTTTTCAAGACAGAGCAATGTGTCCAGTGTCATACCGTTAACGGGCGTGGGGGATCACTTGCGCCCGATCTCGGCAAGCGTATCGACCGCGACTTCACGCCCGCGGCCATGGCAAGCCTCATGTGGAACCACGGACCCGAGATGTGGTCTGCCATGCGCAAGGCCGGGATTGTGAAGGAAACCTTGTCCCCCGAGTCGGCGGCCGATCTTTTCGCCTATTTCACCGCCGCCCGCTACTTCGAGAAACCCGGCGACGCCGCGCGCGGCAAGCAGGCATTCACGGCTCTCCATTGTTCCGAATGCCACGGTGTGACCACGTCTAACGCGGCCGGCGCTCCTCCGGTGGCCAAATGGGAGTCGCTGACCGATCCCGGCGTGCTCGTCCAGCAGATGTGGAATCATGGCGCGCGCATGCGCCAGGCCTACGCCGACCGAAAGCTGCGCTGGTCCCCCATCACCGCGCAGCAGCTCAAGGACATTCTGGTGTACTTACAGGGCCTTCCGGAGAATCGCGAGCTGGTCACGGCTTTCGCCTTTCCGCCATCCGAGACTGGCGCCCAGCTGTTCCAATCGAAGGGCTGCGCCGATTGCCACACCGGCAAACTGGCGCTCGAAACCCTTCTCCGCAACCAGAGCCTTACCGAGGTCGCGGTGGATATGTGGAATCACCAGACGGCGATGAAACAGCCGGCGCCCAGCCTCTCGCAGGAAGAGATGCGCCAGCTTCTGGGCTATATCTGGATGCGTCCCTACTTCCGCGGCGCCGGCGACCCGGCCCGCGGCAGAAAAGTATTCATGGCGAAGAATTGCGCCGCGTGCCACGACGCCGGAGCCAACGGCGCGCCCAAGCTGGGCAAAACACCCGACGGCTATTCGGACGTGACCATGATGTCCACGCTCTGGGACCACGGACCGCGCATGCTGGAAGTGATGAACGAACGCAAGCTGCCGTGGCCCGCTTTTACCGCGCCCGAAATGACCGACTTGATCGCCTATCTCAATTCGCTGTAATGTGCGGCCGGTGGTCTGGCTCGGCGACCGGTGGGGCCGGTGGTCTCTCCCCGGCCATCGGTTACCTTTGGCGCGCGGGCTGACGGCTGAAAGCAGATCCCTGATTGCCGATTTCTCTGATTACCGCGTCCGTAAACTCGCTCGTGGAAGCGTGGCCCCCCACATCGGCGGTTAGATGCTTGCCTTCGGCGTATACGCGCTGGAGGGCATTCTCGAAGCGCGCCGCCGCATCGCGCTCGCCGAGGTGCGCCAGCATCAAGACCGCCGATTGCATCAGGGCCGTGGGATTGGCCAGGCCTTTGCCCGCGATATCCGGCGCCGTGCCGTGAACCGCTTCGAAGATGGCCGTGTGGTCACCCAGGTTGGCTCCCGGCACGATACCGAGGCCCCCCACAAGGCCCGCCGCCAGGTCGGATACGATGTCCCCGTAAAGATTCGGCATGACCAGCAGGTCGAATGTCTCGGGCCGCATCACGAGCTGCATGCAAGCGTTATCCACGATCAGTTCGTTGTATTCAATCGAGGGAAATCCGGCCGCTACATCGCGGCAGCACTTCAAGAACAGGCCGTCGCTCTTTTTCATGATGTTGGCCTTGTGAATGGCCGTCACCTGGCACCGGTTCTCGCGCTGCGCGTATTCGAAGGCGGCGCGCGCAATCCGCATGGAAGCGTTTTGAGTGATGATCTTCAGGCTCTCCACTACACCCGGCACCACTTCGTGCTCCAGGCCCGAATAGAGGTCTTCGGTGTTCTCGCGAAAGATCGCTAGGTTGATGGGGACATCGTGAAACCTGGTCCGCAATCCGGGCAGCATGCGCACCGGGCGGAAATTCACGTAAAGCCCCAGCTTCTTGCGAAGAGCGACATTGATGCTCTGGTGGCCGCCGGCGATCGGCGTGGCGGTTGGTCCTTTCAAACCCACATGGGAGGCCTCCAGCGAAGCAAACACATCGCCTGGAAGTAGCTCGCCCTGCGCCTCGATCGCGTTGACCCCCGCATTGACGCGTTCCCATTCGACGGAAACCCCGGTGGCCTCGATCGCGCGAACTGTGGCTTCGGCAACCTCGGGTCCGATTCCGTCTCCGGGGATGAGCGTTATCAGGTGAGTCACAAAGTTATTATAGAGGCGGGGGCTTTCATGGTTCCCGATTTCTGGGAAGAGCGGCGTCAGATGGTCGAGCGCCAGCTGCGCCGGCGCGGCATTGGCGATCCGCGCGTGCTGGACGCTATGGCGCAGATCCCGCGCGAAGAGTTCGTGCCGGCGGACTCCCGTTTCCTTGCTTACTTCGACGAGCCCATCGACATCGGTTTCCGCCAGACGATCTCACAGCCGTACATGACCGCTCTGATGGCTGAGTTGCTGGAGTTGAAGGGCGAGGAAACCGTTCTCGAGGTTGGCACCGGCTCCGGCTACGCGGCGGCCGTGCTCGGCGCGCTCGCCCGGCGCGTGGTGACGATTGAGTTGATCCCGCGGCTTGCCGCCGTCGCCCGGCAGAACCTGGCGCGTACTGGACGAGACCAAAATGTAATGGTAGTGAGCGGCGATGGTTCGCTAGGCTATCCGGACCTGGCGCCCTACGATGCCATTTCGGTCGCGGCCGGCGCTCCCGGCGTGCCGCAGGCGCTGCTGGACCAATTGAAAGATCCCGGCCGGCTGGTGATTCCCGTCGGCGAGCGAAGCGACCAGGAACTGCGTCTCATTCAAAAGCGCAACGGGCAGCTCGAATCCCGCGTGGCCACGCTCTGCCGTTTCGTCCCGCTACGCGGCGGCGAGGGCTGGCAATAGGGCTCCTCAGACCGGGACTCGACAATGTAACCCATCAAATCGGTTTAAATCCCGATCAGCGGTGATCTACTCGCAGCCCCACTCGATCGCCAACGCCGGGGTTCCAGCTGTTTAATATGCCTGTATCGGGCTGCAAGCTGGAGATGCCAGTTGGCCACTGCGCCGCGCATGTCTTCACCGCTATAATTGACGCATGTTGACGCCTACCGAAAAGATCTGGCACAACGGACGATTCATTCCGTGGGAAGAAGCCACCATCCACGTGCTCTCTCATGTCGTGAGTTACGGGAGTTCCGTTTTCGAGGGAATCCGCTGTTACGCGACGCCCTCCGGTCCCGCAGTATTCCGCTTGCGCGAGCATGTCCGCCGCATGTTGGATTCAGCCAAGGTTTACCGCATGGAGAACCTCGGCTATTCAGCGAACCAGCTCGCCGAGGCAATGCTTGAACTGGTACGCGTGAACCGCATGGATTCCTGCTACATTCGCCCGATCGTGATTCGTGGCTACGGCGAGATGGGAGTCAATCCGCTCAAGAATCCGATTGATGTTTACATAGCCTGCTGGAGCTGGGGCAAGTATCTGGGCGACGAAGCGCTGGCCGAAGGAGTGGACGTGTGCGTTTCCAGTTGGAACCGCATCGCTCCGAACACGCTTCCCGCGCTCGCCAAAGCCGGCGCCAATTATATGAACTCGCAGCTCATCAAAATGGAAGCGTTGGCCAATGGCTACTCCGAAGGCATTGCTCTCGACGTCGCCGGGTATGTGAGCGAAGGTTCCGGCGAGAATATTTTCGTGGTACGCGACGGCAGGATTCACACCCCGCCGCTGGGCAATTCGGTGCTTCCCGGAATCACGCGGGATAGCGTACTGACGCTGGCCGGCGAACTAGGTATCCCTGTGGTCGAAACCATCGTTCCGCGCGAGATGCTGTACATTGCCGACGAGGTGTTTTTCTCCGGCACCGCCGCCGAGATCACACCCATCCGCAGCATTGACCGGATCGTGATCGGGAAAGGGCGCCGCGGGCCGGTTACGGAGCGGTTACAGAAGGAATTTTTCGCGATTGTGACCGGTGCCAAGCCCGATCGCCATGGCTGGCTGACAACAGTCAGCGTTGGGCAGCCTGCGGGTGTGACGAAATAGGGCCGGGAAAACCCGGCCCTACCCTAGGACATTCTAGACGCCTGCGCGGCCGAACAGCTACCTCCCCCGAGATTTGCCGTCCTACCGCGCAGCCGCCCGATCGACTTTCATTTTTGTAACCGATGCCGCTAACGAAAGCTAGCGCGAAGTAGACTCCTCGCTTGCTTTTCAACAGCTTTTTGTTTGATTGTCTGCTTACAGTTACCGCCGCTCGCCGTAATCGGGGTGTGACAAAGTTGTGCATAAAACAACGTCCCGATTAGCTGTTCCGGACGATTTCACACGGTCAGCGAAACAGGGCCTCGGCCCCGCGCTGGATCGCGGCCGCGCCCGCAACTCCGGTCAAGGCAGATACAAAAGCCGGAGCCGGGCCAACGCGTTTCCATTCTTCGTGGAGCGCGTGGAATCCCAGGTAAGCGATCCAGCCGGCAGTCATACCGAGGGGATAGAGAATCCAGCCGGAACCCAGGCGCGGCGCGAGCAGCAGGCTGATTCCCGCTCCCACGAGCGTGCATCCTTCCGCCAGGACGCATGCGGCTAGCGCCAGCGGCCGCGGACCAATGGCAGCACTCAGAATTCCGCCCAGCGCAATGCCTTCGGGGATCTTGTGTAGCATCACGGCCATGGGCACGGCTACGCGCAATCCGACCGTTCCCATCTGCTGTGCCGTAGCCAGGCTCCAGCCATCCAGAAAGCTGTGGATGGCAGCCGCCACCAGCAGCGGAGCTGCGAATCCGTGAAACTCTTCCGGGCACGCGTGGTGGTCGTGATCATCGGCGCAGGTGGGGCACACCCGGTAGACGCTACGGTCAATGGCGATCAGGATTCCGTAACCCAGGCCGAACAGGACCAGGCTGCGGGCCCAGCCGCCCTGGTCCGCCAACTCGGGTAAGAGCCCGAATACGGCAACGCCCAGAAGGACTCCCGCGCTGAACGGCAGGAAGACACGAAAAGCGCCCTCACTCTTGCGGCCACTGCCGTTGATCCAGACCCCCGAGGCCGCGGCAACAGCGCCTACTAGAGTGGCTATCGCCGGTACGGCGAACCCGCGGGATGGCGCCAGAGCGGCAAGCAATCTCTTTACTGTATCAGCTAAGGCCCTCGAGGCCCGTCGCGCAAGCCTATATTCGCTCGCCCGGGCCACCCCCGAAGGTTTGACAATTCACGCCAGCCGTTTTTATGATGGTAGTTTCAACCGGTAGTCTATTTCGGCGCTCATTCCGGAACGTATAGAATAGAGAAGCCCAAATGGCAATTACCACGTCTGTTCATCAGAGTAACTAACCATGATCAAAGTTGAGGATCTTACCAAGCGATACGATCGCACCGTCGCTGTGGACAACATTTCCTTCGAGGTGGAGAAAGGGCAAATCGTTGGCTTCCTAGGCCCCAACGGCGCCGGCAAAACCACCACGATGCGCGTCCTCACGTGCTTCCTGCCGCCCACTTCCGGGACGGCCACGGTAGCCGGTTTTGATGTCCTCCAGAACCCTATGGAGGTCAAGAAGCGTATCGGCTATCTGCCGGAGACACCGCCGCTTTATCCGGAAATGGAGGTCGTCGAGTACTTGAATTTCGCCGGCAAACTCAAGGGCGTGTCTTCGGGCGCGCTGAAAAGCCGGGTGGATGAAGTCGTTGACCGTTGCGTTCTGGGCGAGTATCGCACCAAGCTCATTTCCAAGCTCTCCAAGGGCTACCGCCAGCGCGTCGGCCTTGCGCAGGCCATCATTCACAACCCCGATGTGCTGATTCTCGATGAGCCCACCGCCGGCCTGGATCCGCAGCAGATTATCCATACCCGCGAGCTCATTCATTCGCTGGCCGGCGATCACACCATCATCCTGAGCACCCACATTCTTTCCGAGGTCGAACATTCCTGCGAGCGCGTCATTATCATCGCCAAGGGAAAGTTGGTGGCTACGGATTCAGTTGCCAACCTGACCAACCGCCTGCGCGGTTCAGAGGCCGTGGCTGTCGAGTTGGAGTCGGCGGACGGCCGGCCGAACCCCACGGACGTGCAGCAGAAGCTGGAACAGGTGGCGGGCGTTAGCAAAGTAGTGATGAAGGATTCCAGGAATGGCCGCATGCTGTTCGAAGTGGAGGGCCTGCAAGGCCGGCACATCCGCTCCGACCTCGCCCGCACGGTGGTCAATTCCGGCTGGGCTCTCACCGAGTTGCGTTCCGTCGGGCTTAGCCTGGAAGATATCTTCCTGCAGCTCACTGCCTCCGAGCAAAGGGACAAACAAAAAGAAGAAGAACAGCCCCAAGAGGCTGTAGGAGCTAATTGATGTCACAAATCCTCCTCATCTGCCGCAAAGAGCTTAAAGGTTACTTCGCGTCGCCAATCGCTTACTTGCTGATGGCATTTTTCGGGCTGATCTTCGGGTTCGGCACGTTTACCGCCACGCGCGACTTCGTGCGTTTCAGCTTCCAGGCGCAGTTTCAGGGCGGCGCGCCGCCCATGAACATCAACGAACAGATTATCGGCCCCCTGCTCAACTTCGGGAGCACGATTACCCTGTTTCTGGTGCCCATGATCACCATGCGCCTGTTCGCCGAAGAGAAAAAGAGCGGGACCATCGAGTTACTGCTTACTTCTCCCGTTACTGACAACCAGATCATTCTCGGTAAGTGGCTGGGTGCCATGCTGCTGTATGTGTGCATTCTGGGAATGTCAATGCTCAACGTCGCGCTGCTGTTTGCCTGGGGCAGGCCGGACATCAAACCCGTCCTCGTGGCGTACCTCGGTCTGTTGCTGCAGGGCGGCTGTCTGCTGGCCATAGGCGAATTCATTTCGACTCTCACAAAAAACCAGATCATCGCCGGGGGCGTGACTTTCTTTGTGTGCCTCCTGCTCTGGCTGCTCAACTGGGCGACCTCATTCGATACCACCGGATGGGCGTCAGTGATTAATTACGTCTCAATCGTCACCCACTTCGACAATTTCTCCAAGGGCGTGATCGAGACAAAAGACCTGATATTTTACGTGTCCATGATTTTCTTTGCTTTGTTCATTACTTCGCGATCCATGGAATCGCTGCGGTGGAGGTCATAACATGGCCCACGACTGGATGAAAGCGCGCCAGACCAGGTTTACGGCCTATGTCACCCTGTATCTGCTGGTGATCATAGCCGTGCTCGCCGCCGCTAATTTCCTGGCCAATCGCTATAACAAGACGTTGGACGCTACCACCAACAAGCGCTTCAGCCTCTCCGATCAGTCCATAAAACTGGTTAAGGGGCTCAAGAGCGATATCAAAATCACCTATTTCGACGATCAATCCCGTTTCCCCACTGCCCGCAACCTGCTGGATCGATACGCCAATCTCTCGCCCAAAATCACGGTGCAGTACATCGACCCGGTTAAAAAGCCGCAACAGGCGCGGGCCGCGGGCTTCTCCAGAGATTCCAACATCGTTGTTGACAGCGGTCTCCGTAAAGAGCCCGCCAAGAGTCTTACAGAAGAGGAAGTGACCGGGGCTATGATCCGGTCGCTGAAGACACAGACGCGCGACGTCTATTTCCTCTCCGCGGGCGGCGAATACAGCACGGATGAGACCGGCCCCACGGGTTATTCGCGGCTCAAGGACTTACTGACGCGTGACAACTATAAGGTCCAGGTTCTCACCCCGAAAGGGAACGCACCCGAGGCCGGAAAAGCCATCAACCTGAACGCGACGAAGCAGCTGGTGGGGCAGGCGGCTTCGCCTGCCAATGGTCAGACCTTCGAAATTCCCAAAGATGCGACCGTGCTGGTGGTTGGCGGCCCGCAACTCGCGTACACGCAGGTTGTGGTCGATGCCATTAAGAAATACGTGGATGGCGGCGGACGCGTCTTGTTCATGCTCGATGATCCGTTGCGCATCGCACGCGATAGCCAGACCACCGACAGTCCCGAGTTGTTGAAATTACTCGGTGATTGGGGCGTCACACCGCAAAAAGATCTGGTGCTCGATTTGAGCGGTATCGGTCAAAGCCTGTTCGGCACCGGTCCCGAAGTGCCCGTGATTTTCCAGTACGACACGCAGGCCATTGTTCGCCCAATGTCGCGCATCCCGACTGCATTCCCGCTGGCGCGGTCGCTGGATGTGAAGTCCGGCGGCTCGGCTACGGTCGAAAAGATGTTCGGAACGACGGAAGACAGCCTGGCCGTGAACGACATCGGTCCCAACGGCGCTATTGACCCCAAGAAAGGTAAGAAGGGTCCATTCACGCTGGCTGCCGCCGGTACGACCACCGGCGCCAATAAAGGCCGATTCGTAGTGTTCGGAAACGCCCGCTGGGCTCAGAACAACCTGATGAATTCCAACGCGCTCGGGAACCGCGACCTGTTCGCCAACACCATCAACTGGCTCGCTTCCGATGAGGACCTGATTTCCATCCGGCCGAAAGAAACCGAGAATCAGACGCTTAACATGACGGGGCAGCGTGGCACGTTGATGTTCTGGCTGAGCGTGGTGATCTTCCCCCTGGCCGTGGTGGGCATGGGCCTGGGCACCTGGTGGCAGAGGAGGTAATCCATGAAGCCCACAGGCCTGCTCATTGCTGTCGGCTTGTTGGCTGTCCTGGGCGCCGGAGTCTGGTGGTCCAACCGCAAGCAGGCAGCCGCTAAAACGGATACCACGACCAAGATCCTCTCCATCCCAGCCGATGGAGTAGAGGAAGTTCGACTCAAGAATCCGCAGCAGACCATCGATCTGAAGCGCGAGAACGGCAAGTGGCGCATGACACAGCCCGAAGCCCTGCCGGCCGATCCGGATACAACCACTACACTGGTGTCGGCGCTCTCTTCGCTCAATGCCGATACCGTGGTTGAGGAAAAAGCTGCGGATCTTGCGCCATACGGTCTCAAAACCCCGACTGCGGAAGTGCACGTTGTCGAGAAGGGTGGCAAGACCGATGACCTGTTGATTGGCGATGAAACGCTGAAGGGCGATGGTAATTACGTCAAGCTCGCCAGCGACCCCCGCGTATTCACGATCGCCTCCTACGTCAAGAACAATATCGAGAAGGCGCCCAACGATCTTCGCGACAAGCGCCTGCTCGCCTTCGATTCCGATAAGCTCACCCGCGTCAGCCTGGATACTACCGGCAAGCCGGAGATCGAATTCGGCAAAAACTCCCAGAACGAGTGGCAGATCCTGAAGCCGCGCCCCATGCGCGCCGACGGGGGCACAGTCGATTCGCTGGTGACTAACCTGAAGGATGCCCGCATGGACCTCTCGGAAGAGCCGGAAAAGGCCTCGGCCGCGTTCAACTCCGGGACGAAGGTCGCGACTGCAGCCGCCACCGATGCCAGCGGAAACCAGACCATCGAGGTTCGAAAGAATAAGGACAACTACTACGCCAAGAGCAGCGTGGTTGCCGGCGTCTACAAAGTCTCTACCGATTTCGGCAAGGCCGTTGACAAATCGCTCAATGATTTCCGCAACAAGAAACTGTTCGAGTTCGGTTTCAGCGATCCGTCGAAGGTAGAGCTCAAGGGCGCTTCTTATGTCAAGAGCGGGGACAAGTGGATGTCCGGCGCCAAAACCATGGACAACACCAGCGTCCAGAACCTGATCGACAAGCTGCGCGACTTGACGGCCACCACTTTCGATGAAAAGGGCGGCGGCGAACCGGTGCTTGAGGCCACCGTGACCTCCAATATGGGCAAGCGCGTCGAACACCTTACAATCAGCAAGCAGGGAAACCAGTTTTTCGCGAAGCGTGACGACGAGCCGAGCATCTATGGAATAGATAGCAAAGCGGTCGAAGACTTACAGAAGGCCGCGGCAGATGTGAAGGAAGCGGCGCCTCCCGCGCCCGCCAAGAAGAAGTAAATTGTGGGGCAGGCTTCAGCCTGCGGATCGGATTTATCCGGTCCACCAAGCCGGCGCTCAGCACCGTGTTCGCCGCCCGATTCCATGAATGGCCTGCTCACCGACTTATACGAACTGACGATGGCGGCCGGCTACTTTGAAGCCGGCAAAGCCTCTCAACGGGCGACATTCGAGTTCAGCATCCGCCGCCTCCCGGCGAACCGTAATTTCATTCTGGCCGCTGGCCTCCCCGAGGTGGTGGATTATCTTCTCAACCTCAGGTTCACCACGGAAGCAATCGATTACCTGCGCGGTCTTCCTCAGTTCGCCAATACCTCGCCCGCATTTTTTGAGTACCTCGCGCAATTCCGTTTTACCGGGGATCTGTTCTCGGTGCCCGAAGGCACACCGCTTTTTGCGGGCGAGCCGCTTCTGGTGATCCGGGCGCCGATCATCGAAGCGCAGATTCCCGAGACGTACGTCTTGTCGGCGATCACCTTTCCCACGCTGGTCGCAACCAAGGCCGTCCGCTGCGTGGAAGCGGCAGCCGGCCGCGAGGTCGTGGAATTCGGTACACGGCGCGCGCATACACCCGAAGCCGGCGTAATCGGCGCGCGAGCAGCTTACCTCGGCGGGTGCTCGGGGACAAGCAACGCGCTGGCGGGTTTCCGCTACGGTATACCCGTCATGGGCACTGTGGCCCACTCCTGGGTGATGTCGTTCGCCGGGGAAGCCAAAGCATTCCGCTTGTTGCAGCGCCTGATGGGCGCGCACACCATCCAATTGATCGATACTTACAACACGCTCGAAGGGGCCCGTCTGGTGGCACAGATGGGCGATCCGATTTGGGGCGTGCGCCTCGATAGCGGCGACTTGCTCGCGCTGTCGCGCGAGGTCCGGGGCATTCTGGACGAAGCCGGTCTGCGGCACGCGAAAATCGTCGCCAGCGGCGATTTGGATGAGCACAAGATCAGCGATCTGGTTGCCCGCGGAGCGCCGATTGATTCATTCGGGGTAGGCACGCAATTGGCTATCTCCGGCGACGCGCCCGCTTTGTCGGCCATTTATAAGCTGGTCGAACTGGACGTAAACGGCATTCAGCGATTTACCTCTAAATTGAGCGAAGACAAGGTGAGCGTTCCAGGCGCCAAGCAGATCTTTCGTGATACCGCCCGCGACGTTGTGGCCCGCTCCGCCGAATGCGGTAAGGGCGAGGCGTTGCTGAAGCCAGTGATTCTCGGCGGTCGCTTGATCGAACCTCTGCCCAACCTGGAGCAGGCCCGGCGCCGCGCAGCGGAATCGCTTGAAAAGCTTTCCCCGGCGCTGCGGCAATTGGAACCGGTCGAGCCTTGGCCGGTGATTTACAGCCGCGAATTGCGCGAGTTGATCGAGCAGACGCGCCGGAACCTCGCGACATGCGCACCGTCTTTGTAGACGTCGATACCCAATTCGATTTTCTGTTCCCCGTGGGCGCACTCTACGTACCGGGCGCCGAACGGATTATCCCCGCCATTGCGCAGCTCAACCGCTACGCCGAGGCACACAGCATTCCGGTGCTCTCGACGGCTGACGCCCATGCCGAGGATGATCCGGAGTTCGCGGCGTGGCCTCCTCACTGTGTCGCGGGCACCCTGGGCCAGCGCAAGCCGGCAGCTACCCTGCTGGAAAACAGAGTCGTGATCCCCAACCGGGAGGCGGGCGGGGCCCTCGATAAGACGAGCCAATATATCGTCGAGAAGCAGACGATCGACGTGTTTGAGACCAAAACTGTCCGCCGCGTCCTCGATGCACTCGAGGCCGACCGGTTTGTGGTTTACGGTGTGGTTACGGAGATTTGCGTAATTTCCACGGTGCGCGGCCTCCTCGAGCCAGGTAAGCAGGTCGTTGTCGTCGCCGATGCGATCCAGGCTCTCAGCAGCGACAAAGCCGCCCAGGCTTTGCAGGAGATCCGTAGGCTGGGTGGGACCATCGCAACAGCGGGCGAAATAGTGGCGTAAATCGGCCGCCGGCAATTGAACCCGGCAGCCAGTGCCAGGCAGAAGAAGACTCAGCGAGGCCCCAATTCGCGGTCCGCCGGAAGCGCAGTGCCTCATCCACTCGTCCTCTGATCAGCTACGTGTCTTTCGCCGGCGAGAAGCAGCAGAGACAAGTCCTGCATTCCCGCGCTGTAAACAACGTGGTCACGCGCCCCCGTGTGATATAGTTCCAGATCTGAAGGGGGAGGCATGGCATCAACGGGTCTACCATCTCCGCAACAACACGTTTTTCGCATCTTTGTCAGTTACGCGTCGGAAGATTTGGCGATTGCGACGGCCGTCGCCACCTGCTTCAAGACGGCGTTGCCGGAATTCTTTGCCGAGGTCAACTTGGACAACGAGTTTCTCGAGCCAGGATCGGCATTCCAGACGCAGCTGGAAGCGAAACTACAACAGACCGACGTACTTATCCTGGTTTACAGCGGAGTGGAAAAGCGGAGTCATTCCTTCACCGGTTGGGAGGTGGGATATTTCGATCGTATTCTGCGCACGGATTCGGAACATCGTAAGAAGATTTCCCTGTACCTTTACGCTCCTCCTTCGACGACGGCGTCCGAACAAGGTATTTCCCTGGGACTTTCAAAGGACGAGTTGCGGTTGAGCTCGCAGGAGTTTGAACAGGGCCTCCGGGTTTCGCCGGAGGAGCCGCTCTGCAAGCAGATCGAGGAGTGGCAGGAACACGTTGACCGGAACATCGAGAGTTCGGGGTTTGCGCGGCCGCGTCGCCGGCCCGAGCAGGACGCGGCAAAGTGCGTGCGCAGCCTGAAATTGGCGACTTTTCAGTATCTGAAAGGCACGGTGGAGAACGTTGTAAAGCCACAGCGGCAGATTACGATTCGAGTGAAAGCCGCATCGTTGGAGCAGGCCGGGGACAGCCTGCCGCCCGACGCGGTGCTTCGGCCGTTTGGGCCTAGCACGGGGGGTTCGATGAGCATCTTCGGGCTGGCGGATGAGCGGATTACCTGGAAGGAATTTATCGAGCGGACGGCCAACGAGCCGTTTGCGGATTCGTGGCGGCAAGCGATTACTTCCGTGGTTCTTTCGGCGTTTCCGGACCGCGTGGATGTGGATAACAGCCAACACGTACTGGCGAGCGACGGAAAAACTGGATACCGCGTCATTCTGACCACGGCGACGAAGTATTATGACGACCATTATGAGTACAACCTTTATTTCGTCGAGTTGTTGCGGCGGCTGGATTACGGCGACCGCGATACAACTCACTTGCTGAAGGGACTGGAGCTGGTTTGCCGCTTCCGGTCCATGTTTCTGGAGAAAGAGAGCGAGTTTCGAGGCGACATTGTCGGGCTGACGGATCCGCTCAAAATACAGCAGGTGGCAGGGAGTCTGTTACGAGAACTGAACCTGATGCACCGCGACGCGCAGGAGGCGGGGATCGACCGGCCGTCGCTGTGGGCGCAGTACGTGGAATTCGAGCACATCAAAGCGATGGCCCAAGCTTACCGTCCAGCCGAAGTGAAGTTGCGCCAACTGATCAGCGCAGTCATAAAGACCAAAAGCGACGTCAAGCTCCTCGAGTCGCTTCGGGACCAGATAGCCGAGACGCTGATGCGAATGGAGAGGGAGGTAAGGCCGGAGAACGCGGGTCTG
>CAZKVF010000185.1:0-11943 GCA_964556085.1 uncultured Solibacteraceae bacterium
AAAAATCCGGTGGCGGCTGGCTGGCCTTCTCCATCCTGGTGAACAACTTTAACGGGCCGGCGGCCGAGATACGTGGCATGATCGACCGGATTTGTAATTTAATATTGGAGTAGGACCTAAACACATGCCGATCTACGAATACAGTTGCGAAGATTGCGGGGACAAAATTTGAAAAGCTGGTGCGCCGGTTTTCGGAAGCGCCCGAGGTTGCCTGCCCTTCCTGCGGCGAGCATCACGTAAAGCAGGAGCTTTCCACATTTGCGGCGCACTCCAACGGGGCTTCGAAGAGCGCAGAGGCGCCGGTTTGCCCGGGCGGGCAGTGCAGCAACCCGGGCATGTGCGGCATGAATTTCAATTAGAGATCGGCAGGTGCGGAAGCGCCTTCGCCGCGAAGTTCGCCCTCGGCGCCACGTGCAGGCGGACGCCGTCTATGGGACCGCGAAGTTCTCCTCCAATTTAACCGGATCGTACTGAACAACACGGATCCCTTTGCCTGCGGTCAAATGACGGGTGCCACTGGAGCCGTCAGGTCGTCGCGAATGCCCGCCTCGACTCGACTGCTGCTCCACACCCGTTATCGCGGACTGCGGTCTCGACAGGGGTAATTTCCTGTCTTGTGGAGTACTGAAATCTGATCTATGATGTGATGACCTTTGCATTCCGCGAATAAGTTACCAAAGCCGGCGTGAACAATCGAAAGGATGGGATGCGGTGCTTTTGAGTTGCATCATGCCGACGCGGAATCGCCCCCGCTTCGCCGCGCAATCCATGTCCTACTTCCTGCGGCAGGACTACCCGGAACGTGAGCTGATCGTCGTTGATGATGGCGACGAACCCGTCGGCGATCTGATCCCGCGCGACGAACGCATCCGCTATATCCGCCTGCCGCGGCGCCAATCTTTAGGCGCCAAGCGCAACCTCGCTTGCGAGGCCAGCAGAGGCGAGTGGATTGCGCATTGGGATGACGACGACTGGATGGCCCCGGACCGCCTGAGCCTTCAGGCTGGTCTAGCTCTCAACGATGGCGCGGAAGTCTGCGGCGCTACGGATTTGCTGTACTACCGGCCGGACGCCGGCCAGGCATGGCTGTATCGCTATCCCTTGGACGCTCGTCCGTGGCTGGCAGGCCCCACTCTTCTGTACCGGCGAGCGGTTTGGCAGCGGCACCGGTTCGCCGAAATCGATGTAGGCGAAGACACGAAATTTGTGTGGGATGCAGCCGGGTCGCGCTTCTGCCGGATGGCCGACTCTTCGTTCTATGTCGGCCTCATCCATCCCGGCAATACGAGCGGAAAAAACGTAGCGGGGCCGCGCTGGGAGCGGCGCCCGCTGGAGGAAGTGACCCGCCGGATTTCTGCCGACCGCGCCTTCTATGCCGCGCTGCGCAACACGGCCCCCGCGACGGTTGTGCGCCGGGCGGCCCCGCAGGCCATCAATGTGGCAGCCCATTACGGCGTCGCAACCGGCTACGGCAGCATGGCGGAGTACCTGGTTCGCGGGATGGTGCGGGCGGGCGCGGCGGTCCAGGTGATTGCGTTGAGCCTGCACGCCGAGGGACTGTCGCAGGAGTTTCGCGAACTCCTGCAGGGCTCGCGGCCGGAACCATCCGCGCCGGCTTTATACTTCTCATGGCCGCAGCCCCAGCTGGAAGCGTTCTGGTCGTATCCGGATCTGTTCATCAACACCATGTGGGAGAGCAGCCGGCTGCCGGCGGGTTGGGCGGAGAAGCTCAACCGGGCGCGCGCAGTGATCGCGCCCACCCGCTGGGTGGCGGGGATGCTTCGCCACAACGGCGTGGCGGTCCCGATCGAGGTGGCTCCCGAAGGGATCGATCCCGAGGTTTACCATCCCCTGGAGCGCCCCGAAACGGAATTTTTCACGACGCTGATGGTCGGTCCCGTCGACAGCCGAAAGCATACGCAAACCGGAATCGCGGCGTGGAAGGCAGCCTTCGCGGGCGATCCGAACGCCCGGCTGATTATCAAGACGCAATACGGGTACGGGAACTACACGCCGGACGATCCGCGCATTCGCTATGTGGATGGCGCGGAAAGAACGCGCGGAATCGCGCACTGGTACGGTAAGGCCGACATCCTGATGGCGCTGGGCAACGAGGGGTTCGGACTGCCCCTCGTGGAGGCGATGGCGACGGGCCTGCCCGTAATCGCGCTGAATTCGGAGGGCCAATCGGATGTGTGTGAAGAGGCCGCCGATTGCCTGCTGCCGGTAAAACCGGGCTCGTGGGAGCCATACCAGCACGGGCTTTTCGGAGATTGCGGGGTGCGTGGCGCGCCCCGCGTCGAGGACGTGCGCGAGCGGTTACATTGGGCGGCCAGTCATCGCCAGGAGGCGCGCCGGTTGGGCCGCGCGGCTTCCACCTGGGCGTTGCGGCGTCGCAACATCTGGAATAAGGGGCCCGCCGTGCTCGACGTGATGGAGCGGTATTGCTCGTGCCGGGGCGTGTTGCGGCGCTTGTTGGCCATTTGGATTCCGAGCTGGCAGGGTCGCTGTGGGGTGGCCGAATATACCGCCTCGCTGGCCGAAAAACTGCCGGCGCATGTCAAGGTGACTGCCGAGGCCCCCGGTGCCAATCGCCTGGGGCTGCTGCACATTCAGCACGAAACAAGTCTTTTTCATAGCCGCCACGTGCGAGCCACGATCGAGGGAGCCAGCCAGGAGGGCGCCCCCGTAGTGGTGACGGAACATACGGTCAGCCGGGATGCCAGAGACTGGGAACAGGGCGCGCGAGCGATCGTTAGTTTGAACTCGCTGGGCGCCGCGAGACTGCGCGCTCGCTGGCCGGGCAAACGCATCGAGTACATTCCCGTCGGCTGCGAAACGTGGTTTCCTCCGCGCAAGACCGCTCCCGGCAAGGTAATCGGCGCTTTCGGATTTCTCGCGCCTCACAAGGGGTTCTGGCACTTGCTGGACGTGCTGCGCGCGACTCCCGGCGCCGAGCTGCTGTTGTATAGTCACGCCCGGTGGCCCGACCTGATCACTTCCTGGGAGAAGGCGGCCCGGGGATTGCCGGTGCGCCGTGTGGGAGAGTACCTGCCGGCCTGCGAGGTTGCGCGGAGGCTTGCCGCCGAAGCGGACGTCCTGGTGTTTTGGTACGACCAGATCGACGCGGTTTCGGCCAGCGCGGCGGTTCGCATCGGCCTGGCCACAGGCGTCCCCGTCCTGGCGTCCCCCACCGCGTGGTTTCATGATTTGCGAGACGTAACCTATCAACCCGTAAACCTCAGCGAAGGCGTTCTTCGCCTGTTCGAGGATTCTGAGCTCCGTGGAAGACTTACGGAAGCGGCACAATCCTACTGTCACGAGAACACCTGGAGTCACGTCGCCGGGCGGCACTTATCGCTCTGGCAGGAACTATTAGGTAGGAACTGATTAAGAAGGGAGGCACATGCCAGTTACACCGACTTATCCGGGCGTGTACGTAGAAGAGATACCCAGCGCCGTGCATAACATCGTGGGTGTCGCTACGGCGAATACCGCCTTTGTCGATTTTTTTCCGCGGGGGCCGATGAACGTGGCCACCGAGGTCACCAGCTTCTCCGATTTTCAAAACCAGTTCGGCGGCCTCGACACGCGCAGCGAAGCGAGCTACGCCATCATGCAGTACTACCTGAACGGTGGCCAGACCGCCTGGGTTGTGCGCGTTGCGGCTGGCAGCCCCGCCGCTGCGCGCGTCACTTTGGAAAGCGCCTCGCCTCCCCAGCCGACTTTGCAGGTCAATGCCGCTAATCCCGGAATCTGGGGCGAGAACCTGCAAGTGGGAATCGATGGGAACACCCGTCCCGGCGGCCTGTTCAATCTGACCGTGCGAGAGCTTGATTCGGCCGCCAACCCAACCCAGGTTTTGAACTCGGAGGTGTACCGCAACCTGAGCATGGGCGTGAACGACCCGAATTACGCGGTCGCGGTGATCAACAACGCTTCCGCCCTAATTCAAGTAAACGACCTGGGGCTCGGTGAGGTACCGTTCGCCACGGGCCCGGATGTTACCTCGGGCGCCGTGGTTTCCAATCCGCAGAGCAAGAGCTTCATCGCCGTGCACGATCCGCTGCATCCGGCCAATGACGGTTCCCCGCCCGATGCCAACGCGCTCGAAAACGGAATTCTCGCGCTCGACCGGATTGAGCCGAATATCTTTAACATTCTGTGCCTTCCCGCGGCGGCCAACCTGGTGAAAAGCGGCGCGCCCGATTCGGTATCGATCGCAACCGTTTACTCCAACGCCGCGCAGTTCTGCACCACCAAACGCGCCTTCTTAATTGTGGATATCCCTGCGTCCATCCAGCAGGTGACCGGCGGGACCAGCAACATCGTCAGTTGGGTCAATACGCTGGAGTCCGCTGGATTCGCCCCCAGCGCCAATGCGGCGATCTATTTTCCGCGGCTTCAGATTGCCGATCCGCTCAACCAGAACCGGCTCCGCAACGTGGGGGCAAGCGGAACATTGGCGGGCGTCTACGCAACTACGGATAACACCCGCGGCGTCTGGAAAACGCCCGCTGGAATCGGCGCGCCCCTCGTGGGTGCCGGCCTCGCCGTGGTGATGAACGACAGCGACAACGGCATCATCAATCCGCTGGGGATTAATGCGCTACGAAATTTTCCGGTGTATGGGAACGTGAGTTGGGGCGGCCGAACCATGCAGGGGGCCGACCAGATCGGCAGCCAGTGGGCCTACATCGCCGTGCGGCGGACCGCGCTCTACATCGAGGAGAGCCTGTTCGAAGGGCTGAAATGGGTAGTGTTCGAGCCCAATGACGACCGGCTTTGGGCACAGATCCGCTTGAATGTGACTTCGTTCATGCAAAACCTGTTCCGGCTGGGCGCATTTCAGGGAACGTCCGCCAGCCAGGCCTATTTCGTCAAGTGCGACAGCGAGACGACCACGCCGACCGATATCAATTCGGGCATCGTCAATATTCTGGTGGGCTTCGCGCCTTTGAAACCCGCCGAGTTCGTAATTCTCCAAATTGAACAGTTGGCGGGCCAGACGGCCTGACGAGGAGCGAGACATGGCACAGTTCACCGTGAACCCGCTGCGGTTCGATCCCTATAAGAATTTCAAATTCCGCGTCAAGTGGGACGGCAAGTATGTGGCCGGCATCAGCAAGGTGAGCGGGCTGAAACGGACCACCGAGGTGGTGAAACATCGCGAGGGAGGCGACCCCTCGAGCAGCCGCAAATCGCCCGGACGGAATGAGTACGATGCCATCACCCTGGAGCGCGGCGTCACGCATGACACGGAGTTCGATAAGTGGGCCAACAAAGTCTGGAATTTTGGGGCCGGCTTGGGGGCCGAAGTGTCGCTCCAGGACTTCCGCAAGGACATCATCCTGGAGTTTTACAACGAGGCGGGCCAGCTGGCGCTCGCATACCGCATCTACCGGTGCTGGGTCTCGGAATACCAGTGCCTGCCGGATCTGGATGCCAACGCCAATGCCGTGGCGGTGCAGCATATCAAGCTCGAAAACGAGGGGTGGGAGAAAGACCTCTCGGTGCCCGAGCCGGCCGAACCGAGCTTTACGGTTCCGGTGCAATAACGGCGATGCGAGCTCTTTCAGCGCCACAGATCCTGGAGATCTGGGAAAGCGGGGCGGGTCGTAGCACGAGCGAGCGGGCGCTTGCCCTGCTGGCCCGAATCTGCCCCGAGAAGCCAGTAGAGGACCTGGCGCGCTTCCCCATCGGCGAGCGTGATCGACTCCTGATGGAGGCGCGCCAGGCGGTATTCGGCCGCCTGTTGGACGTGTACGCGGAGTGTCCCAACTGCGGCGAGCGTCTGGAATTTGCGCTCGACCCGGCGGCGGCAGGATTTGAGTCCGGCGGGGTGACACAACAGGACCGCGAGTTCACCTCGGGAGAAGTGACGTTCCGTTTCCGTTTACCGGACACGACCGACCTGGCGGCGGCGGCACAATGCGAGAACGTTGCCGAAGCGCGGCACATCATTCTGGCGAGGTGCGTACTGGAGGCTCGCTTGGGCGGCTTGCCGTTGCCGCGCGAGGATTGGCCCGAAACCGCCCTGGCGGAGTTGGCGGACGAGGTGGTCCAGCGGGATCCCTTGGCCGAAATCACCCTGAATCTGGCGTGTCCGGCTTGCATGCACGGATGGGAGGCGGCATTCGATATCGTCTCCTTCTTTTGGCAGGAGATCGACACCGTGGCCAAGCGGCTCTTGCGCGAAGTGGCCGGCCTGGCGCGGGCGGTCGGGTGGCGGGAAGCAGACATCCTGTCGATGAGCGGTACCCGCCGGCGGCTGTATCTCGAGATGGTGAGTTGATGGCGGATTTCTTCACCCGGATGGCTGAACGGGCGTTGGGAAAACGGCCGCTGGTGAATGCCGTTGTGCCTTCCCTGTTCGCGCCCGATCCGCGGATGGGTAGTAATCTCCCGTTTGAAGCGCCTGCGACCGAGGAAGGCGAGCGCCCCGCGGAGGTGCCCGGCAGCACAGCCGGGATAGGCAGAATGTCTCCGTCAGGCGATCACTCCGAGGCTCCGCCCCAGGTTCCGGCTCAACTGTCGCAGCCGCCCGCGCCACTGTTCGAGATTGCGCATCCGGGAGCGCCGGACCCTCCGTCGCAGCCCGCCCGTGGGACGGGCTCTAGCCGCCGCGGCGCCTCTGACCGGGGTCTTGCGGCTAAGCCGCCGGACCAGCCTCGCGAATCGGAATCGCCACGCGAGTTAACCCCCACCCGCCAACAGGCCCATTTCGCCCAGCCAGGTTCCGTCCGAGGAGGGGAAGGTTCCCAACCGCTCGTCCCGCAAGAGCGAAGCGCAGGCTTTCCCGTTTACTTGACGAGTCCCCGGCCCGCGACCACGCGCGAGCCAGCGGAAACACGCCACCCGGAGGAAGAAGGCCGCCGGCGGCGCGATGCAACAACTGGCGAACCGCCTTGGCGCCCGCCCACGGCCATGCCGCCGTTCGCGCCCGCGTTGCCTTCGGCGAAAGCCCCGGCGGGCGACCGGTCGCCGGCCGGATCCGAGCCCGACACCATTCACGTCACGATTGGACGGGTCGAAGTGAAGGCGGTATTCCCGCCGGCGCCGCCGCGGACCGCTCCACCGGCCAGGCCGGAGCTCTCCCTCGAGGATTATTTGAAACAGCGAAAGGCGGGCCGCCGATGAGCAATTACCTGGCGATCGCCACCGTAACCGCCACCCTGCGGTACATTCTGCTGAACTCGCTGCCTCCCGACCTTTCGGGAGCGCAGGTGACCACCGTCCGCCCCGACGCGAGCCTGGTAACCAATGGATCCACGGGAATCAACATCTTTCTTTACCAGGTGACCCCCAACGCGGCCTTCCGCAATGCCGATCTCCCGGAGCGGCGCAGCGACGGCACTCTCATTCAGCGGCCGCAAACCGCGCTCGACCTCAACTACCTGTTTACGTTTTATGGCAGTGACGCCGAACTGGAACCGCAGAGGCTGCTGGGTAGCGTGGCGAGCACGCTGCAGACGTTCCCCATCCTCTCGGCGGACGAAATC
Source organism: uncultured Solibacteraceae bacterium (assembly GCA_964556085.1). Classification (GTDB taxonomy): domain Bacteria; phylum Acidobacteriota; class Terriglobia; order Bryobacterales; family Bryobacteraceae; genus PSRJ01. The sequence goes on from CAZKVF010000185.1 coordinate 7,503, forward strand.
GCCCAGGCGCTGCTCCACACCCAGCCATTCAACTCCGCGCCCTTCACCGGCCCCCCCTTCAACGCGCCGCCGTTCCAGCCAGACCTGGCTTTTCAGATCGAGCGCGTGCGGCTGACCATGATTCCTCTGTCCCTCGATGAGCTGTCGAAACTCTGGTCGGTATTCTTCCAAATCCCGTTCGCGCTGACCATGGCCTATCAGGCCAGTGTTGTCCTGATCGAGCAGGAGCAATTACAACAGCAGGCGCCGTTGCCGGTAGCGCGGCGGCACGTCGTCGCGATCCCGTTCCAGCAGCCCACCATTACGAATGTCGTGCCGCAAGCCGGGCCTTCGCAGCCGATCGTCGCCGGAAGCACGCTGCTGATCCAGGGCACCCAACTTCAAGGAGCCGTGACGCTGGTTCAGTTCTCCAACGAGGCTAACCCTACCACCCCCACGTCCGTCTCCAGCTCGCTGGTCACTGTGACTATGCCGTCCGATTTGCCGGCCGGCGCGCAGGGCCTGCAAGTGCTGCAGGCGGTTCCCCTGGGCTCGCCGCCCGTCGCGCACACCGCGTTCGCATCGAATATTTTCGCGTTTGTCCTGCAGCCTCAAATCTCCGGGGCGATTACACTCTCGGTCACGCAGCTTTCGTTCGCCGTGAACCCGATTGCCAAGGCCGGGCAGCGTGCCGTGCTGTTGCTGAACGAAGCGACCGATCCGCCTCCGCTGTCGCCGGCGGCCTATTCGTTTGCGCTGCCTCCCCTGGCTGCGGATTCCCCGACCCTGGCGTTCCCCATCGCCGGCGCCCAGGCCGCCACGACTTATTTCATGCGCGTGCAACTCGACGGCGCGGAAAGTCCTGTGAATTTCGACCGCTCGAGCGTCAATTTCGGACCCACGGTGAGTTTTCCATGAGCGTCGCCGAACGGCCAGCCTGGCTGGAGACTAACAAGCAATACCTGATGGCCGAGGTTGCGCGGGTTCGGGCCGCACTGGAAAACCGCGCCACGGCCGCCGATTTCCTGACGCCCGACAGGCATGACGGTGTAGCCGAACCGGCTCTGGACCGCTTGTGCGCCATCTTTCGGCTTTCCCGATTTGAGCGCGACCTTCTGCTGGCGTGCGCCGGCATGGAACTGGATTCCCGTTTTGCGGAGGCCTGCGCAACCGCGCAGGACAACCCGCGCCGCGCCCATCCCACATTCAGCCTGGCGTTAAGCAAGTTTTTCGAGGCGCATTGGAGCGCCATCTCTCCCGCCGCTCCGCTGCGATATTGGAAGTTGATCGAAGTGGGCGCCGGTGACACGTTGGCCACCAGCCCGCTGCGGATCGACGAGCGCATCCTGCACTTCCTGACAGGCACGTCTTATGTAGATGAACGGCTGCAGGGATTGGCGGAGATGCTGGAGAGTCCCGAACGGCTACCCGGCTCTCAACGGGCCGTTGCGGAGCAGGCCGCCGCTTTGTGGGCGTGGCGCCGGCCTCCCCCCGCGCTCCCCGTGATCCAGTTTTGTGGCGACGACCTGAGCGCGCGCCAGGCCGTGGCGGCCGAGACCTGCGCCTTGCTGGAGCTGACGCTGTTTCGCGTGGCCGCCGCTTTGCTGCCTCCAGCGCCGGCCGATACCCTGCCGCTCATCCGATTACTGGAGCGGGAAGCCGCGTTGAGCGGCGCGGCATTCCTCGTTGAGTGCCAGGGAATCGAATCCTCCGATGTCCGCGCCGGGGCCATCAACCTGCTCGTCGAAACAGGACGCGCCCCCTTGATGCTCTCCCGGCGTGAGCGCCAGCAGCCATTTTCGCGGCCGGTGGTGACGTTCGAGGTGGCCCGTCCACTGCCCGCCGAGCAGCATGCCATTTGGCGCGGCGTTCTGGGAGAGGGGCCCGGACTGAATGGCAGCCTCGACCGCCTGGTGGCCCAATTCAATCTGAGTGCGGCTGCCATCCGCGCCGCCGCGCCGCAAGGCCTGGCCCAGGACATCAGCTTGGAGCGCTTGTGGGACATTTGCCGCGAGCAGTCGCGGCCGCGCCTGGAGCACCTGGCGCAAAGGATCGCCCCGGCGGCATCCTGGGACGACCTGGTTCTCCCCGACCAGCAGTGCGCCGTCCTGCGCGAGATCGCGGCGCAAGTGCGGCAGAGAGCCAAAGTTTACGGCGCCTGGGGCTTTTCCAATAAAAGCGAGCGCGGCCTGGGAATCAGCGCGCTTTTCTCCGGCCCCAGCGGCACCGGCAAAACCCTGGCCGCGGAGGTGCTCGCCGGCGAGTTGCGGCTGGATCTGTACCGCATCGACTTGAGCCAGGTGGTGAGCAAGTACATCGGCGAAACGGAGAAGAACCTCCGCCAGATTTTCGATGCCGCCGAAGAGGGCGGCGCGATCCTCTTCTTCGATGAGGCCGATGCTCTTTTCGGCAAGCGCAGCGAGGTCAAGGACAGCCACGACCGCTACGCCAATATCGAAATCGCCTACCTGTTGCAGCGCATGGAATCGTATCGCGGCCTGGCCGTGCTGGCGACCAATATGAAGGCCGTTCTGGATCCGGCATTTCTGCGCCGCATCCGCTTCGCCGTGCCGTTTCCGTTTCCCGATGCCGCCACCCGCGCCGAGATCTGGCGCCGTGTCTTTCCCAAGGACGCCCCCACTGGAGCGCTGGATCCGGTGAAACTCGCGCGCCTCAACGTGACGGGAGGAAACATCCGCAATATCGCGGTGAACGCCGCGTTTCTGGCGGCAGCGGCCGATGAGCCCGTGCGCATGTCCCACCTGTTGAGCGCCGCGCGCAGCGAATACGCCAAGATCGAGAAGCCGTTGACCGAAGTGGAAACCGCGGGTTGGGTATGAAGGTGAAACTGCATATCGAGGAACTGGTGCTGGAAGGCTTCGACCCCCGCGACCGGCATCGCCTCCGCGATGCCGTCGAGCGGGAAATCGCGAGGTTGTTTGCCGGCGGGCGTGCTTCGGATTTCTTGAAGCAACACGCCAGTATTGAGCACGTTAATGGCGAAACGTTCCATGTTGCGCCCGCCTCGACAGAACGCCAGATCGGCGCCCGGGTCGCTCGGTCGGTTTTCCGGAGTTTACCGCTCACCCAGACACCGGGCCGCACGGGAGCCAGCTAAATTATGCGTCTTCTGCGGCTTCCCGGCCCCAACTTAAAGTTGCTCGGCAAGCCCCGCTCCTTATTTCAAATCTGCGGCTCTGCCGGCATGGCAGCGGCGATTGTCCTGGCAACGTTTCTGGCGGGGCATGCCGGCCTTTCGTTCCTGGTGGCCGGCGGCATCTTCTGCATAGCAGTCCCCGCTTTTTTGGCGCTGGTCATGGTGACGAAAATCGTTACCGGCGAGGAAAAGATTATCTACTACCATCATGAGATTGGCATCACCCTGGCTACCCTTTTCTTTCTGTTAGCGATTCGCCAGCCGGTGCTGCCCTATCTTGATGTAACTATCCTGGCGATTGGTTTAATCCTGGCCTGTGGGCGTATCGGCTGCCTGACGGTGGGTTGCTGCCATGGGCGGCCCTATCGCTGGGGCCTCCGATATCGTAAGGAACACGCCGCGGCCGGCTTTCCGTTCTATCTGGTCGGAGTCCGGCTCTTCCCGGTCCAGGCTGTTGAGTCCCTCTGCGTCCTGCTCATTGTGGTTCAGGGTGTTGCAATGGTTTGGCTTGGCAGCCCTGCCGGTTCAGCCTTCGCCTGGTACGTCGTGGCCTACGATCTGGGAAGATTCGCCTTCGAGTTTGCGCGAGGGGACGCCGAGCGTCCTTACTGGCGCGGCTTCTCGCAACCGCAGTGGCTTTCGCTAATTCTCACGGCGTGCGTTGCCTTGGCCGAGTTGAGCGGCTGGCTCCCGTTGTACCGGTGGCATGTCATGGCGGCCTTGCTCATCCCCGTTGGCATGCTTGGCGTCGCGATCTGGAGGCGCTTTTACAACCAGCGCCGCTTCCTTCTGTTGCACCCCAGCCATATCCGGGAAATGGCTGCCGCCAGGGAGATTTTTTTCGACGGCGATGGTGATGGCGCCGGCGGCCGGATCCCCATGGTGCGGACGTCTCTTGGCGTGCTGTTTTCCGGAGGGGAACTTCACGCCGCCGATGCTCATATCCGGCACTACTCGCTTTCATTCGTTGGCGAACGAGACCAGCAGGAGGCCGCCGAAATCCTGGCGCAATTGATAGCACGGCTGGAGGGCGCTACCGGACCGGTGAAGCTGCTAGGCGGAAATCGAGATGTATTCCATCTGCTGGTCGAGACAGTGGTGGCGGCGCCATGAGTCCTGTGCGAATCCCCGCGCCCAAACCGGCTCCAAGCGCTGAGGCCGCTACTCCCGTGGTCCTGCGCCGGAAATGCGCCTGCGGGGGAACGGCCGCGAACGGTGGCGAATGCGAAGAGTGCAAGACGAAGACGGACATGGGCCTGCAGCGCAGGGCTTCCGGCGCGGCGGGCGGCCCGTCTGTCGCCCCGC
>CAZKVF010000186.1:0-5487 GCA_964556085.1 uncultured Solibacteraceae bacterium
TCGGACCAGACGAAGACGGCGCAATTCGGAATCACGCCGCTGATCGTCAAGAGCTGGCCGATAGAACACAGCTTCTTCAAGGGTTACTTTGTCGAAGGCGATTTTATCTTTCGATTCAACCGGCCGGTTGACGGACCGGCCACGAATCCGTTCGTATTCAACGTGGTCCTCGGCCTCTCATTCTGAGAATTCAGGCAGTCGCCCATCGCCTCAGGCGGATATCCTCGCCGTGGAAATCGCCCGTACGCTTCAATACGTCTGGAAGAACCTCCCGCACAGTGGGCCATTCAGGGCCACTCTTCCGCATCGTATGTCGAATCGGTATAAAGCATCGACACGACGGCGGCCAAGGATCACAATCAATGGTAGGAAGCGAACTCGCCGGGACGTATTGCGGATCGGGGGCTTCAAAGGAGGCCAGATGAAACCTTCAGCAAAAATCATCTCGTATGTCATTGCACTAGGTGTAACGACTGCGATGGTGCCCCAAGCATCAGCGCAAGCCCCACCGCCGTCGGCGCCAGCCCCACAACACCAAGCTCCAGCCCCACAACAGACCCAGCCCCAACCACAAAAGAACACTCACGAGAAGGCAAAAGGCGCGGCTGCTGGTGCTGCAATCGGAGCCGCTACTGGGGGGAGCGCTGCCAAGGGCGCGGTCGTCGGAGCTGGTCATTCCCGTCGCCAGGAGAGGAGGTCAAATCGGTAGGCCGAGTAAGAACGGGCGTGCGCTCTAAATACGGGAACATGCTCCAGAGGGCACGCCTCTTAGCTCCATGGCGATAACCTGGATGGCATCCGCCGCTTCTCCTGCTCTCTCTTCTTTTCCGGCTCGCGGATCATAACCGCCACAGTCCTAAGGCATCAGCATTCACCCCCTCGACGATTCAACCGCGGTGCTGCGGGCAGACTGCGCATGAAACGGTACGGTAAAGAAGAATGTCGTTCCTCTTCCCGGTTCGGATTCGACCCAGATCCGATCGCCGTAGCGTTCCACTACTCGCTTGCAAATGGCCAGGCCGATGCCGCCTCGCGTTCCCCACTTTTTAGAATTTTTTGGCTCCATGCTTTCTTACTGTTACGGCGATCCGGCTGAGTAATCCGGTTGTCGTCGACTTACCCTGGAGCCGAAAAGGAGCCCCCATCATGGCATCCGCCGCGCAAATCGAACCCAATCATCTCAAGTTCGGCCCGTTCTCCGCTAAGAACTGTGTCCGGCCTGAAGAAAGCCAGGAATACACCAGGCTTTCTAAAGCACTTTGGAAAGACCTCAATCCCGTCGGCGCCGTCGAGCAGATGCTGGCCGTAGAAATAGTGCGCTCTGCCTGGCGTCTCCATCGCTGTGTAATTGTAGAAGCGGAAGCTGGCGATTCTGTTGCCACACAGGCCGCCGTGGATCGCGCCCGCGCCTCGAACCACAACTCGTTGCGGCGATTGCTCGCTGACCTGCGCGAGCTTCAGTCCGACCGCTGGCTCCGTGCCGAAGTCGTGCGGGAGGGTTTTGATGAACAGCACATCGGTATCGCCGACGCCCACCAGGTGATCAAAGGATTAGCCGATAACGACCGCCTGAAATCTCGAACAATTCAAACCCAATTGTTTGGCCAGATGGGCCAGGCGATCTCTTCGCCCCCTAAGGAAATGCCGGTGGAACAGGCCTCCCGGCCTGTCGAGCCGACACCAATTCCGACACTTCGAACCCAATCTGCAGAGGTAGCGGACCAGGCGCTCCCGTCCGGGAGCCAATCCCCAACCCCTGGTCCCCAATCCCAGGTCCCTCGCAACGCCCCTTGTCCCTGCCATTCCGGCTTGAAATATAAGCGCTGCTGTGGCGCCAGCGCCCCTCCCGTACTCAAATCTAATGTGGGGCACCCAGGTCTGCTGGTCTATTCGACCGCGAAGGCCAGCAGCAGGTTGCCTGAGTTGGGGCCGATCACCGCGTAGCCCGAGCCGGCGAACAGCATTCCTCCGGCGATGGTAGGACCGGCCGAACTGATGGCGCCTCCGTGCGCTGGCACTTTGTTGACGGTGGTGAAGTCTTTTGCCGTTTCGAATTCCCAGATCGGCTTGCCGTCAGCAGTTGAAAGCGCGTGCAGGCGGCCATCGGAACCGCCCACGAAAGCCACACCGGGAATGGCGGAGCTGGCGGCCGAGTTGTTCACACGCGAGCCGGCCTTGGCAAGCGGCGTGTACCAAACGCGCTCACCGGTGGTCAATTGCACCGCGACCATGCCCCCGCGGCTCAGGCCGTAATAGAGGTTGCGGTCGTCGGCGGCGCCGCCCCAGACGATGCCGCCCAGGCGCGCCAGGAACGCATTGGGACCGGTGACGTTGGGATCGGAGGGCGCGACATTGGTCTTCCAAACCAACGCGCCGTTCTTATCGGGATCGAGAGCGATCACGTTGCCGTCCTTGGTTGCTGCCACGAGCACCCGCTTGCCGCCGGGGAGAGTTTTGAGGATGGGCGAATTGCCGATATCGAGGTCGGGGCCATTTTCCGAGGGGCAATTATCGGTCTTCGAAGCGCCGTTGCATCCGCCCAGGAAGGCGTCGTCGGCCTGCGCCTGGTAAACCCAGAGCATCTTGCCCGTATTGATATCAACGGCCATGATGGCATCGGTGGTCTTGGGTGCGGGTTCGGTTTCTCCGTCGCCGGTTCCGAAGTAGACCGCGTTGCGAACCGGATCGACCGTGGGAGAGTTCCAGACCGAGCCGCCCGCCGGTGCGTAGTTCTGCACGCCCTTGGAATTTTTCTTCGTCGGCTTGGGCTCATCCATCACGTAGGTCTTCCAGATGCGGTCACCAGTGGAAGCATCGAGCGCCACCACGCTGCCGCGCGATGTGCAGCACGGATAGTCCAGGGTGGCGGCGGTGAACTCTTCCGAAGAAGATACGGGAACAAACAGCCGTCCTTCATAGTAGGTGGGCGCCGCGGTAATGCGCGCGACGAAGTGGTCGTCCACCTTAGTGGTCCAAAGGAGATGGCCATCCTGCGCGTCGAGGCCGTACACGTTGGCGTGAGCATCGCCGAAGAAAACGCCGTAGCGCGTCGAACCGCGCCCTTTCACCGCACCCACACTCATGGCGTTGCGGACCGCTCCCTTGGTCTGGTAGGACCAGTAGACGCAGCCGGTTTGGGCGTCGAGCGAATAGATGTATCCGATATCGGTGCCCACGAAAACGCGGCCGGAAACGACGGAGGGCTGGCCATATGCTGACAGGCCTGTGGGAAAACCGAAGGCCCATTTCAGCTTGAGGCGCGGCACGTCGGCAGGCGTGAGCCCGGCATCTTTAGCAGACTGGAACCGCGCGTTGGAGAGGTTGACGCCCCAGCCATTCCACGCCGCGCTCGAGGCAGGGTCGGCCAGCGGTGGGTTGCTGGAGCAATGGTTGGGCATGTCTTTGGCGTCGCCTTGCTGCAAACTGCCGAGCGGCCGGCCGCTCATGAAGGTGGCGACCATGCGCCGCTGATCTTCACTGAGAGCATCGCCTTGGCCCTTCATTACGCCGGTTGTGAGAGCCTCGTAGATTTTTTCGGGCGACATTTCGCGGATGGCGGCTGGTGAAGGCGCGCGTTCGACGTTCGAGTTGCCGTGGCAGCTCATGCAGCGGCCTTGGAATACCGCAAAGCCCGATTCGGTTCCAGCGGCTTGCGGCGCCTGACGAGCGGGGGCCTGGGCATGTAGAGCGTTTAAGCCGGCGAGTAGACAGAAAGTAAGAAGCGAGGCAAATCTGTTCATGGCTTTTGAAAAGTAATTATATCGGAGGGGACGTACCGGATTCAGATAAGAACGACAGGCGAAATCCGGAACGCGAAAGCGCGCTGTCGCGGACCCGAACCGGGGCGCCTGTGCCACCCGGAAATTCAGCTACCGGCTAAGTTTGACTGGGACGTTGACAGTTTGGCCGTCGGTTAGTCCAATCGGTCCCTCAATGTCCTGTTTGTAACCCGGTGCATCAAACGTCAGCGTGTAGTGGCCCTTCGGCAAGACGAGTTGATCCGGCGCCTCTTCGTAGACTTGTGGGGTCTCCATTAGGACCCCATCAATTTGATTAACTCTGAGGCGCATGCGGCTGGGATCTTTCTTAAGACTTATGGTTCCCGTGATCAGTTCGAGGCGCGCTTGTGCAGCCTGGATCGTCGTCGGAATACTATTAGCGATGGTTACATTTACGTTGCGCGGGTGATACCCATCCTTACTCAAAGTGACGGTGTAGGTCCCCGGCTGCATCTCGATTCGCAATTCGCCACGGGAATCGATAACACCTAGCTGCCGGGGGCCGACGGAAACCCGCGTGCCCGCAGTCGCGCCCTGAACCACCAATTGTGTTGGAACAGCAACCAGGTTAACTGTAACGGTTGCGACTTGATTGGGCTTGACCTCAACCTTTACTGATGAAGGATCGCTACGGAATCCGTCTTTCTGGATTTGTACCTGGCGGGTACCGGCAGTAATGTTGTAGACCGCATAAGGCGGTCCCTTGCGCTGATAAAAAACCTTCTTTCCGTCGATCAGCACCACGAAATCGGACTCATTAGTTTGAATACTGAGGCCGCCCACGTTCGCTGGCGCTTTGGCGCCCAGGAAAAAGACCTGGACCATCGGCGATTGTGCGGCGTTCGTAGGAAGAGGGCGAGTCATGCCCTTCTCGTCCTGGACCGTGAAGACGCCATCGGCTGGAAGGGAGTCGAGATCCAGGCCGTCGGAGCCGGCGTCACGGTAGGACTGGCCGCCATCTACGCTTACTTTAATCTTGGATGAGGCGTAAAAGCGGCCTTTCGCGCCGAAAGCGCTCAGAACGAAAACCGATGCGGACGTCCCACTAGGTTTCACCTGCAACTCAGGAACGCGCGCGGCCGCGGCCGAGAAAGAGACCTGGGCACTGTTGCTGCCGGAAACTAGCTCCAGCGTGTGCGGGGTGTCCAGGGTCAATTCCGGCGATTCGAACGGAGCACCAGGAGTGGGCGGCCCCTTCTGGTCGCCATCCAAAGTCAGCTTGGCATCCGGCAAGTCGCTGGTGACTTGCAAGTGAGCGGGGAGTGCGTCCAAATGCTCCGGCGTGGGGGTGAAGTTCGCCGCTACGTTCCAGCTTCGTTCGACCGGCTTGTATCCGGGCAATGAGAACTTAAACTGGTAGCGGCCGGGGGCAAGCGCCAGGGCCACCGGGGTCGTCCCTCTATTCGCGTCATTTACGGTGACCGCAGCGCCGTCCGGGTCGGTATGCAGTTGGAACGAGACGGCGGTGGCCGAAGCCTGTGGCTTGGGTTTGACGATCTGATAGATGCCGAATATGGCGAGCAGGACCACAACCGCCGCACTCACTGCGATCAGGGGCGTCAGATTGCGCCGGCCGCCAGACGGGCGAGTTGGCGCGGCCTTAGGAGCAGGCGGGGCGACAGGCGGCGACTGCGGAACGGGTTGAGGTGCCACGGGCGCCGAGGGCTTTTGCATGGCGACCGCCGGCGCCGCGGCAGCAGGACCCGAG
>CAZKVF010000187.1:0-5775 GCA_964556085.1 uncultured Solibacteraceae bacterium
TCGCTCTCCGCGCGAGCCGCACAGGGGTAATTAGCTGCCACGGCGGGGTTTGAGGCGGTGGGTTGGAGGCGGTGAGCCGCCGCTGACTACGTACCTGATGGGGTAGGCGATCTTGTCGCCCGCCTCTTAAAAGCGGCCTCGAACACTTCGGCCCCTTCCTTCACGCGCAGCAAAGCGGCCGCTCCGAAATAGAGCAATCCGTAAGGCACCAGGACCGCCGCGGCGAGCAGGATCGTGCCGCGCTGGCCCATTGCCAGTTTGATCCCCCAGGCCGTCGCTGCGCCAATTGCCGCGCTCAGCCACAATTTGACCGTGAATGTGGCAGGCAACCCTGTGAGGCCGATGCGGCGGTTCAGAGTGCGCCGGAGTAACGCGAACTCCACCCATCCCGCTACCCCCGCCGAAGCCGTCAGGCCGGCGACACCCCAGCGGGGATCGATGCCGATCCACACGGGCAGCGGAAGGGCGGAAACATATCCCAGGGCTGTGGTGAGCGCCACGCGAATCACGGCATAGCGCAGCGGCGTGCGCGTATCGCGCAGCGCGTAGTAAGTAGAAGAGTAGAGCCGTCCCATCGTGGATGCCAGCAGCCCCACGGCCGATCCGGCCAGGATGCCCCAGACGTATACGCTATCGGCAGGGCCGAACCGGCCGCTCTGGTACAGTGCAGCGGTGATGACGTCGCCGAAAGCCAGGAACGCCATAGCCGAGGGCACAATGAAAAATGCGATGCGCCGCAGGCCGGCGTTCAGCCGCTCCCGCAGCCGGTCATGGATCTCCGCTTCTTTGCCGACCACGCTCGACATAGCCGGTAGTTCCGCCGCCGAAATGGACATCCCGAACAGGCTCACCGGCAACAGGCTCAGCGACTGCGCGTTCAACAGACCGGCAAGCGCCCCTTCCGGTAGCAGGCTGGCGAGCAACGAGTCCACATATGCGCTGATCTGCACTACTCCCCGGCTGACGAATACGGGTCCGAAATTACGTAAAACGGTGTTTACGTGCGAGGATCGCGTTTCCAGCCGGAATCGCAGACGGCGGGCCAGAAGCAGCACCACCGGCAATTGCACGCCAAACTGGAGCGCACTGCCTGCCACCGAGCCCCACGCCAGCGTAATCGCCAGCGTATCCTGCGGCTGGGCTCCGAACACGACCAGGGTGGCGATCATGGCGGCGTTCCAGATGACCGGAGCGGAGTAGGAGAGCAGAAACCTGCGGTGACTGTTCAAAATGCCCAGACACCAGGCAGACATCACCAAAAGGCCGACACCGGGGAACAGGATGCGGACCAAACGGATGGTCAGTTGCCGTTTCTCGCCGTGAAAACCGGGAGCGATGGCGTCTATAAGCAGGGGAGTGGCGAGCACACCGGCCAGCACCAGAAGCGCGGTCGTCAGGGCCAGGATCGCACCGACCGCGCCGGCGACACGCCCCGCCTCCTCTTCAGCGTCCCCGGCTTCTCCTCCCGCGGCCAGGAGCCGCGCGTATACGGGAATGAACGACGCCGACAGCACGCCTTCGCCGAACAGGTTCTGCAGGAAATTCGGGATGCGTATGGCCGCCGCGAACGCATCGGCCGCGTTCGACAGCCCGAAATAATGATTGAAGACGCGCTGCCGTACGACGCCCGCCAGGCGGCTGAGCAGGATGCCGACCGCGACGAGGAACGCGTGGCGCCCGGTACGTGCCACTTAGGCCAGTTTCTCCAACACCGCGGCAGTGACTTCCTCTGTCCGGTTCGTGCCGCCCAGATCGGGGGTGCGCACTTTGCCTTCGGCCAGTACCGCCGCGACGGCTGTTTCGACCTCGTCCGCTGCCGCGGGGAGTTCCAGATGTTCCAGCATCAGCGCCGCAGTGAGGATGGCGGCCAGAGGATTCACGATTCCTTGGCCCACGATGTCGGGCGCTGAACCGTGCACGGGCTCGAACATGGAGGGGAAACGGCGCTCCGGATCGAGGTTAGCGCTTGCGGCCAGGCCCATGCTTCCGATAATGCCCGCGGCGAGGTCGCTCAGGATATCCCCGAACAGGTTAGACGCAACGACCACGTCGAAGCTCTCGGGGCGCCTGACGAAGTTCATGGCGGCCGCATCCACCAGCAGCGACTCCGTCTGGATATCGGGGTAGCGGGCGGCCACCTCGGCGAAAACGCGATCCCAGAGGACCATCCCGTAGCCTTGCGCGTTGGACTTGGTGATCGACGTGACGCGCTTTTTCTTGTTCCGTTTGACGGCCATTTCGAAGGCGAAGCGTACGATGCGCTCGATGCCGCGGCGGGTGAAGACCGCGGTCTGCACGGCTACTTCTTCGGGCTGGTATTGATAAACGAAGCCGCCTACCTGCGCGTATTCCCCCTCCGTGTTTTCGCGAACAACGACCATGTCGATATCGCCGCCATTCCGACCAGCCAAGGGCGACGGAACACCCGGATAGAGATAGGCGGGCCGCACGTTGGCATATTGATCGAAAGATCGGCGGATGGGCAGCAGCAGGCCGTTTAGCGTGGTGTGGTCGGGAATCTGGGGGTGACCTACGGCGCCCAGGTAGATGGCGTCACAGGGCTGCAGCAGATCGATGGCGCCCGCCGGCATCATGCGGCCCCAGCGCAGAAAATGACCGGCGCCCCAGTCGAAATCCTGGAACGCAAAGGTCACGTCATGTTTCTTGCCGGCCGCTTCCAGCACGCGCTTGCCTTCGGGGATCACTTCGGTGCCTACGCCATCCCCGGCGATCACGGCGATCGTGAATGTTTTCATCGGCTTCGATGCCATTCTCGCACGCAGGGCGGGAGTCACCGGCGAAGCTGGCTTGAGGCCGGGCTCGTAGTGGAACGAAAGAGGCCCGAGGGCGTGAGTTTAGAGGGCCCAACCGAGACCGACCGTGGGGACGAAATCGTGCAACCAGCCCTTGATCGCCATACCCGGCGCAGGTGCGATCACCTTGGAGGGAAATCCGGTGATCTGGTCGCGCAGATCGAAACTCAGGACCATGCGACGTTTCAGATAAATCTTGCAGCCGGCGCCGACGGACAACATTGGCTTCAGTTCACTGGTACGCGTCAGCCAGGCGTATTGCATAAGGGGCTGATAGGCAGCCTCTTCCCCGGCACCCTGAAATACCTTCATCCCTCCGCCAGCGGCAAGGAAGGGGCGTACACGCTCGCTGCGCGGCCGCAGCTGATATCGGATTTCGTACTGAAGAACATGGCCATAGCCTGAGAATGAGGCCGATTCGCCAGAGGACGTCAGCCGGAGGTTGCGCAATTCGAAGAGATAGCGGATCTCGCCGCTCCAATGGGAGTCCAAATCCTGCTCAAAAAAAACGCCGGCTGCGGCTCCGGGCTTAAAGCCCGCGGAAACCGGCACCGGCGGGCCCTGGACAGAAACTCCGGGGAGAAAGGCGGCGCCTCCCAAAACTCCGATTTCGCGGTTCTGGGCGTGAACGGCTCCGATCGCGAAAACTCCGATCGAGAACAAAAGATGACGATACTGCATGCGGATTCCTTTCAATCGACCACGCGAACATTCACCGAGGTGGTGACACCCGCTTGCGTGAGGCTTAACGGCACCTGGTCGCCCTGAGGCGCCCGGGCGGGCGCCCGAGCATTGATCTGGTAAACACCCACTTCGCCGGGGGCGAGTCCGGCGTACGAGACTGCCAGGGGCACACCGCCCAGTCGGACATCAGGGACAGTCGTGGTTACGGCCAGCGGATTGGAGGGCGCCGCGAAGCCGGCGTCAACTGGCGGCGAAGTCGAGCCCAAGCCCGTGGCATAGATAGTGATCACGTCGCCCGAGTGAATCGGGTTCGCGGGCGTGACCAGTTGTTGGTTGCTGGCCTTGACGACAACCGGAATGCCGGTCAAGGGACCGGCGACGCCACTCTGAAAGATGGCAGGCGCCACGGATTCGAGATTCAAGTAGTAATCGTCGCTGGTCCCGCCTGGAGTGTACAAGGTGAGGGTTGCTTGCCCGGCAAGGTGCAGCGGGAGTTGCGCATTGATCTGCGATGGCGAGGCATAGAGCATCGGAATGGCCGCGCCGTTCACCGTGAGGCAAGTTTGCCCCAGAGCCGTCGGCAGAGGCATCTCCGATGTCGCAATATTCGTGGGACTGAGGTTGTTGCCGAACACGGAGATCAGGCTGCCGGGAGCGACCGCGGAGGTCAGATCGGCGGCGTTAACGACGCTCGAGACCGAAGGCGGCACGGTGGCAGCATCGAAGTTCGAAGAAAGGGCAGTAAATCCGGAGGCAGTTAGCGCGATAATGGCGTTGCCGTTGGCCAGCGGCGCCAGGGTGCGCGTGAAGACGGAAGGCCCTGCCGAAACCAGAGGCTGCTCGGTGACTCGCGTGGGCAGCATGGGGGCGCCGGACTTCAGGTCTACGCGCTGGATCAAGCCGTCTGCGCCGGCGCCGGTTTGGGGACCGTTCAACTGGATTCCCTGCCCGTCCCAAAACGCAAAACCGGAGAAGAACTGCGCTCCACTCCAGGTCGCGGCAGGAACCAACGAATTGTTCAGGAGGATATTTCCGAGCACGAACCGACCGTCGCCAGAGGCGGCGTAAGCCCCGCCCGACGAGGCGCCAATCTTGCGCGAAACCGTGAAGGTGTCGGCCCCGGCATCGTAGAGAAAGACCGTTCCGTCGGCGGAAGCCGCCATGATGGCGGCGCCGTCGGAAGTGGGAACCAGAACCGTATCGACGTGGACGGAGTTTTTGAAGACCCCCAGGCTCGGTAAGGTAGTAGCCGTACGGCTGGCGAGATCGATGCGATCGATAATTCCGGATCCGTTTGGCATTCTCGCCGCCGCCAGGATCGACCCTCCGGATTCCGCGACGGAACGCGGGTACTGACCCCAAAAAACCACTGGCAGCGTCGCACCGAGAGCGTCCAGATCGTAGACCGTAACCAATTGCGAGTTGTCGTGGCCCACGAGGAGGAATTTGCGGTCGAAGCTGAAGGCCATCCGAGTGGGTGTAGCCGCAGTGCGGAAGGCGGCAATCTGCGACATGGCGGATCCATCAAACACCAGCACCTGATTGCGATCCTGGCGCAGTATGTAAAAACGGTCGCGCACGGGATCGGCCAGCAGATCGACCAGAGTTCCGGGGATGTCGATGGACGTGCCGCGTTCGTCCGGGCGCTGATCATTCACCAGTAACCGGACCGGCGGCGGCAGATTGACGGCTTGACTAGAAGTGATGGTAATCGCTCCGGAGATGGTTCCGCTCTGGTTCTGGAACGCCGCCGGATCTACCTGCACCTGGATGACGGCCGGCGTGTATCCGGAAGAAGGGCTCATCCTAACGCCCGATAGATTCGCACTCAAGGTAAACGCGGTACGGCCGCCGCCGGGGTCGGTCAGTTGGAAGGATTGGGAAATGACGCCGCGCTGACAAAAACTGCCTCGGAAAACTAAGTCCTCGTGATCAGCCGCCAAACGGTGGGCGCTATTTAATGAGCCAACAGGCAGGACCAAGACGCCGCTTTCGGAGACCGCGTACACGACGGTTGCGGCCGAATTCAGTAACGAGCGGCCGGTCAGATTCTCCGGCAGTGGGAGTTGATCGCGGGTTGTGAGGTTGTCTGAATCCGAAATCGTCAACACGGGGGGCGAAGGGGCAGAGCCGGCAGCCGAGGCAGAAGGAATCTGCGAATAAATGAGACCAGCGTTCGAATCTATGGCGTGGGAGCCGACGGCCAACTGCCCAGACGGATTGGAAATTTGTGCCTGCAGGACGCCGCTTTTGGAGAAAACGGCCCAGCCCGCGGCGC
>CAZKVF010000188.1:0-4832 GCA_964556085.1 uncultured Solibacteraceae bacterium
CGCCGTGACCGGCGTGAATTGCGCATTAGTTTCAATGCCCGTCTGCTTGACTCCTGAAAGGAGAAAATCGCCGGAATCAAACACCGCGATCTGTTGCGGGTGGAAGCCGGCTTCGAGTGTAACGGCTCCTTTGTATTCTCCCTTGGGGTCAAATCTCAAGACGTAGCTCTTGTTCGAAGGTGTCCCGGCCAACACCCACACTACGTTGCTCACCGCGAAGTCCGCCATACGCCACTCTTTCAGCTCCTGATCCCTTACTTTTTCAGGCCCGAAAGTGGTCATGTCGCCATCGCGGCCGATCCTGGTGAGAAGCTGATGCGAAACGTCCGGAGCGCTCGCGACCCGGAGGTAGATATCGCCGTGCGGATCGCAGCGGACAGGACCAGCAGTCACGGAATTGCTAATACCAGCTGCCGGAATTTCAGCCGATGTCCGCAGCACATGCTGCGCGTTCAGCCACCCGCCGACCAAGCTGAAACACAACAGGAGACGGTGCATGTGCATCCTGGCACCCAACACCTGGTTACTAAGTTCAGGCTTGCGGCGCGCCCGATGCGCCGGACTGCTTCAGCGCCATGGGACCGATGATCGGCAGTTGAAACCATTCGCCGCTGTTGGCCTTGAACATACAAAATAGCCAAAGTACGAAACCGGCCAGCCAGAGGATCATTCGTAGCGGCAGAAAAATGAGCCACATGTGCAGCGCCAGTCCGACGATCGTGAAAATAATGCTAAGCGCGATCGAGAGAGCGATCCACGCCACGCAGAAGAAGATGGACTGGAAAGCGTGGAACCGGACAAATGGCTTCTTGCTGTAGGGCTCCATCACCAGAAACAGGATACCCGTAACGAAGCCGACCAGATAGCAGAGCGCTCCGGCCACATTGTCAGTCATGCCGCCTGCCGTTGCCGCCGCCGGCGGAGGTGGGGTGTATGTAGGCGCGGGGCCTGCACTCGCCGGCGCCGCTCCCATCGCCGCGCCGCACTTGGCGCAGAACCGCCCTTCAACAGGCGACCCGCAGCTTGCACAAAATGCCATTTGCTCTCACCCTCCGGTTGCATCACTTTATCCAAACTCGGTAACAAGCGCAACATCCCGTATGGCATTTCGAATGGAGCCGCGTACAATATGGAGTTCCGGCAATGCTCCCAGACGCTCTTTCCTTGAGTGACGCACGCCGCATCGCGCTGGCCGCCCAGGGCTTCGATCGCCCGCGGCCGCGCGGTCCCGTTACCGTTCAGCACCTCCGCCGTGCCATCCGGCAGCTTGGCCTGGTGCAGATCGACTATGTCAACGTCCTGGTCCCGGCGCATTACCAGATTCCGTTTTCGAGGTTGGGCGCCTATGACCGGGCGCGCTTCGATGACCTGGTGTATCGCAAGCGCGAGTTCACCGAGCAATGGGCTCACGAGGCGTCCATCGTGCCGGTCGAGACCTGGCCGCTGCTGCGCCACCGCATGGAGACGCACAGAGTACGCCCGTGGGGCTTCGAGAAAATCATGGAGCAGCATCCGAAGTACGTGGAACAGGTGCTGCACGAAGTGAGCAAGCGAGGCCCGTTAACGGCGGACGACCTGCCTTATCCAGATGGTGTTCCCCAGCGTATCGTGGGCGGCTGGCACGCATCAGTCGCGCGTGCCACGCTCGAAGCCCACTTCGGCCGCGGATTGCTGGCGGTGGCCGAGCGGCAGCCGGACTTCTCGCGGTTGTACGATCTGGCCGAGCGCGTGATCCCGCAAGAACAGCACGCGCGCAAAGTCGAGCGCGCCGAATCGCAGCGGCAACTGCTCTCGATGGCTGCCCGTTCGCAAGGAGTCGGAACCGCCGCCGACCTGGCCGACTATTACCGCATGCCGGTCCGTGAGGCGCGCCCGCGCCTCGCCGAACTGGTGGAGGCGGGGGAATTACGTCCGGTGAAGGTCGAGACCTGGCGGGAGACGGCGTATCTTCATCGGGACGCCCGTCTGCCCGGCCGGATCGACGCTGCAAGCGTACTTTCGCCGTTCGATCCGGTGGTATGGTACCGCGACAGGGTTTCGCGATTGTTTGGTTTTGACTACCGCATCGAAGTCTTCGTTCCGAAGGAAAAGCGAAAATGGGGATATTACGTACTTCCGTTTTTACTTGGCGATCGCCTGGTAGCACGCGTCGATCTGAAGGCGGATCGCACGAATCGCCGCCTCCGCGTGCTTGCCGCGTACCTGGAAGCTCATGCCCGGCCGAATATCGTGGCGGGCGCGCTGGCTCATGAACTGCAGACGATGGCCGGGTGGCTGGGGCTCGATTCCGTTGTCGTGGATCGCCGGGGCGGCTTCTCGCGGACGCTGGCAGCCGCCGTCAAGAAATAGCGCCCTCATTCGATAGCCCTTTTGAGGCATCCGGCGTAACATCCAAATACGCAAAGGCGTCCTAGATTGCATATAGGTGCGTTGTCACCGGCCGCTGCCACCGGCGGGCGTCCGAAAGAATACCTGACCAGGATGTCGTTCAGCAAAATGGCTGTATATACTGATAGGGCTCGTCAAAACGCATGAAGCAGCAGCCTCCATCCGCGCTTGACCCTCTCGAAAGGTCTCCCACTGGGCTGGAACATGTGGCGCCAGCTCCTCCGAAGGATGCCCACCCGGCCTCGCGCCGGCGCGGCCTTGGTACCTGGTTGGTCCTTCTTGCCCTGGCGGGTGTGGGTGCTTATTTTCTCTGGCCGAAACTGACCGGTAACAAGTCCGGCACTGGGCCCGCGCCAGCCGCCACGAAAGGCGGGCGAGGACCGCTGGTCACTCCCGTGGATGCAGCGAAAGCCCGTAAGGGCGACATCGGCGTTTATTTCAACGGTCTGGGCTCAGTGACTCCGATCTATACCGTTACCGTGAAGAGCCGCGTCGACGGGCAGTTGATGAACATTCGCTACAAGGAAGGTGACATAGTCCACCAGGGTGACCTGCTGGTGGAACTCGATCCGCGTCCCTACCAGGTTCAGCTGGAACAGGCCGAAGGGCAGATGGCCCGGGACCAAGCGAACCTGGCGAACGCGAAAACCGATCTCGCCCGCTACGAGACGCTGTTAACGCAAAACGCGATTCCGGAACAGCAACTGGCCACGCAGCGAGCGTTAGTGACGCAGGACGAGGGTGCCGTGAAAGTCGATCAGGGACAGATTGACGCGGCGAAATTGAATCTGGTTTACTGCCAGATCGCCGCTCCCATTACCGGCCGCATTGGCCTCCGCCTGGTCGATCCCGGCAACATCGTTCACGCGTCCGACGCCAACGGCTTGCTGGTGATTACGCAAATTCAGCCCATCAGCGTCATTTTCACCATCGCGGAAGACCAACTGCAAGCCGTGCTCAAGAGATTCAACGCGGGACAGCGTCTGCGAGTAGATGCATACGATCGTGCCATAACAGCGAGAATTGCGCAGGGGACGTTGACAACGATCGATAACCAAATCGATCCCTCCACCGCTACTCTCAAACTGCGGGCGACCTTCGAAAACAAGGACATGGCCCTGTTCCCCAATCAGTTCGTGAATGCCCGGCTGCTGGTGGAGGATAAGCACGGCGTTACACTGATTCCCACCGCCGGCGTTCAACGTAACTCGCAAACCACTTATGTCTACCTCGTGAAACCGGATTCCTCTGTCACCATCCGTAACGTCGTCGTGGGCGCAGCCGAGGGCAGCGATTCCGAGATCGTCTCGGGTCTCACCCCCGGCGACGTCATCGTCATGACGGGTGTGGACAAACTCCAGGAAGGGAGTAAGGTCAAGGCGCGTCTCGAAGGCGACAAGACCCAGAAGGGGAGTTAAGCGGTTTCCATGAGCCCCTCACGGACGTTTATTCTCCGGCCGGTCGCCACCACGCTGCTGATGGTCGGCATCCTGCTCACAGGCATCGTTGCCTACAAGCAGTTGCCTGTTTCGGCGCTCCCGGAAGTCGATTATCCGACCATTCAGGTCATCACGTTCTATCCCGGCGCAAGCCCGGACGTGATGGCGTCCTCGGTGACCGCGCCGCTCGAGCGTCAGTTCGGCCAGGTACCCGGGCTGCAGCAGATGACCTCTACCAGCTCCGACGGGAGTTCGGTGATCACGCTGCAGTTCAACCTCAATCTGAACATTGACGTCGCCGAGCAGGAAGTACAGCAGTCCATCAACGCGTCCGGGACTTATCTGCCACCCGACCTTCCCACGCCGCCGATCTATAGCAAAACCAACCCGGCCGATGCGCCGATCCTGACGCTGGCATTGACCTCGAAAGATCTTCCGCTTTCCAAAGTGGAGGACCTCGCGGATACGCGACTGGCTCCCAAGATCTCACAATTGCCGGGTGTGGGCCTGGTCAGCATCAGCGGCGGCCAGAAGCCTGCCGTGCGCATCGAGGCGAACCCGACGGCGCTGGCATCCAACGGGCTCAATCTGGAGGATCTGCGCAGCACCCTTGTCGCGGCCAACGTCAACCAGGCCAAGGGCAGCTTCGACGGACCCCATCAGGCTTACCAGATCGGCGCCAACGACCAGTTACTCTCGAGCAGCGACTATGCTCCGCTCATCGTCGCTTACCGGAACGGCGCACCCGTCAAGCTGAGTGACGTGGCTTCGGTGGTGGATGATGCGGAGAATATCCATCAGGCGGCTTGGATGAACAACGTCCCGGCTGTCATTGTGAATATCCAGCGCCAGCCGGGCGCCAACATTATCACCGTCGCCGACCGCATCAAGATTCTCCTCCCCCAGCTCACCACGAGCCTGCCCAAATCGGTTCAGGTCAGCATCCTGACCGACAGAACCACCACCATTCGGGCGTCAGTGAACGACGTGCAGTTCGAGATGATG
>CAZKVF010000189.1:0-22535 GCA_964556085.1 uncultured Solibacteraceae bacterium
TCCGCAAGCTCGTCGGACCGGACGGGAACTCTCTGCAATTATTCGAAGACTAGCCCCGTTCCCGCCGAGCTTATATGACAACCCCAAAAGATCGCCAAGCGATCGATTCGGTCACGTTCCTGCGAGCTGCGTCAGGCGGGAACGGGATTAGGAGGTCTGGTATGTGGCGGAGTTTTCTTCGCGCGGCCGCGGCGCTAATGGCGGCGAGCTTCCTCTTCGCTCAGGCGCCTAAGCCTTCCGCGCCTGCGCCGGCCCGCGATCTCACGGGCGTCTGGATGATACGGAATCCCGAATCGATGCGCGCATACGCTGGAGCGACTTTAACCAAGGAAGAGCCCGAACTGACCCCCTGGGCCGCGGCTAAATACAAGGAAGCCAAAAATTCGAACAACGGGACCTACACTCTGGAGACCACGAACGATCCGGTGATTACTAAGTGCGACCCGCCGGGGGTACCTCGGGTCTATTTTCATCCGTATCCGTTCGAATTTGTCACTACGCCGAAGTACCTGTTGATGCTATACGAGTACGACCATACCGTGCGCCGCATTTATACCGACGGAAGGTCGCTTCCCGCCGACCCGGACCCCACCTGGATGGGGACATCCGTGGGTCATTGGGAGAACGACACGACATTTGTTGTGGAAAGCGTGGGATTCAATGACAAGACATGGCTCGACCGGCTCGGGCACCCCCACAGCACCGACTTGCACGTCACCGAGCGATTCCAGCGCACCGACAACGACCACATGCAGATCGAGTTCACGATTCAGGACCCCAAGGCACTGCTCAAACCCTGGAAAGCTACTTTCTACACCGAGCTGCGCCCTAAGTGGGAGCTGGGTGAGATCTCGTGCTCGGGCGACTACTTAGGTTTTAAGAGCTTCGAGAAGTAGAGACTTCAGTCAGGTTTCTCAGCGGTACCTCCAGCCTTACCGCCAACACCGGATCCACGCAGTGAATCTCGCGGAGAAGGCCGGCAACGGCAGCCTGGAACGCGCGCGAAAGTTCGGCGGTTTCCAGATACTGCACGAGCGCACCTTCGAACGCGGCCTTAACTTCGTCGGGCAAGCGATCGATACCGCGGCCGTGCGCGGCGGGAAGGCCGTGGCGAATCGAGGCGAGGGCCAGGCCGTGGTCACGGACACCGCTAATCATGTATTCCGCTTGCCACAAGCTTCCCCGGGCAATGGAGCTGCGGGCGTGCAGTGCATACAGCCAGCCCAGGCCGATGAGGTCAGCGGCCGCCGGGGGCCCGGCGTGACGCGGCTCATTCGCTCTTCCGGACACAAGGCGAAACGTGGGCGTCAACGCGCAGAAGTCGGAAGCGGGCACGAACGCGAGGTCGATTTGCAACGTGCCGGGGAGCAGAAACACCCGATAGATCCACGCGCCGGCCCTGACATCACAATGATGCAGAGCCAGGTGCTGCTCGTACATATGCGCAGTCCAATCTGCGAGGACATTCGCCACGTCCGCGGCTTCGGCGACGCCAAAGGCGAGATCGATATCCGACCATCGGTCTTCGCGCCCGTCCGCCGCCGACCCGGTAATCGCAGCGCCGGTGAGGCGGATGTCATGGGCGGCACGTTCGAGCAAGCTGGAACGAAGCCGCGCTCGCTCCTCGGGCGTAAACAGGGCTGTATTCAATAGCCTGCCGGCGTCAGGAACGGCCACTCTGTGATTCCTCTTTCCCTTTCGGCACAAAACGCAGCGCGGCAGAGTTCATACAGTAGCGCTGGTTCGTCGGCGCGGGGCCATCGTCGAAGACGTGCCCCAAGTGTGCGTCGCACTTGCTGCACAGCACTTCGGTCCGCTCCATTCCCAGGCTCCCGTCAGTCTCGGTTTGTATATTTTCTTCCGCCACGGGCGCCGAAAAGCTGGGCCATCCGGTGCCCGAGTCATACTTCTCTTCGGAGCGGAACAGTGCCGTACCGCAGCAGGCGCAGCGATACATGCCGGGCTCATGGTTGTTCCAGTAACGGCCCGTGAAAGCCCTTTCCGTGCCCTTCTTACGGGTGACCGCGAACTCTTCCGGTGTCAGTTCCTTTTGCCATTCGGCGTCGGACTTAACGATCTTGTTCAATTCAATACTCCCTTCCCGCTCGCCGCGATCCGAGAACAGAACCAGGCGCACCGCTGGCCCCGAGCCGCTCAGGCGCGCATCCGGCACAGCCCGCTCCTTGCGGTACGTCAATGTGAACCAGCCAGCCATCGCCAGCGGCATGAACAGCAGCGCGCGCCGTTCCATAACCCTCTTTCGCCAGTCTACCAGCGAATTTTGGGCGGAAAATACTCCGCGATCAGGTCGTCATAATAGGGCCGCAGTTCGGGCAGGCCGGGCCGGTCGTCACTTTTCGAATACAGGTCGTAGGGATTGAACTTCCGTACCCAGGGCAGCATCGCACGGTCGGTTGCGTTCATGAGGAATTCGTATTGGCCCTCGCGATGCCATGGGTAGAAGGAGTGGTAGCGGATCATATAGAGCGCTTCCTGGGGCAGGTAGTCCTTGACAACGTGGTACATGTACTCGTCATGGCCCCAGGAGAGATCAACTTTATCCAGGCCGCAGCCTTCCTCGTACACGCCTAGCCGCGTTTGGTAATCCGGAACCGCCGCGTCCGGGTTCGCAGCGAAGAACTCCCGGAAGACAATTTTGTCTGAATAGGCGCACCCCACCGGAAACGTATCCCCCACAACGGCCCATTGCGGCTCTCCGTAGAGGCAGAGGACCTTACCGAGATCGTGAACTAAGCCCGCCAGGACCATCCAGCGCGGGTGTCCATCCCGGCGGATCGCTTCCGCGGTTTGAATATTGTGTTCGATCTGACTCAAGTCCGTATCCGGGTCACTGTCATCGACCAGCGTATTCAGATACTCCATGGCCTCCCAGATTCCGATTTCGCCGCGCGTCCTGGCGGTGTACTGCCGCTTTTTCTCCCGGACGAATTCTCGCGTCTGGTGTGCGTGATTCAGGCGATAGAATTCACGTACACCCTCGGGCGAGGTCTCGTCGAACCGGCGGAAATCCTCCTGCTGGCGTGTGGGATCGTAACGTTCCATATGGAAGGTATGATGCCGCAGAGCCAATACGGTTCGGTTAAGTTTCAGTGAACGTCGGAAGAAAACCTGACGCGCGTACCTGCGCAGGCCGGCTTCGAGCCGCGAGAGGCCATAGTAGCGGGCCTGTTCCAATGAGTTGCGGCCTTCGCTGTTGCGGATCTCCGGATTCGCTCCAGCCCGGAGCAGCGCCTGCAGAACCCTGGTGTCTCCAAAGTCGATCGTGGCGGCATACATGAGCGGCGTGAACAGAAAGCTATCGTCGGGAGTCGGATCGCTAAGCGTAACTGCTTCGACGGCATCCTCCAGGGCGCGCGGGCTATCCAGTTGCCGGAAGGTTTTCTCCTCCACCGCCTTCAAGGTCGATGCATCAGTAGGAACGCCCCGGCTGGCAGCCAGGCGAAACGCCAGGACCGGCAGAAAATTGTGGTGGCATGAGACGCACGCTCGTTGGGCCACAAACGACGCGGCGGAGCGCTCCAACAACGGCAGGGAGCGCGTGACCGCCTGGCGGATATCTGCGCTGGTTTGAGCGCACAATATCCGCACGGCTGCTGCTAATACGATGAGAACCCGCATGGCTCTTTCGGGAGCGATGATAGCACTACGCGGAAGTGCCGCTGCACTCCCGGGCGCACCTCAAGCCGGTCCTATCCGCTCAGGAGAGCGAGGACTGACGGCCGGCGCCGAGGATGCGCAGGACCTTCTTCCACGCTTTCCAGCCAAAGCCCAGCGGTTTCCACAGCGCTTCCCGCTCGACAGCGATTTTTCTCACGTGGACCGGCACACGCCACCGACACGAACTTCCGGCGGGGAAGAACGCCAGATCGCCTGGCCCCAACCGCTGCTCTTCGCCCTTTTCGTTAGTGATGAATACCTCGCCCGAAACGACTACGATCGTTTCGTCCTTGCGGTAGTTCCACGTAAAGACGCCGGCCGTACACTCCCATACAAGAATGTCCTCGGTCAGGTCGTGGCTTCTGACAACGTGTTTGATCCTCGTGACCGGAGTGCCACTCAAAACGGAGTGGGGTGCGAGTGGGATGAGCTCGGGCCCCAGCTCGAGGCCGGTCGGCGCTGCCGTTACAATCTGCCTCGACATGCTCGCTGACGATCCCCCTTTCGATTTAGCGGCTCCTGGCGGTACGCAAAGCCGCATTGCTAACCCGACTTTTGAAGAGGTTCGCAACTGACCGCGGGCGATTGATACACGGCAACCGGAGGCAAGCGGTCTGCGAATTCTCTCACCTTCCGAAAACCCATTTGTGCCAGCAGCGGATCATCCGCGGGTATCCAGTAGATGATGGTCAGGTTTCTTGGCCGTCGCCCAAGAGATTCCAGCACATTGTGGAGAACGCGGCGCATCACCGAACAAGGAAACGGATTGCTGAGATAAATGTAGCTGTACGGATCGAAATCCGTGAACTCGGCGGCATCGCCGTGAAACACCTGTGAATTGCCTAGGCCCGCTTTGCGGAGGTTTTCGCGAGCGATCGGGATCAACTGCTCCGCCAGCTCCAAACCGTCCACCCGCCCGAAATATCGCGCCAGCGTGATCATTGCGCCGCCCTTGCCGCAGCCCACATCGATGACGCTGCCGGCTCGCGAAATACCCAGGGTCTTGAGAATACTCTCCAGCCGCGGGCCTCCGGAATTCGAATAATCATGCGCGCGGGACGGGTCAAGCCCGGTTTCCTCGAGCGTGGCCATCGACAGCTCGACCCCGCGCCGGTGCATGTTCAGCCGCCACAAGGCCATCCGCCACTGGCCCGTAGAAAGCATCCAAAGGAGGTTGCGAATCCGGGAAGGTGACGTTTGCGGCATAGCAGCGGTGCGGCATTACACGAAGCTAAAGTGTGTTGCAGATTGTTGGCCGATGTGGGCAAGCGTGCCTGTCGGGTCGGGGAGCGTTAGGGCCGTTACTCCAGGCCATTCGAGCGGTAATAATCATTCCGGCGCTCGCCATCGGAGTGCTCCGTGTAGGGATAGCAAAGTGCACGTTTTTCTGGCGGCGACAAAACCACTCGCTTTGAAATATACTGTGATTTTAGGACCTGATAATCATGGCGCTGTTCAAGACTCGCAGCGCCGCCGTGTACGGCATCGATGCAAACCTGATCGATGTCGAAGTCGATCTGCATTCTTTTGGCTCGGCGCGCGATTCCCGAATGGTTGGGATGCCCGATGTGGCGGTTCGGGAGAGCCGGGAACGCATCAAATCCGCTCTTCTGAATTCCGGCTTCGGATACCCGAATAAAACGCTCACAATCAACCTCGCGCCAGCTAATGTGCGCAAGGAGGGGGCCGGCTTCGACTTGCCCGTGGCGATCGGAATTCTGGGCGCTATGGGTGCGGTGCGCGGCCTCGACGGGCATCTGCTGATGGGCGAACTCTCGCTCGATGGCGCCATCCGCCCGGTGCGCGGGGCGCTCTCGGTAGCGGTTTGCGCGCGGGACCGCGGCATCCCGAACCTGGTGGTGCCCACGGAGAACGCCGCGGAGGCTGCGGTGGTGGACGGGGTCAATGTTTATGGGATGCGGCACCTCGCAGAAGTTGTGGCGCTGCTCACGCGACCCGAGGAATTCGCGCCCACACCTCCTCAGCGAAACGGCACTGCGGCGGAATCGGTAGCGGCGCCGGACTTCCGCGACGTCCGCGGGCAAACCATGGCCAAGCGGGCGCTCGAAGTGGCCGCGGCAGGTTCGCACAATGTGCTTATGGTAGGCCCGCCAGGATCAGGTAAAACTATGCTGGCGAAGCGACTGGCCGGC
Source organism: uncultured Solibacteraceae bacterium (assembly GCA_964556085.1). Classification (GTDB taxonomy): domain Bacteria; phylum Acidobacteriota; class Terriglobia; order Bryobacterales; family Bryobacteraceae; genus PSRJ01. The sequence goes on from CAZKVF010000189.1 coordinate 5,832, forward strand.
ATTCTGCCGCCGCTCACATTTGACGAAGCCATCGAGACGACCAAAATTCACAGCATCGCAGGCACGCTGCCCTCGGGCCGCGGCCTCCTCCACGAGCGGCCATTTCGCGCGCCGCACCACACGATCTCCGATGCGGGCCTGATCGGCGGCGGCATGGGCATGCCACGGCCGGGAGAGGTCAGCCTGGCCCACAACGGCGTTCTCTTTCTCGATGAGTTCCCTGAATTTCCGAGAGACGTCCTGGAGATGCTCCGGCAGCCGCTCGAGGACGGCTCGATCACGATCGCGCGCGCCAACATGACGCTTACATTCCCGAGCAGCCTCATGTTGGTTTGCGCGATGAACCCGTGTAGGTGCGGATTTTTGGGCGATTCCACGCGTGAGTGCCGCTGTACACCGGGGCAAATCCAGCAATACCTGAATAAAATTAGCGGGCCGCTGCTCGACCGCATTGATATCCATGTCGAAGTCCCGGCCGTCTCCTTCAAGGAACTGCGCGGCGAGGCGGTGGTCACCTCCTCGGCGGAGATTCGCGCCCGCGTGGAGCAAACCCGCCGCATGCAACAGGCCCGCGGATTTTACAATGCCCATGTGCCCGCCCGGCTGGTGCGGAAGCTGTGCGCACTCGATGATCCGGGCGAACGCACGCTGGAAATGGCCGTACGCCGCATGGGATTTTCAGCCCGCGCGCACGACCGGATTCTGAAAGTGGCGCGCACGATTGCTGACCTGGATCAGTCGGATGGCGTTTCGGCGAAGCACGTAGCCGAGGCCATCCAGTATCGCAGCCTGGACCGGAATTACTGGACCTGAGGCCGTGGCGGCGCCAGGTAACCACGCGCGCACTCGACGCGGAAGGCCTCCCGGAGACTGGCTACACGATCCGATTTGCGGGGATCGAATTTTGCATGCGGAATGGAAGGACGGATCTACACCTCAACCCGCGACTGGTTACCTTTGACCAGCGCGCTGTCGTGTCCAAGTGACTTCCTACCCGAATCCTCACTGGAATCCCAGGTTTGGCCGCTGCTGACCCCCTTCGCCCGCCGTGATATGTTTTCAGAAGCACCACTTGCTCGGCCAGTTATCAAAATCTCCGGATCACCGCGGGCACAGGACGATCTGGCAGAAATACATCCACCACCCACAAGGCCTGCTGTTTCGCAAGATTCTGTTTCAAGTCCATCTGTGGGTGGGAATCGGAGTGGGCCTCTATGTGGTGGCGATCAGCGTCTCCGGCAGCGCTATCGTATGCGGCCGGGAGATTGGCCGGATCGCGTCGCGCCGCATGACAGTGACCGCCCCGGCTGGCCGCCGACGCGCGCGTCCGGGGGAAATTGAGCAAAGCATCGTCCGAGCCTATCCCAGTTACCAAATTCTCAGCCTTCGCGAACCGCAGCAGGCGGACCGCCCGTATCTTGCCGTCTTGGAAAACCGAAGCGAGCGCATCGCCCGCTTGTTCGATCCCTACACGGGCAAGGATCTCGGCGATCCCCGGCCCGAAGCCGTTCGTCTCATCGGGTGGCTCGCGGATTTGCACGATAATCTGCTCGCGGGACTGAATGGCCGGACCGTCAACGGCGTCGGAGCCTTTCTCGTAGTAGTCATGAGCGCCACGGGCGCCGTAGTCTGGTGGCCGGGAATAAAGAATTGGCAGCGTAGTATGCGGATTCAGCGGGGAGTGCGCTTCGCTCGCTTGAATTGGGACCTGCACAGCGCTGTTGGGATCTGGTGCCTGCTTTTCGTGTTGATATGGGGTGTCTCGGGTATTTGCCTGTGTTTTCCCGGTACGCTCAATTTTCTTCTCAGCTATCACTTGCGCCTCTGGATTACCCGCCTCCATTTTGGTCAATTCAACGGAGTAACCGAGGCGCTCTGGACAATACTAGGCGTCGCACCAGGGATTCTGGCTATAACTGGCGCTCTGATGTGGTGGAACCGAGTTCTCAGGAAGAAGCGCCGCCGGATAGCTGGCGCCCAATCGTAAGGGCGGCGGCGCTTCGGTTCATGCCGTGTAGGCTCGCTAACGTGTTGCAGCCATCGATCATCCCACCGCGAGAGCCCGTTCCTGTCGAGCGGAACACGTTCTGGCCCTTGCCCGCCAAAGTTAGGGTCCCTTCGGGCTACCGCAGCACCCCCGTGCTGACCGCTACGAAAATCATGCCCGCCGCAAAGACCAGTACGATGACCGCTACGCACCAAGTGAAGAATTGATTGCTACTGAGGGTCATTTCAGATCATGACCTCCCATTCCAATTTTATCGCGGTGCCAAAGAGCCCACCCTTGGTGCGATACGATTCCCGCCGACGAACCGCATCGCCGATAACTGCGCCCACTCCTCCGAGGAGCGGCTGGGCCGTTGGATGGACCGGAACTACTGAAACCGAGGCAGGCTATGTTCGATGCAGGGCGTATAATTCCAGCATGCGCCCGATGCTGCTTGTTCTCGCGTTTCCATTTCTCCTTGTTGCCGCGGATCTCGCCCAGGAAGGCGCCCGCTGGTGGTCTCACATACAGGTTCTGGCCGACGACAACATGGAGGGCCGGAACACGGGGAGTGAGGGGTATCGCCGAGCGGCTCAGTTCGTTGCAGCCCAGTTCGAGCGTGCCGGACTCAAGCCCGCGGGCGCGTCGAACTATTTTCAGCCCATAGCCTTCGAGGTGCGCTCGATCGACGAGCCGGCTTCGAGTCTCGCATTGGTACGCGATGGAAAAGCGACGCCGCTGGTGCTTGGCGAGGATGCATCGTTCAATATCCGCGCCGATCTTGCGCCGCACGTGGAGGCTCCCGCGGTTTTCGTCGGTCACGGACTGGTGATACCGGAGATGAAGATTGACGAGCTCGCGGGTCTCGATCTGAAGGGCAAGATTGCGGTCTATCTAAACGGGGGACCGAGCGCCATTCCGAGCGCGGTTAAGGCGCATTACTCGTCGAACGGCGAACGATGGAAAGCTTTCCAAAAAGCCGGCGTCATCGGGATGGCGTCGATTCAGAATCCGAAGTCAATGGACATCCCGTGGGATCGCTCGAAGCTCGCGCGGCTGAACCCGACCATGAGCTTCGCGGACCAAAGCCTGGTTGAAACGCGGGGCGCACAGTTTTCGATCACGGTGAATCCGGCAAATGCGGAGCGGATTTTTGCGGCTTCCGGACATACGTTCGCGGAGATGTTGAAACTGGCCGACGCCGACCAGCCTTTGCCGCACTTCCCGCTGAATATAGAGTTTCGCGCCAATGTAAAGCTGAACCATTCCCAAGCGGAATCTCCCAACGTGGTGGCTGTGCGCCCAGGCAACGATCCGGTGGTCAAGAATGAGTACGTGGTCTACAGCGCGCACCTGGATCACTTGGGTATCGGGCAGCCCATTAACGGAGACCGCATTTACAACGGGGCCATGGACGACGGATCGGGCGTGGCGTCGCTCATCGAGATCGCGACGATGATGCAGGAACGGAATCTTCATCTGAAACGCAGCGTCCTCTTCATCGCCGTCACCGGAGAAGAAAAAGGTGAACTCGGCTCCACCTATTTCGCAGGTCATCCGACAGTACCGGGAAAGAGCATCGTCGCGGATATAAATATGGATATGTTCCTGCCGCTCTTCCCCTTGAAGTATCTGGAGGTGCAAGGACTCGGGGAATCCACTCTCGGGAACGAAATTCGCGCTGCCTGCCAAAAGGCCGGAGTTGAAGTTCAGGCGGATAAGGAACCGGATCGCAATCTTTTCATTCGCAGCGATCAGTACAGCTTTGTCAAACAGGGCGTGCCGGCGTTAGCTTTCAAGTTCGGTTACGTTGCCGGGTCTCCCGAAGCAACGCTGGCGAAGGACTGGCTCAAAAACCGCTACCACGCCCCCTCCGACGATCTAAATCAGCCCGTGGACAAAGTGGCGGCGGCTCAATTCAACCGGATCCTGCTGGATCTCGGCGAGCATGTGGCGAACGCGCCCGAGCGTCCGCATTGGAATCAGAATAGCTTCTTCAGACGCTTCAGCGAGGAAGGAGTTTCGCGCTGAGGGGGGCGTCCCTATTTCGCCGTCATGTGCTGCACGTCTTTTTCGTTCTCGTTGCAGATATATTCCAGTAGTTCACCCCTGAGGCGCTTGGGGTAGGTCGTGAACGACCACGTCTTCGTGTACATCCCCGGATCGTCCACAATATTGACGATCTCCAGATTGTCTGCATCCAAACGCTGAATCCGCTCGGTCACCTTCAGTTTCGTCGAATGGGGTACACCCGCGGCATCAATCCACGTCTTATCATTGAAGCCGCTTGTTTCCACCACGAGTGTGTCGCCCTCCCAATGCCCGATTGATTCGCCATTCCAGAGCTCGTCGGCGAAGCGCGAAAACTTGCGGCCGTCCATGAAAATCTGCCTCCACGTATGTGTGCCGCCTTCGTAGAGGATGGCAATGTAATTCGGTGTCTGCACGAAGCGAAACGGATATGGAGTGGTGGTTAGTCGCGGCACGCCGGGGGGCAGGCAGCGCGCCTCCGGGTCGTCTTTGCCCAGGCGGGCAAGGCGCGATTTGTAGAGCGTCTCGCCTTCCGGCGAAAACGGAATCTCCACACCGGCTGCCTTCATGTTGACGTTGATATTGATCGCGTTCGGTTCCCATGGACCGGTAAGATCCGGCTTTCCATCGGCGAGCCGCGGCGCGGGGCCCGCTTTCCCCAGCACCGGTTTGTTTGCACCCCGTTGCAGCACGGTTGGATCCTGCAATCCAAATGAAGGGTGCACCGGCAGATTGTCGGAAGGGGGCGCAGTGGTCTGAGCCAATGCAGCGGAAGAGCACGCAATTACAACCAGGCAGATTCTGCTCATAGTGTTTCTCTTAATTATGATATTGCGCGGCGCCACGGCTCTACCTCTTGAGGAGAATGGCTGAGAGCGTACCCCTACCCTAACTTAACAGGTCCAAAGCGGCCTGCATTTCGCTGCGGGCGTGAGGGTCGCCCTTGCGAGTGGCGGCCGCAACGCCTTCGGTGTACATTTCCCGTGCCTCATCCGCGCGGCCCAAACGCTCCAGCGTCTGGCCGCCCTGGTAATACGCCGGGGGGTAATCGGGGTCTGCGGTTACGAGCGCGCGGAACTCGCCGGCGGCCCGCTCCAGGTCGCCCGCGTTGCGGTATTCCATCGCCAAGCCGTAGCGCAGGAAGCTGTCGCCGGGGTTTTGCTCCACCAGGCGCTTGAGAGACTCCAGACGGGCGGCGCTCATGCTTGTGCCATTGTGACACAATCAGACGTGGCGCCAGCCCTCTCGCGGGCGCCGGCGGAGGCTGCAATGATACGGGAAATGAAGCTCTTCCTGGTGTTCGCGATTGCGGGCACGACAGTCCGGATCAACGCGCAGCAGCCCCCGCCGGAACTGATCCTGACCAACGCGAAAATCATCACCGTCGATGAGCGCTTTTCCATCGGCCAGGCCGTTGCCGTTCGGGACGGACGCTTCGTCGCCGTCGGCACGAACCAGGAGATCGCGGCGCTAGCTGGGCCGCGCACGCGGCGGATCGATCTGCGAGGCCGCGCCGTAATTCCCGGCCTGATCGACAACCACATGCACCTCCTCCGCGCGGCCACCACCTGGCTGCGCGAGCTTCGTTTTGACGGCGTCGAGTCGCGCAAACAGGCGTTGGAGATGCTTCGCGCCCGCGTGAAGGCCGCCGGACCGGGCGAATGGGTCTACAACATAGGCGGTTGGACGCATCAGCAATTCGCCGACGATCCGAGACCGTTTACGCGCGAGGAATTGGATGGTGTCGCGCCCGCTAATCCGGTTGCGTTGCAGGAATCTTACTACCAGGTTTTTCTGAACAGCCCCGCTTTATCCGCGTTGGGGATTGAGGCAGGTGCGCCGGACCCGCAAAACTTCGTTGCAGGATCGATTTTGCGCGATTCCTCCGGAAAACCTATCGGCGTGGTTCGGGGTGATATTCCAGCTACTCGGGCAGTAGCGAACAAGCTTCCCCGTGTCGCAGCGGATAAGCTCGAGACTAGCAGCGCAGCATTAGTCCGGGACATGAACCAGGCCGGTCTTACTTCGTTCGGCGTCCCAGGCTGCGATAGCGACGTGCTGGAGATTTTCCAGAAATGGAAAGCCCAGGACCGCCTGAACCTGCGCGTATTTTGTATTGGGGGCGCCGCAGCCGGCACTCCCGACCAGGTCGATCGCTCGCTCAAGCAAATCGGCCAGATGAAGCTATTTCAAGGGGATGGTTTCGTCGATAACATCTTCTTCGGTGAAAGCGTCTACACACCGCTGCACGATCCCATGTTTGCAACCCACTCCGATCCCAAGCCCGAGCAGCTCGACCAGTGGCGCCGCATGGCCACGGAGATCGCGCGGGCCGGCCTGCCCCTGCACGTACACGCAGAGCTCAGCTCCACCATTGACGCCTTCCTCGACCAGATCGAGGCCATCAACAAGGAATATCCCATCAAGAGCCGGCGCTGGGTTCTGGCGCATATGAATCAAGTGAATGCAACGCAATTGGAGCGTATGAAGAAGCTGGGCATGTATCTTGCGCTGAATCCCTGGGCCGTGATCAATGGCACAATCATGCACGAAGGCTTCGGTGATGGCGCTTTCGACATGCCGCCGCTCGCTACCATTCAGGCAAGCGGCATTGTGTGGGGATTGGGCACCGATGGATCCGCGGCCAATCAGTACCTGCCCTTCACAACCTTGTACTTTGCGGTTACCGGCAAAATGGCGGGCGGAACGAAAGTAATTCGCCAAACGATCAGCCGCGAGGATGCCCTGATTGCGCACACGCGCAAAAACGCATACCTGGTCTTTCAAGAGGACAACCTGGGATCGATTCAGCCGGGCAAACAAGCGGACCTGGTCGTGCTCGACCGCGATTACCTGACCGTTCCAGCCGACCAGATCAAGGACATCAAACCGGTGATGACAATGGTGGGAGGTAGGATCGTGTACGACTCCACGTCGCCGGCAGTCCAAGCGGCCCGCTAAAACAGATCGCGTGAGCATTGCCAGAACTGTTGCCGAACAACTGGAGCGCGCCTCCTGGATCCGCCGTATGTTCGAAATCGGAATCCAGCTCCGAAAGGAGCGGGGCGCCGAGAACGTTTTCGATTTTTCGCTGGGCAATCCTGAGGTAGAGCCGCCGGCGGCCGTGATCGATGCACTGCGGCGCGTCGTAGCGGAAAATCGGCCTCACAGCCACGGATACATGCCGAACGCCGGCTTTCCCGAAGTACGCGCGGCGATCGCATCGACGCTGGAGCGGCGTACCGGGATATCGTTCACCGCCGGCGATGTGATCATGACCAATGGCGCCGCCGGCGCAATCAACGTGGTCCTCAAGTCGATCCTGGACCCGGGCGACGAAGTCATCCTGCTCAACCCTTATTTCCCGGAATATCGTTTCTATGTCGAGAACCATTCGGGACGCGTAGTAATCGCCGAGACCGACGACTGTTTCCAACTGGACGTGGACGCAATCGCCCGCGCCATTACGCCCCGGACCAAGGCGCTCATCCTCAATTCTCCGAATAACCCAACCGGCGCTGTCTACCCGGCCGAAGCGCTTCGCGAGCTGAACAGCATAGTTCGCGAGCCGATACTGGTGATCAGCGATGAGCCGTACCGGCCTCTTATTTACGATGGCCGCGCCGCGCCCGAAATCTCGCAACTGATTTCGCGGCTAGTCGTGACGTGGTCGTGGTCGAAGGCCATGGCGATATCCGGTGAACGCATCGGCTACCTGGCTATCCCCCCGCACCTGCCCGAGGCTGCCGCTCTCGCCAACGCGTGCACGTTTGCCAATCGCATCCTGGGCTACATCAACGCCCCGGCGATCTGGCAATTAGTGGTCGCACAGGTGCCGGAGGCTGTCGTCGATGTGAGTCTCTACCAGGAAAAGCGCGATCTGCTCTGCGATGCGCTCAACGCGATGGGATACGAAGCTCCGCGGCCGCAGGGCTCGTTTTACGCGTTCCCGAAGACGCCTATCCCGGATGATGTAGCCTTCATCCGGATCTTGCAGACCGAAGGCATTCTCGCTGTTCCCGGTGCGGGATTCGGACGAGGTGGTTATATGCGGCTTTCACTTACAATCGCGCGCGAAGCGCTGGAAAGGTCGCTGCCAGGTTTTGAAAGGGCGCTGCGGAAAGCGCGATAATTACTGCTTGCCGTTTTGCTGTGCCCGCTCGAGCCGATCCATTCGAGCGCGCAGTTCGGCGATCTCGCGTTCCTTCGTCTCCAAAGCGATGTCGACCTTTCGGCCCAATCGTCCATCTTGCAGCTCCAACGGCGACCGGTTTGCCATAAGGCACCGTGCCGGTCCAAACGCTGTGCCTGGAGATCGAAGCGGCTGTTGATTCGGGCGAATCCTTCGCGCATTTCGCTTCGCAGGGAACCTATCTCCCTCTCCAGGCTTTCCTTCATGTCGATGATCAACTGCTCGAGATCTTCCACGACACCTTTATCCTACACCCTATATCTCGCGCACATGCTATAACTGGCGTCGATGACCGCGCTACCCTGTATTCGCATCGCTGCCGAAGAGGCCTTCGCTCCGCCCGAGGTTCTGGATGCTTATCGCAAGCTGATCGCTCGCGAACCCGACCTCGATCCGGGCTTCACCAGCCTCATGGGTTTTTACCTGGGATCGAGCCCGCGCGCCGTTCAGGTCATGTCGCGAATGACCGACCTCGGCGACGCGCGCCTCCGCGACATGGACGATTGCGGTATCGCCAAACAGATCCTTTCGCTGACATCGCCGGGAGTGCAGATCTTTGATGCCGCTACCGGCGCCGGGCTGGCGCAACTGAGCAACGATTATCTTGCTACCGCTATTCAAAACCACCCGGACCGGTTTGACGGCCTCGCCGCCATCGCGCCCCAGGATCCCTCCGCAGCCGTGAAAGAGCTGGAGCGGGGTGTTCGCAAGCTCGGTCTCAAAGGCGTGATCATCAACTCCCACACGCGCGGAGAATACCTCGATGACCCGAAGTTCTGGCCTATATTCGAATCCGCCGCAGCGCTGCGCGTCCCGATTTATCTGCATCCCAACACGCCGCCGCCGGCCATGATCGGTCCCTTTCTCGAAAGCGGTCTGGACGGAGCGATCTACGGCTTCGCCGTGGAGACAGGGCTGCATATGCTGCGCATTATTGTCAGCGGTGTCTTCGACCGTTTCCCGGGCCTGCGAATGATCTTGGGTCACCTCGGCGAAGCGCTTCCCTACTGGCTGTTCCGCATCGACTTCATGCACCGCGCCATGGTAGCCGCCAACCGGTACCCCTCCGTCCAAAAGCTGAACCGTAAGCCCAGCGAATACTTCAAGGAAAACATTTACGTGACCACCAGCGGCATGGCCTGGCAGCCGCCCATTCTTTACGCGCAATCGGTGCTGGGAATGGACCGCGTTTTGTATGCTATGGATTACCCCTATCAGTTCGTTCCGGACGAGGTCAAGGTAACAGACGAACTCCCCGTGAGCGACGCCGATAAAACGAAGTTGTATCAGACTAACGCGGAGAGCGTCTTCTCACTGGCCGGGCGTGAAATGGAGGCAAACCGATGAAGCGCAGCACTTATCGAATTCTGACGACACACGCCGGCAGCCTGTCGCGCCCCGGCGATCTCATTGCGACGTACCGCGACCAGGAGCCGCCCGAAAACCTGCAGGCGAAGCTTACCTCCGCCGTGGCCGAGGTGGTCGCCAAACAGGCAGCCGCAGGCATTGACGTAGTAAACGACGGCGAATACGGGAAACCGGTAACGGACGAGGTGGATTATGGCGCTTGGTCTACCTACATTCACGAGCGGCTGAGCGGCTTCGAAATGCGCCAGCCGCCGCCGGATTTCAATGTCATTGACACCGTCATGGCGGGCAGCAAGGACCGCATTGATTTTGCCGAGTTCTATCGCAGCGGCGAAGCCGGATTCTCACGGCCCGGCAGGCGCATGCTCCCGGTCAATGTCGGACCGGTGAAATACACCGGCCACGCTCTCGTCCGTCGGGACATCGACAACTTGAAGGCCGCCCTCGCGCGGACCTCCGCAGAAGACGCTTTTCTCACGGCGGCGGTCACAGGCGTACGGATAGTCCCTGGCGAGTATTACAAAACGCAAGAAGAGCAGTCGGCCGCTGTGGCCGAAGCCATGCGAGAAGAGTACAAGGCGATTACGGAAGCCGGAATTAACGTACAACTAGACGACCCTATTCTGGTCAATGTCTATGAGTGGCAATATTCGGTAAGTGGAGACATCGCGGCGTTTCGCAGGTGGGCCGAGACGCATATAGAAATGGTAAATCACGCGCTCGCCGGCATTCCCGAAGAGAAAGTTCGCTACCACGTGTGCTGGGGTAGCTGGAAAGGACCGCACAGTACCGACCTCCCGCTGGAACAGGTAATCGACCTCGTGCTCAAAGTGAAGGCAAGCCAGTACTCGGTGGAGGCAGCCAATCCGCAGCACGAACACGAATGGAAAGCCTGGAAACAGGTTAAGCTTCCCGAAGGTAAGGCGGTCGTTCCGGGAGTAGTGACTCACAAAACTAATGTGCTGGAGCATCCCGAGGTGATTGCCGACCGCATCCTCCGATATGCCGAGACCGTCGGCCGGGAGAACGTGATTGCGGGGACGGATTGCGGGCTCGGCGGGAGAATTCATCCGCAGTTGGCCTGGGCCAAGCTGCGGGCGTTGGCAGACGGAGCCGCGCTGGCCACCAAGCAGCTCTGGGGAACGAAGGCATATTCACGGTGACCGTTTTGCTGTTGTTAGCATGGGAGAGGAGGCTACCTGATGAGCGCTGCCGATGGAGCCATGGCTCGACGAGTTATTTCCGCCGAAGCGTTGGATCGGCTCTTCCGCGAGGCGCGGACGTTCCGCAAGTGGCGGCCCGGGCGCGTTCCGGAGGCGGTTCTCAGGGAGGTGTACGAATTAGCCGCTTTGGGCCCGACGAGCGGTAACTGCCTCCCGGGGCGGTTTGTGTTTATCACTTCGGATGCCGCGAAGCAGCGACTCATCCCGGCGCTTGAACCAGGAAACGTGGAGAAGACTCGGACAGCGCCGGTCACGGTAATTGTGGCCTATGACAGCGACTTCGTCGAAACCATGCGGCGGTTCACCAAGAACCCGGACGCGATGCCCTGGCTCGCCAGTCATCCCGTGCTTGCGCAGGAGACCGCTTTCCGCAACGGCTCATTGCAGGGCGGCTATTTGATTTTGGCTGCCCGCGCGCTCGGTCTGGATTGCGGACCAATGTCGGGTTTCAATGCGGAAATGGTGAATCGCGAATTCTTCCCCGACGGCAAGTGGAAGGCGAACTTCTTGTGCAACATGGGCTATGGAGATCCCACGGGCATGCCGCCACGCGGTCCCCGGCTGGGTTTCGAGGACGCCTGCCGGATTTCGTGAAGTCGACCGCGGCTGCTGGCACCGCGCCTTAAATAACCACATCTTCACCCCCTTGTAACCGAAACGCAGCCGTCAGGGTGTTACTCAGGAGGAAATGAGGCTCCAAACACGATTGGGCGTTCTTGTTTTTGGTCTGGCCGGGATTGTTTCTACCCGCGCCCAATCGGGCACGGCGGCGCGCCAGCCGCATGTCATCGTTATCGGAATAGACGGCCTTAGCGTGGACGCTGTCGAGAACTCCCCCACGCCGCGCCTCCACGAACTGATGGCGCGCGCTGCCTGGACTCTGGAGGCCCGCGGCGTTATGCCCACCCTCTCCAGTCCCAATTGGGAATCGGTGATCGGCGGCGCGCCGCCCGAGCAGCACGGCATCACCTCCAATGGCTATTTCCGCCCTCTGGTCGAGTTCGCGCCGGCCTGCCGCGACGTAGAAGGCAAATTCCCCACGATCTTCGGCGTCCTGCGGGACCAGAGGCCCGCCAGCCACATCGCCGTTTTCCATGAATGGGGCGGTTTTGCCAACCTCGTGGAGCGCCGCGGCCCGGATGTCATCAAACACGAATCATCGAGCGCCCGCACGATAGGCTCCGCCCTGGAGTATTGGAAGGAGCGCCATCCAAGCCTCCTATTTATTCATCTGGACGGCGCCGATCATGCGGGCCACCAGACCGGATGGTTCAGCGCCAATTACTACCGCGCGGTTCAAGAAGCTGATAGCTACACCGGCCAGCTTTTGGATGAGCTCAATAGAGAAGACGCCTGGGATTCAACCTACGTGCTCGTCACTTCCGATCACGGCGGCACACGCCATGGCCACGGCCGCAATTCGCTTGCGGAAATCCTGATCCCCTGGATCCTGGCGGGACCCGGCGTAATCCCAGGCCGGTTGCAGACCCCGGTAAATACCTACGATACCGCCGCAACTCTGGCCTGGATCTTTAATGTAGAGCCCCCCGGCTGCTGGACCGGAAGGCCCGTTCAGGCGGCATTTCCGCCATCCCTCCTCACCCGGACGAAGCCGGCCCCGGCGCCGCCACAGCCGTCCTGCGCCCCGATGGCTCCCGTGACAGGCGCGGCCTTGCGGCTCCCAAGCCAGCCCGAGAATAGCCTCAAGGCGACCCAGTGAGTCGCCGCCCAGTCGTTGACCTCATCTATATCGACTCAGGAGGCGGCCACCGAGCCGCCGCGCGATCGCTCGAGGCGGTTGTCCTCGAGCAGGAAAAACCATGGCAACTTCGCCTCTACGGCGCCCAGGACCTCCTCGATCCGGTCGATTTCATTCGTAAATACACCGGAGTTCCCTTTCAGGAGGTCTACAACATCATGTTGCAGCGCGGCTGGACCATGGGTTCCCGACAATTGCTACCGCTCATGCACCTCCTGATCCGCTTGACGCATCGCCGCCAGGTGCGCGTGCTCGAAGAGCACTGGAGAAAGCACCCCGCCGACATGGTGGTATCGGTGATTCCCCATTACAATCGGGCTCTGCGCCAAGCCTTCCAGAGAGCCTGTCCCGGGCGTCCTTTCGTCACCATCATGACTGATCTCGTGGACTACCCGCCGCACTTCTGGATCGAGAATCTGGATCAGTACTTGATCTGCGGGTCGTCGCACGCTCGCCGTCAGGCTCTATCCCTCAACGTTCCCGAGGAGCGAGTCCTGGCTATGTCCGGTATGATTCTTGACCCCGGCTTCCACCGCGCACGGCGTCCGGAAAACGCCTCCGACCGGGCCGGCGGCCGCGTTCGCCTTGGGCTCGATCCCGTTCTTCCCACCGGACTGGTCTTGTTCGGGGGTGTGGGCTCGAAAGACGCCATTCGCGTCGTCCGCGCCCTCAACCGCCCAGGAATGGGTGTGCAGTTGATCGTCCTCTGCGGGCGCCACGCGGAGTCCCTCCTGGCCCTGCGTTCCATGGACCCTTACATACCCATGCACGTCGAGGGTTTCACTCGGAATGTCGCCCATTTTATGGGCCTGGCCGATTTCTTCATTGGCAAGCCGGGGCCAGGAAGCATCAGTGAGGCCTTGGCCATGCAACTCCCGGTAGTCGTCGAATGCAACATTCGCACCATGGTCCACGAGCGCTACAATGCCCGGTGGATTCGCGAGCAACAGGTTGGCCTGGTGGTCTCCAGCTTCGATAAACTCGGCGAGGCGATCCCCGAACTGCTCCGTCCCGACCGATTCGCCAGGTTCCGTGCGAATGCCGCCCGCATTCGCAATTCGGCCGTTTACGACGCCGTCCAGTGGCTTGATTCCATTCTGGAAAATCACGCGTGTAATGGCACCGAAGACACCCGGCTGCGATCAAATCTTAACCGTCGGCTCACACCGGCGTAACAGAAATTTAGCAGTCTTCGATTATGGCGGATATGCAGGAAATCGGCTCTCCTCCCCCGCTTAACGACGTCCCGTTGTTGCCGGCTCCGCTCCGGGCGTGGGCTGCCCCCGCCGAGGCTGCGCTGAGAAGGTGGGTCTTGCCGCCCGATCTCATGGCCAGCCTGGAGCGCGCCCAGGACAGCGGCCGGGGCGCGGCTTTCGCGCGCAACCTGCTGGAAGCCTTGCAAATCCGCTTTGAAGTCGAGCGGGCCGACCTTGCCCGGATTCCCCGCCAGGGGGCCGCCTTAGTGGTCGCCAACCATCCGTTCGGCATCGTCGAAGGTTTAATTGTTCCGGTCCTGCTGGGCTCGGTGCGCGACGACTACAGAATTGTCGCTAATTCCATTCTGGCCAGCCTCGGCGGTCTTCGTGACGTGCTTGTCCCCGTTAACCCGTTTGAAACCACCCAGGCGCATGTCGAAAACCGCCGTCCGTTGCGCGCCTGCCTGGAATGGCTTTCCCGCGCGGGCCTGCTGGCCATGTTTCCCGCGGGCGAAGTGGCGCACTTGGACTGGATGGAACACTCCATCACGGACCCGCCCTGGAAAACCACGGCGGCACGCTTCGCTCTTCGCGCCCAGTGCCCCGTAATTCCTGTCTTTTTCGAGGGCGCCAACAGCCTTTCTTTCCAGCTTACCGGCACCATTCACCCGCGTCTGCGGACGATGGGCCTGGCTCGCGAGTTCCGCAAGTTGCGGGGCAGGACGATTCCCGTCCGTATCGGAAGTCCGATTCCTTACAGTGTGCTGAAAGCCTACGGAGAGCCGGATCGCGCCACCGAGTACCTGCGCTCCCGGACGTTCTTTTTGTCGCATCGGCTGAGCGCGACCTCGGGGAATGCCGTGAGACCCGTCCCTGATCCCCAGCCCCCCGCCCCCGACCTGGGTTCTCCAACGCGACGGCTTTTATCAGATGAAGTAGCCGCATTGCCGCCCGAATGTGAACTCATCCGCAACGGCGACTTCACCGTGTATCTGGCCGGCGCACTCCAGATTCCGCGCCTGCTCCTGGAAATCGGCCGCCGCCGTGAACTGGCCTTCCGCCTGGTTGGCGAAGGTACTGGCCGGCAGATCGATCTGGACTGGTTCGACGACCATTACTATCACCTGTTCCTTTGGAACCGGGCGGATGACCGCCTGGCCGGCGCCTACCGTCTGGCTCTCACCTCCGAAGTCCTCGAGCGTTTCGGTATCCGCGGCCTTTACACCAGCACCTTATTCCGCTACCAGCCGCAGTTCTTCGAGCGCATTGGACCGGCCGTCGAACTCGGCCGCTCTTTCGTCTCTCCCGAATACCAGAAAAGCTACTCTCCGCTGCTCCTGCTTTGGAAAGGAATCACGCGGTTCATCCAACAGCGGCCGGAGGCGGCCGTCCTCTTCGGAGCCGTCAGCATCAGCCGCGACTACCGCGCTGCTTCGCGTGGGCTCATGGCCACCTATCTCTCGGCGCGCGCCACGCACGACCTGGCCCGCCTCGTCGCGCCCCGGTTGCGTTTCCGGGCTCCGGGATCCACCTCCATCCGCCGCCTCGCTTCGGTGGCCGCTAACATCGAGGACATCTCCCTTTCGATCTCCGATATCGAAGCCGACGGCAAAGGAATCCCGGTGCTGATCCGCCAATATCTGAAAGCCGGCGGAAAACTGCTGGCGCTCAACGTGGACCCCAATTTTTCCGACGCCCTGGACGCCCTACTCCTGGCCGATCTGCGCACCGCGCCGCCGGCCATCTTGGAGCGCTGCCTGGGCCGCGCCGACGCCAAGGCTTTCATCGCGTCGCTGCAATCCATTCAGCGTACCGGACTCGCCGCCGAGCGCCCGCAATAGTGTCGCTTTGTACCCACTAGGGAGAGTTCCCTATCCGGGATCGGTTCCCGGGCCTGTAACGTTCGGTCTGCGAAGATCACTTAAAAATGGAGGATCTAGGAAGCCGGTACTAGCCCTGTGAACCGCTTGCTATCGCGCCCGTTCAAAATGAAAGTGCCCACCCGCGCATCGAATGAGTGCCGAGGATGCGGAATTTGACTGGCGCTCCTGGGACTAGGAACCTGCCAACTAAGCTACTATGCTACTAATGGATCACGCGGAGGCGGCCCGTAAGCTCGCGGTTGAGCAATACCTTCTCGGCGAACTGAGCGGACCGGAGCGGGAGGAGTTCGAAGAGCATTTCTTCGACTGCCCGGAATGCGTCGAAGCCCTGGAAATGGGCGCCGGATTCATGCAGAATGCCCGTGCCGTGTTCCAGGAGGCTCGTGCCGTTAAACCCGCCCGGCAAAGGATCCGTTGGAATTGGAATTTCTGGACAGGATGGCGCCTGGCGCCCGTTGCCACAATGGCCGGTTGGGCAGTGGCTTGCATCCTGGCCGGATATCAGTTCCTCGGCAGCACCTCGCAACCCAGCCCGTTCGTGATCGCGCCGGCTGTTTCCGTAAAGGCCACCCGGGCCGCCCAGGACTTGACGTTTTCCCGGCGGCAGTCCATCATTGCTCTTTCCGTCCCGCACGAATGGGAAGAGACCTATCCGGCCTACCAGACGGAAATCGAACGCGGGGCGGACCATCGGGTGTTACTTAGTAGTAAGGTTACGGCTGCGCCAGGTGATTTTTCCATATCGATCCGGCCTAAAGCCCTCGGCCCAGGCAGTTACATCTTGACTCTTTACGGCCTCCGCGACGGCACGACGGAGAAGACACCGCTGGAACGAGTGCCATTCACGTTGACGGACTAGTTGATGAAAATTCAGAAGCCGCGGTTCCATTACCACGCGCACGCTATTGCTCTTGCCGGCGAGGTTACGCATCCTTTTCAGGAAATCATCGATGTTCAAGCGCCCGCCACCATCCCACCCATGGGCGGCTTCAGCTCTTCCCACGCCAGGAGATACCGGTTGCCGGGCATCGTGATGCACCACGGCGTTCGCTCGAAAGCAACCGG